>JBNJEM010000449.1:0-6691 GCA_051745935.1 Planctomycetota bacterium
AGTACTGAGTACTGGGTACTGGGTACTGGGTACTGGGTACTGGGTACTGAGTACTGAGTACTGAGTACTGAGTACTGAGTACTGGGTACTGGGTACTGGGTACTGGGTGCGTGGTGCTTGGGCTTGGTGCCTTATTGGTGCGGGGCAAGATTCTGGGAGCCGACAGCTGGTACGGAATCGCGGTCGCTCATTTAGCCGTGATACGTTAGCCGATTGGCGGACATGCACGTGGGACTTCACCGGGCGAGCCTGGTATCGACGCGGACAGCAACGAGCGGAATTCTTCCGATGCGGACCAAATCGTAACGTAGTGTTGAAGAAGAAGTTCCCGAAAATCCGAAATGGATGATGAGAAGCGGCCATCTGAGTGGACGGGGGGGCAGTGGTTATTCCCCCGGCGGTCAAGAGCATAGGCTGCTATCCGACGAGGTAGTCGAAGCGGTCCTCGCCGAGACCGAAGACACTCGACTAGGTGACGTAAGGGCGTTCCAGTTTTCTCGTCCCCGGCATTCCCATCACTGGGCGTTCTCGGAAATAACATACCGCTAGCCGGGGCACCGCGCCGCAAGCCACAAACGCCCACGGCGTACCGACTGGCCAGCATGCTGGGACCGAGACGCCGTTTCGGAGCGGGTCGGATAGCATGGATCATGTCGGATAGCATGGATTATTACGGATGCAACGACTCGGCTCGCACCGGGCAATACGGGCGAAAAATGCCAGACATGACGCGGAGGGGGGCATGGAGCACGGGACAAGGCAACGAATCGGGGGCAACCGATGGCGTTGGCTCTGGCCGCTTGCCGTGGTCGTGGCGCTGGTACTGACGTCATTTGATCCAACGGCGGCCTTGGGTTGGAGCGTGGCGTTGGTTCTTGGCTTGACCTACGGCTGGTCCCTGCTCCGGCGGCGGCACCAGGGGCCGGAATCGGGGCGAGAGCTTCATCGTTTTCGCGTCGCCCTGGACCACAGCGCGGACCAGATATTCCTCATCGACCGGCGGAAGATGCAATTCGTCGATGTGAATCAGACCGCCTGCCGGTGCCTCGGATACACGAGAGCGGAACTGCTGGAGCTGGGGCCGCAAGACATCAAACCGCACCAGACCCGGGAGTCGCTGGCCCAGGAATTCGACCGGATCATCGACGATGGTACCAACACGGGCATTATCGAAACCGTCCATCAAGGCAAGGACGGCACGGTCATTCCCGTGGAGGTATTTCTTCAGTCCTTTGAGTCAGAGGGCAGAGCGTTGCTGATCGCCCAGGCCCGGGATATCAGCCGGCGCCAAGAAATAGAACGAACCCTGAAACGCACCCTGGACCGGCAAGCAGCGGTCTTTCAAGCCAGCCTAGTCGGCATCGTGGTCTTGGAGAACCGGATTATCACCCAGATGAATCGCCGCGCGGCCGAAATGCTGGGGTACACGGTCGCCGAGCTGGTGGGCAAGGGGGTCGAGCAGCTTCACCTTTCCATGGACAACTACCATGAATTCGGTGAAAAGTACTACTGGCGTCTGGCGGAGCGCGAGGTTGTCCAATTGGAGTATCCACTCCGCCACAAGGACGGTCATGTGGTGTGGTGTTTGTTCAATGGCCAGGCCATTGCCCCCCCCGACCTTTCCAAAGGGGCGGTGTGGACCATTGACGACATCACGGAGCGGAAGCACATGGAACTTGCGTTGCGCGAGAGCGAGGAGCATTTGCGAGCAGCGCTTGATTCGATCGGTGACGCGGTCATCGCCACGGATAAGACGGGACGCATCACGCGCATGAACCCGATCGCCGAATCGCTCACCGGCTGGCCGCTCGTGGAGGCACGCGGTAAACAGCTTCCGGAAGTCTTTTCCATCGTCAACGGCGAGACGGGCGAGCCTTGTCCCAACGCTCTCGAAACCGTGCTGCAATCACACGAGAGCATCGAACTGACCAATGACATGGCACTCATTCGCCGCGACGGCAGCCGCCGACGAATCGCGAACAGCGCCGCTCCGATTCACGACACCTCCGGGGAAATTGCCGGAACCGTCCTCGTGTTCCGGGACGTAACGGAACGGAAGCAGAGCGAGCAACGGCTCCGGGAGAGTGAGGGCCGATTCCGCGCGCTGTTCGAAGGGGGACGGGACGCGATGATTATCGTCTCACCCGAAAACGCGCGGTTCATCGACGCCAACCCCACGGCACTCGAGATGTTTCGGTTCCAGGACGCGGCCCAGTTGGCCACCCTTAAGCCCCTTGACCTGGCTCCGGAGTATCAGCCCGATGGCGAGCTGTCCCGTCGCAAGGTCCTCCGGATGATGAAACAATGCCTGGAACGCGGCTCCCACCTGTTTGAATGGCGCTACCGGCGTTTGGATGGCGAGGAGTTCCCGGCGGAAGTGCTGCTCACCAAACTGGAAATCAACGGCGAGCTCGTGTTGCAGATAACCGTGCGCGATATTACGGAAAGGAAACGGGCGGAAGAGCGACGAGTCGCCGAGGTGCAACGAATGGAGTCGCTGGTAACGCTCAACCGCATGGGACATCGGTCCAATGACGAGATCATGACGTACACCGTCGAACAAGCCATCCAATTGACTGGTAGCGAGATCGGCTACTTGGCGATGCTAAACGACGACGAAAGTGTGATATCGCTGAAATACTGGTCCGAATCAGCTCATCAGGCATGCAGCATGCCCGAGAAACAAATCGTCTATCGCGTAAAGGACACCGGGCTCTGGGGCGAAGCGGTTCGGCAACGTCAGCCAGTGATCACCAACGACTACGCCGCGCCGAGTCCGCTGAAGCGTGGGCTCCCCGAGGGCCACGTGCCTCTGTCCCGACACATGAATGTCCCGGTTCTTGACGGCGAGAAAATCGTTGCCATGGCGGGTGTCGGCAATAAACCCGGTCCATATGAACAAAGCGACGTCCGCCAACTGCAACTGCTGATGGATGGCTGGTGGCACATGACCAAGCGGACCCTGGCCGAGGAAGCGATTCGGGAGAAGGAAGCGTTTCAAAGGGAACTTCTTGACAACGTCCAGGTGGGCGTGATCGTGGTGGATCCGGAAACCCGTACGATCGAGATGGCCAACGCCGCCGCGGCCGCTGTCACCGGGCAAGACTGTGAGGCCATGATCGGCCGAAAATGTCACGCGGTCATGTGCCCCGCCCAACTCGGCGAGTGCCCCATTCTCGACCGGGCCGAGAATCTGAACAACAGGCAACAGACCGTTGTCCTGCCCGACGGCAACCACCTGGCCGTGCTCAAGACAGCCGTCCGCGTCAGCATCGGTGGACGGGATCGCCTATTGGAAACGTTTGTCGACCTGTCCGACCAGAAAAAGACGGAGGAGGAGTTGCGACTGTCCAAGGAACAGCTGGACGGGTACGTCGTCGCCCTCGAATCCGCCAACCAGGCCTTGGAGGAATTCAATGAGAATGCACAGGCCGCCAATCAGGCCAAGAGCGAATTCCTGGCCAACATGAGCCACGAAATTCGGACCCCGATGACCGCGATCCTCGGTTTCGCTGAGTTGTTGCTCGCCGAACCCGATCTCGAGCACGCGCCTCCCGAACGAGTCGAGGCCATTGAGACCATCCAGCGCAACGGTGAATACTTGCTACAATTGATCAACGACGTCTTGGACCTCTCGAAGATCGAAGCAGGTAAACTGGATGTCGAACAAACGACCTGCTCGCCGACCCAAGTCCTGGCCGACGTCGCTTGCTTGATGCAGGTACGCGCCAAAGCGAAGAACATCCCCTTGGAAATCGAATACGCCAGCGCCGTGCCCGAACGGGTCCAAAGCGACCCCACGCGGTTGCGGCAAATCTTGATCAACCTGGTGGGCAACGCCATCAAGTTCACCGAATCGGGAAGCGTCCGCGTGGTGGCTCAACTCGTGCAAAACGGCGAGGGTGCGCCGTATCTGCAATACGACGTCGTCGACACGGGCATTGGAATGAACGAGGAACAACTCGACAAACTCTTCCAGCCTTTCACTCAGGCCGATTCGTCGACCACGCGCAAGCATGGTGGAACCGGACTGGGATTGACCATCAGCAAACGCCTGGCCGAGGCGCTGGGTGGCAGCATCTCGGTCACTAGCATGCCGGGAAAGGGAAGCACCTTCAGCGTGACCGTGTCCGCCGGATCGCTTGCAGGCATTGCTCTGGTCGAAAACCCAAACCAACTCAACGACCAAGCAAAGCCGAAGCCCCGGCTCGATCCAGCCAACAGCGTTCGACTCGATGCCCGGATCCTATTGGCCGAGGACGGTCCCGATAACCAGCGGTTGATCAGCTTCGTTTTGAAAAAGGCGGGCGCCGAGGTAGCAGTGGCCGAAAACGGTCAAATCGCCTGTGAAAAAGCCCTCGCCGCCCGCGAGGCCGGCACGCCCTTCGACGTCATTTTGATGGATATGCAGATGCCCGTCATGGACGGGTATAAGGCAACCCAAGAACTTCACGATGCCGGATACGCCGGCCCCATCCTCGCCCTCACCGCTCATGCCATGGAAGGAGACGACACCAAATGCCGCCAGGCCGGCTGCGACGATTACCTCACCAAACCCATCGATCGCCCCAAACTGCTGCGTACCATCGCCCGCCACCTCTCCACGTCCACTGGCCAGTGCCCTTAAAGGGAAATCGTAACCGTTCACGAGCAAGAGACTGATATCCGCGAACGTTCGCACTTCCATCGCATATTTCGAGGGGAGACTTTTCAAGGTGCAAATGCCTCGGCCCCGTGGCGTCCATCCGGGCCTTGCGTGTCCAGGCCGTTTAGCGGCACCCGTGAACGACTACGGGAAATCTTACAGCCGGGAATTGAGTCACGTTCCCCCAACTTCTTCGGCGGCTGGAGAAGGCCCATGGTGTTGTTACGGCTTTTTGATAACATATCCGTGACTGGCAATTCCCCATTTGCACGAAGGAGCGTTTGCGTGTGACGGATGATATCGTCCGACGTAACACGAAAGTATTGATGAAGCGGGACCACTTCCGTGGCTTGCCGGATTACCCATTGCCAGCAGGTTACGGCAGCAAGTGGTATGAACCGGGGGACGAGCAGGCGTGGTACGATATTCACCGCAAAGCCGAAAAGTACGCCGAGATTTCACCCGGCTTGCATGGCCAGGTGTTTGGAACGGATGCGGAAGTACTTGGCACCCGCCAGTGCTTTTTGTTGAACGCGAATCACAGGCCCATCGCGACAGCCACGGCTTGGTATGAAGCGGATTTTCTCGGCGCGCCCTGGGGCCGGTTGCATTGGGTCGCCGTGATCCCCCGCTACCAAGGTCAAGGCCTCTCAAAACCACTGCTCACCATCGTGCTCACCCGCATGGCCGAACTCGGTCACCAGCACGTCTTCCTGCGAACGTCCACCGCCCGCATCCCCGCAATCCGCTTATACCAAACATTCGGATTCCACCCCCTGATCCGCGCGGCCCAGGATCGCGACACATGGCGGCAGTTGAACCTCGCGTTGCCGCAACCGTTCGACCTGTGAGCGGCGCTCGCGGGCTGGGCCGGAGAACCCCGACCCCCCGACCAAAGGGTATCGACCAGCCCTTTCCTTCTTGGCCGGCACTGGCATATACTAACAAGGAGGGTTGATGGGATGGATGACGATCGTATACATGAAAGCCACGCTGTTGCCGTTGCCGAAATGCTCGGCTGCCGACCGGCCGTGTGCGACGGTGAGTTCGAGGAACGGCATCGGGACGTCGACCCCCGTTATTCCTACGAGATGAAGTTGGGACGCATGACGATCCATCTTCGTCCCATCGAATTTCGCATCTTGCGCTTTCTGGCCGCTCGACCGTATCGCGCATTTACTCGCCGCCGAATCGCCAAGGCAGTCGGCACGCGCCGTCATCCGGTCCCGCCGGAAACGTTGGACGAGCATGTCGCTCGTCTTCGCCATGCCTTGGGGTTCTTTCACGATTATATCCAAACCGTGCCCTATATTGGCTATCGCTTCCGCGCTTGAAGATGCGGAAATCGGCCGAGGTGGGTCGCATGGTGGGCTGCTCCGCCAACGTTGCTCCCCCTTTCCAAGACGGCTTCTTCTTCTCCTCCCCCTCCCCCCGCCGCCGCCAGACAGAAGCCATAACAAACCCATTCAGGTTTTCGCCCCAAGGCGTCCAGGAAGCTGCCTAACTCCGAACAAGCACATTCGTCCGAACAAGCACATTCGTGGTCTGCTTCATTCGCGCGGTCCGAAGATCGCCGATTTTGGGGCCCGCGCGAATTCAGGGGACCGCGAATACGGCCTCGGGCGTCCGTTCGTCGGATGCCAGCTGGGTCGGCATGAATTGATCTTGGAAAAGTCCAGGTTTGGGGCTTCAATCGGGTAAAATGGCGGCCCCTTCTTAGGTGCCCATGGAGTGAACAAATCCCCCTCCCCTGGCCTCGCGAGGACCAGGTTATGACCAAGGCCCAGCGTCCGGCAATCAGGCCCTTGCAAACCACCCATTGGCCCTCATTTCCCGCATTTTTCCTCCTACCTTAAGTTTACCTGCTTAATATCCGCGGTGATATTTCGTCGCGCGACGCGTTGAATCCATGGCCACGGCGGCTAAACTAAAGAATGGGGAAGATAGTATACCCTATTGTTGCATAAAGACGGCGTAGGACGGGTCTCCAGGCCCGTCTTTTACAGCGCATAAATGTCTTTTTGCGGTTGTTTGAAGATCTCACAT
>JBNJEM010000450.1:0-6681 GCA_051745935.1 Planctomycetota bacterium
AGGTGCCTTCCATCTCGGGACGGAGTCCCAAGCTACCGGAACGCCGGGAAGCTCCGCCACGTCCGCCGGCCGTAGCTCGGGAATCCTTTCCCGAGACGAACCGCCGGAACACCCCGCCACGACCCTCGCCCGCCGAAGAGGCCGCGGAGCGCCGCGGACTGGAACCCCGCCAGCCGATGCCCGCCGCGCACCGCATGGGCGCCGCGGCGGAAGCCAGACCGTCTTCGTTGGGCTGAAAAGAGGGGTAGACGGAAAGCCAAGGGAAACATGCGAAGGCAGGTTATCATGGGGGAAACCTGGGTGTGTTGGTTTGGTGACCTAGCTCACATCCTCAACCGCTTGGGACCGAACGAGAATTGCCGCTCAACCCGCCGACTTTCGGTTTTGAGACCTTACGCCCGGCTTGACACTCCAGTCAATGCAAAAACGCGAGAAGCTGACTTGAGATTGGCCCAAGAGGCGAGGAACTTTCAATGGTAAGAGTAAGATGGTGTCTTGTTGTGCTGCTGCTGTGGGTTGTTCCACCGCTTGCTGTGCAGTTAATGGGGGAATGCTCGGACACGCGAGAGGAAGCGGCGAAAAAGTATTTGGAGCGGCGCGGAGCGACGGTGGAGTGGGTAACGTCCCTAGAGCTAGTCTCCGGACATTCCACCCCCCTTGAGACTGATAAGCACCACTATCATGTGGAACTGGACCGCGCATGGGCAGGCGGATCCCTGCAACCATTACGCGATCTTCCCAACCTAAGGTGGATGATAATCCGGTCAAATGCACGCTTTCATGGGAGTGACCTCGGAGTTCTAGACAAACTTAATGACCTCGAAGTGCTGGTACTCGAAACCTGTGCCGTCACCGACGAGACACTTCAGCACCTCAGAAATCTCAAGCAATTGAGGATGCTGTGTCTCGACCATGCTTCCATAACTAATCGGGGCGCGCGGCATCTCCAGGTACTCGGAAATCTCCGCAATCTGTCTTTGTCCGATACGAGGGTGGGCGACGCAGGCATTGGCAACTTGACAGAAGCCAAAAAACTGAGGAGGCTAAATCTTTGTGACACTCAGGTCGGGAACAGAGGACTGAGGGTCATCTCCGAGAACTTCGCCAGAAACCTCGAACAGCTTCAACTCGCCGGAACCGCCGTCACTGATCGAGGCATGGAAATGGTTGTGCAGTTGCCCCACCTAGAAATCTTGGATCTGCGTAATACTTCCATCTCTGACAAGGGCCTTCAATCGCTCCATCGCCATCCAAATCTTAATTTCATTCTGCTGAATAACACAAACTGCACACCGCAGGCAATTTCAATGCTCCGGCAAGCATGGAAGAATAGAGATGTGAAAGTCTCATTCGACTGTCCCCACTCGCCCCGGGTGCCAACGAATAGTGAGAGCATTTGTGAAGAGAATCCTTTCCAGTAGTCATTTACGAATTCGACAGCGCCACTTGAGCCCTCGTCCGTGGGCCGAATCGCTTTAGTGGTCAAGACATACGGCGAAATGGACCCCATCCAGCTTGCCTGGATGGTGAATCAGATGCAAAGCTAAAGCCCGATGCTGCTGCTCCCTCGCCATTCCCGGGACAGGAAGGTTGTTTCTGGGGACGGTCGCCTAGCCTTCCATCTGGTTCACCAACGGCGCAAGGCCTTTGGGGTCCGGCAGTTGCGCCGGAAAGTGGCGCTGTCCAACTAATTAGTCGATCTCCTGCGCAGCCGGATGACCCCACAGAAAAAGTGGTAAGTGGTGGTAAGAGAGCTTGCTTCTTTCCTTCTGTCGGATCCAGTCGTTGACGCAATCGCTGGCATCCTCTATGCGCACTCAGACCTGAAGGATGCAGGTGGAGAAGTTATTGAGCGAACCCTCGAAGCCCTCAGGAAAAAATGCCCTCGGAAATCCTGCCTTCTTTGCTCCGCCGACAACAATATGCGCACACCGTGTCAGCGAATTCACGCGACACGGTTTGAGTGGAATGCACGCGGGTTTGGCGTGTTGCGGTTAATACTCTTCCACTGTTTGGTCTCGCGGAATGCCGAGGCGATCGAAGCGATTAGCGCGACTGGCCTCATCGCCGTCATGAATCTCGCGGGCGTGCCGCCCCACTTCCAAAGCGTGCTCGCGAGGCACTACGATCACCCCGTCACCATCGCCAACGACCACGTCGCCGGGGTAAACCAAAACACCGGCACAGTTGATGGGGAAGTTATACGATTCGGTGATCATGCGGCCTGGACGCACGCCACGCGTTGAATGTCCCTTGCGACAGTAGACCGGAGGTCGCTTGACTTTGACGATCTCGTCTGTATCACGAGCACCGCCGTTCGTCACCACGCCCACGATTCCTTTCTCAGCCCACCCCAAGCTGTTGTTCGAGCCGATGTTTCCTCCTTCGAATACGCCGTTCGTGTCCATGACCACGACGTCACCCGGTTTGACCTTTTTGGTCCAGCCGTCCGGAGCCCGGCCGTACTGCTCGGACTTGAACTTCTTGAATCCTTCCACGTCGGAAAACGAGTTGCGTCCCACTCGCACATCCGAGGGGACATAGCGAACGGTGACGGCGAAACCCACGAAGCGATGCGTGAACTTCTCGGGGTCGCGCCAGAGAGGACGTATGGAATTGTCCAACAAACCGATATCTTGCAGACCAATGAGATCCATCCCGTCGCAGACATCAGTAACTCTCAGACCGTCGTACAGTTCGAGGATCTCCTGTCGGGCTTTCTCCGAGTCCTCGAAGCTGTTGTTCTTCAGTACGCGAACGCCCTGGGGCGTATGGAGTTCCTGGGCCCGGCAAAACTGCCGAGCCCCGTGTCCGCTTACCAGCCCCGTCAGGATAGCAATCATGAAAAACATCCGTGGGCGCTTCGATCCGAGTAAACAACGCATGATGGAGACTCCTTTAGCGAAACCTTGAGTGAACATGTTCAGTGCGAGATTCGGTCCCTGCAGATCCGTGACCATATTAACCATCTGAGAGTTGGAAAGCAAATGTGTGAGCGGTGACGAAATAGCAGACGCCGCCTTTCACAATCACCTATGTTGATCCGCCAGCTCCAGTGTGCTCGTTTCCGTCACTCCGGCACTTCGTAGCTGATCAGGTGAGAGCCGCTGCCGAAGTAGATGCGGCCATCGTAGTAGTCGCCCCCTGGTCCGATGCCGACCGGGGCGTCGGCCACCCATTCGATGGAAAACTCATCTGGATTGATCCGTCCGATTCCCTTGTTGAAGAGAATATACACGGTATCCTTGGGATCCGTTACGAACACACGAGGTCCTTGCTGGCCCGTGGTGCGGCCGAAGTCTTTGGCAAGATCTTTCTCGTGGACGATCTTTTTGGTCTCCGGGTTGAATACATAGAATTTCTCCGTGCCGACAAGACCGTAGACGAGTCCGTCCGGACCGTGGCAGAGGTCGTAATACGATGCCACGTGGTCGAACAGTTTCCCGCGCCATGTGATCTTTTTCGTGTCGATGTCGAGAATCACAAGTTCCGCCTCGGCCGCCTTCCGCTCGCCTCCGGTGCCGGGTGAGACGGTCAAGCCGCACAACAGTTTTCGGTTCGGTAGGTCCAGCAGACTGTGGGGGGCTTGCCATTGAGCGAGGTCCGTATGCTTGAGAATGTGTTCCTTGCCGGTTTTCGCGTTCCAGAACAACAGGCCCCCGCCGGTATACCCATAGGCCGGCGTGCCGCCCAGAATAACCGTTTCTCCGTCGGGATGCGGCAACAGCGCGTGGGGGCGGTTAACCGTTGGATAGGCTTCGGTAATAAAACGCGGATTCGCGTTCGGGTTATCCTTTTGCGTATTCACCCATGGCTCGGCAGAATCCCATTCAAGCAGCCATCCGTGCGTGTAGCCGCCGACATACCAGTGCTCGCCGCGGGTGGCAACCGTGTTGAACTGTCCGTAGGCCGGTCGATTGACCCACGTGTCGGTCGAGGGATCGTAACTGAAAAACCGCATCGGAAACGCCGTACCTCCACAGACGGTATTATTGGGCGCGATGTTGACCCCCATCAGATGAGCGCCCTCGCTGTCGTAGTCGAATTCGACTTCGCGGCGTTTACCCGCCGGGCTTTCCGTAACCATTGCGCGGTCGACGAGGTCGCATCGCGCCAGCCGCGTGCCGTCGGGAAACCTGCGCCAGAAGAGTGCCTGTGACCCGGTGATTGTGGGTCGTGTTCGTGTTTGAGTGGCGTCCGTCCCTCGTGCCGGGACGATGTTGGTTATCGGATCCTTTTGCGGCAACTCGGGTCCGACGTGATTCTTTTCGCCCTCATAAAACGCGTACCAATCCCGTTGGTTCAAATGCCCATACACTTTTCCGTCTTGGTCGCGATACAACACGCCCCGGCCCTTGGGACGTTCGACCTCGTCAAAGAGCGGCGTTGCCTCTTCCGTTTTCGGATTGAAGGCCACGATCTGAGCCTTGGTGTTGCCGACTCCAAAATAGAGCCAGCCGGCAGCATCGCACGCCACGTCTCGCTGGTACATTGGCCAGTTCTGGTGATAAACATAGCCAAAATCAGTCATTACACCGGTGTCGGGATCGAACTGCACGACGCCGCTGTTGGGGTACGTGACCGCATGGATGAGCCCTTCATCGCTTTCAGTCATCCCCATCGCCATCCGGGGCTTTGTCTGCTCCCAGCATGTGAAACCGGGCTTTTCCGGATCAAAGGCGCAGAAGTGGCTGTCAAAGTGGGTGTAATAAACATTGTCGGAGGAGAGAAGTGATGCGAAGGGACTATCGTGGCCGCGATCCCAGGGCACCGGAAACTGCTCGGACTCGCCGGTCTTGGCGTCAATCATCAGGATCGCGTATCCCCCGCGGTGGTCCATCAACCAGACCAGCACCACATTGTTGCCGTCGCCGTCGCTGGTCGAGACGAGGCCCCGAGAGTTGCTGATGGGGGTAGCGACGCCGTGATCCCGAAATCCATTGCCCAGCTCTTTGGTTTTGGCGCTGGCCGGGGAGCACGTGTTGGCGGCGAGTACCACGATGGCAGCGAGAGCGAGCGCGAAGAATCCGGGCAGACGTGACATCATTGTATACTCCATTCTTTGAAATCTCGCAACGCATTGTGTGTTGACACTTCATTTCACCGTTTTTTCAGCGTCACGCCGACCCCGGTCCCCTCCTGCAGCAAAATGAGTGTTTCGAGACGTTTGTTTTCGGTAATCGCTTTCACGTATCGGGGATCGGCCATGCGGCGGTTCATGTTGTGCGCGATGATCAAGCCGCCGGGACGGATCAACGGCATTAGTTTGTCTAGGTAATCAACGTACCCTTCCTTGTCCGCGTCCAAGAACAGAATGTCGATCGGCTTTTCGTAGCGCGAAATCGTCTTGTGTGCGTCGCCTTCGATCACGGTGACGATGTCGGCGACGCCAGCCTTCTTGAAATTCGTGCGCGCGATCTCGGCACGCTCCGAGTCGATTTCATGGGTAAACAATTCACCGCCGGTTGTCTGCAGCGCCAGCGCCAACCACAGAGCGGACTCACCCGTGGACGTGCCAATCTCCACGACCCGCTGAGAATTGGCTGTTTCGGCGAGCAGCCTGAGCAGTCGCCCGTCTCGCGGGGAAACGTTTCGAAACCGTTGTCCCTGCCACATTCCTTTCAGTGTGTCCAGGATTTGTTGTTCGGCCGCGGTTTTCGGCAGAGGGGGCTTCTCAAAACCGCTTGCTTCACTACCGCGACCTCTTCGCCCGGGCGGTTGCGCCATCACACTCGCGACAAGGGTGAACACTATCATAGTCATCACAAGGCCTGCAATCAGTCGCATTCTATAGCTCCCATTCTGAGTGAGAAAGAATTGAAGTGGTCTTTTGTAGGCGGAGGGTGCAGGCGGCTTAACGCCGCCTCGCCTACGGCCTGCTTCAGACGATTTCAATCCTGCAATGCCTCCGACTCTATCATATAAGAGGTGTGTTTCCCACCAAGGCACTGGGATTTCTGCCGGGCGGGAACGTGGAAACAAAGCCGAGGCGTCATATCCCGCGCGGCGCAGGGATTCTGGTGCAGTGTCTAGCGACTTCAGCCGGCGTGGTGCAGTGTTTGCGAATGCCGGGAAATGCTACCGCTCCTCGGTCAGCTATCAGCCGGGCTTGAAACGCTGTTTCTGGTGCCAGACGGGCGAAGGCGAGGACACGCGTTTCGCTGGCGGGCTGGCAATCTACGACGCTCCCGAGCCCTGGGGCCCCTGGACGACGGCCTACCAGACCGACCGCTGGGACATCGGCCCGGGTGAAACCTCCTGCCTGCCGGTCAAATGGATGCGGCCCGACAACCGTACCGTCTACCTGGTCTTCTCCGGTAACGACCACTTTTCAGTCCGAAAAGGAGTGTTGGAGATGCGTTCAGGGATCACTCCACAATAACTTCCGAAGTTCAATGTGCCTTCGAATCGTCCGGCACACTCGCCTTGCGGTTAAACAACGGAGCCAGGTCCTGGAGATTCTGTAGCAATAACCCAAACATTTTGCGTCAGACGGCTAAAATGTCACCACGCTGCAACGATTGCTCACACACTCGCTCTCCTCCCTTAGTAGAGAACTGTATTGTGTACGAGGGTTCAGTTAGGATCTGTTAAGAAATAACTGTCTGATTTAAGGGATTCCAGTGATGTTCCCAGTTCGGGCCAAGGGAGACTCAGGTTCCTCGCTCCATTACGGCGGTT
>JBNJEM010000451.1:0-6679 GCA_051745935.1 Planctomycetota bacterium
CTATAATGATATCTAAAGCACCAGCGATCATCGTCGTGCCCTGGTCGCGAAATCTTCCACTCTTCAATCAAGCACGCGCGACAAACTCGGGACAACCCATTTGTTCTATTTTGTCCGATTTTCGGGTTTTTCATCAGCCCAGGTCTGGGCTCGGACCCTAAATCAGCCGGCGCGATCATGCAACACCGAGCCGGTCGGAACCCCGATATCGAAATCCCGACCTGAACTCGCTTTACGTTTGAAAAACCTCAGTGTTCTGCCTAACTTCATCATTCGAAATTCCTTGCTCGATATTCGATATTCTCGTCGTGCCTTCCAGGGTTACAAAGCGGCTATTCCGCAGTCTCCCGGTGCTTACCGGTTACCCCCCTTCAGTCGCGTCCATGGCGGTCACCCACGTCGTCCCTTTGGCTATTTCGATCCCTTTCGTCCTTGCTTCAACTCGCGGCATGGCGCAACAGAACAGAGCGCACCGACTCAGAGCCCCCCCCATCCCAAGGGACGTGCCACAACCACTGATGGAGCTAGGTCCGCCGGGGGGGTGACGTTCGGAGTGTGAGGCTTTTTTCGCCGTCTGGTTACGCGGGGGGAGGGAAACTGGTCGCGAACGGGTGGGCGGACCGTTGCAGTCTCTGAATTCTCTGGTACATTAAAGGGCGAGTTTTTCCAGGCCGGTCGGGGGCGCAAGCCGCGAGCTGGCTGGAATTGTTTCCGTGTTTGAGTTTACAAAAACCAATTTCCGGCGTTTGCGCACAGTTGGTGAGTGGATTGGCGCGCCGCGAACTGGTTGTTCGATTCACGATGCACGAAGTGATGGAGCTAGTCATCGGGACCCGATACTTTGACGACAGAAGAGGCCATTCGATGTACCTAGTTGCGTTCATTCTAAGAGTTGTGTTCGGTGACGGGTGGGGTAGGTGGTGGCACCGAGAGGGAGTTACGGTACATGCGGGTGTATCGTCTCGACCGCGTCCGAACTTGGGCTCGAACAAAATGAATGGATGGACGCTCGCCGCTGGTCGGATGCCGCGTCATTTCCCGCCCCGTCCGCCGATGATATTCTCGCAAATTGCCAGCCGGTCCCCGACCCATGAAGGGGCTGGGCCCAGTAAAGGGTGGTACGAGCGATTACCAAGCTCCTAAGTCCGCGGGGTCTCCTCTCGCCGTCGATCATCGTTTGAACAGCCTTTTCGTTTTCGAGTGAGGGTGGTGAGCTCCCGTGACCCGCCCTTTCATAGTGGCCAGAAAGCGTCAATGCGTGCTGATTTTCGGCACGGCGGACTTATCGCGCGCGGCGCGTGTCCCGATGGGGGAGCGAAACGTGCTTAGTCCCATTTTGGCGGAGTTAGAGCCTGGCTGGGTCGTGATCATTACGACGGTAATCAGTGCTGCTCTGACCTTCACGCTGGTCAAGTTTCTCGATTATTTACGCAAAAAGGACGCCGAGACCGAGGCTCAACGGATTCTGGAACGAGCCGAACAGAAGGCGGACAGTCGCCAGCGCGAAGCCGAGTTGGAAATGAAGGAGCGGGCTTTGCAGCAGAAGACGGAGGCGGAGGCGGAGCTGGGCAAGGTCCGGGACGAGCTGCGGGAGCGTGAACGTTTGCTTGATAAACGGACGGAGACGATCGAGCAGCAAGGGAATGATTTGCGGAAGCAAGAGCAGATCGTGGAAAACACCCAGCGACGGCTCTCCGAGCAGCTGGACGACACCAAGCGGCGCGAGCAAGAACTGAGCAAATTACTGGAGATGGAACGGAAAACATTGCATGAGGTCAGCGGGCTCAGTCAGGAGGAGGCTGAACGGCGTTTGCTCTCGATGCTTGACACCGAGCTGTCCCGGGAAGCCGGTTCCGTGATCTTGCAGCACGAAAAGCGAATCGCCGAGCGATGCGAGGCGACCGGTCGTGAAATGATCCTTACGGCTTTGCAACGGTACGCGGCGGGGCACACGGCGGAGACGACCACGAGCACGGTGGACATCCCCAATGACGAGATGAAAGGGCGGATTATTGGCCGGGAGGGCCGTAATATCCGGGCGTTTGAAAAGGCGACGGGCATCGACGTCATCATCGATGACACGCCGGGCGTCGTGATCGTCAGCGGTTTTGATCCGGTCCGCCGCGAGGTCGCGCGCCGCTCCCTGGACAAACTCATCGCCGACGGTCGCATCCACCCTTCGCGGATTGAGGAAATCGTCGGCGAGACCGAGCAGGACATCGAACAATTCATCTACAAAAAAGGGGAAGAAGCTGTTGAGGAGGTTAACATCCATGGCTTGCACGAGCGGTTGATTTACATGTTGGGCCGCATGCACTTCAGGACGAGCTATAGTCAGAACGTGTTGCGGCACTGCGTGGAGGTCGCGTTCCTGACCGGCATGTTGGCTGAAATGATCGGGCTCGACGGCGACACGGGGCGTCGCTGTGGCATGCTGCACGATATCGGAAAGGCGGCCGATCACGAGCTGGAAGGCGGCCATCCCAAGATCGGCGCCGACATGCTCAAACGGCACGGGGAATCCGCGGAAGTGGTGCACGCCGCCTTGGGGCACCATGATGAGATCGTTTCCGAACACCCTTATACGATGCTGGTGGCCACGGCGGATGCCTGTAGCGCCTCCCGCCCCGGTGCTCGCCGGGAATCCCTGGAGCGGTATATCAAGCGCATGGAGGAACTGGAGTCGATCGCCAGCGGGTTCCCCGGGGTCGAGCAGGCGTTTGCCATTCAAGCGGGACGAGAGCTTCGCGTGATCGCCAGTGCCAAGGAGACGGATGACGCCATGGCGGCCAAGATCTGTCGCGATATTAGCAAGACGTTTGAAGAGCAGCTCACCTACCCCGGAGAAATCAAGGTCACGGTGGTTCGCGAGTCGCGATTCATCGAACTGGCTCGTTGACCCGCCCCAGGGAATCGACCAACGCTGGAAACCGCTCGCGATCACGAAGGCCCTGAATGTGCCGCGCCATTTCGGGGGCGAACGACCGGGACGCAGGGGCCCGGAGCCGCCCGCGCAATGTGCGACGGTTGCCCGACAGCAGTGTAAGTCCACCAACTAGTCCATTTGCGGAAAGCGCGCCGGATTGTGAATATCCTGCTGATTGGCGACATCGTCGGAAAACCAGGCAAGAAAGTCGTCCAGCAAGCGCTGAAAAAACTGCGAGCCCGCGAGGCCATCGACTTGGTCATCGCCAACGCTGAAAATGCCGCCGGTGGATCCGGCTTGACCCCGAAGATTTACGATGAACTGGTTGAGGCCGGGGTTGATTGCATTACGATGGGTGACCATATCTATCGCCAGCGGGATATCGAGACCGTGCTTCAACGGGAAACCAATATCGTCAAACCCGCCAATTTTCCCGCCACCGCCCCCGGTCCACCCTGTGCCGTCGTGAAAGCGGCCAACGGCGTCCACGTGGTCGTCTTCAGCCTCCTGGGACGTCTCTTCATGCGGCCGGTCGACTGTCCCTGGACTCGCGCTGATCAACTGCTCGGGGACACATTTCCCAACAACGTGCCCGTGCGCATTCTGGACTTTCACGCCGAAGCCACCAGTGAGAAGCAGTTGATGGGCCGGTATCTGGATGGGCGAGTTAGTGCCGTGCTTGGCACCCATACCCACGTGCCCACCGCCGACGAACAAATCTTACCCCGTGGCACGGCGTTTCAATCCGATGTCGGCATGACCGGCCCTCACGAAAGCATCCTTGGCCGGGATATTGATCGGGTGATGTACACCACCATTACCTTTCGCCCAAGCTATTTCCAGGTGGCCAAGAAAGACGTGCGGCTAAACGGTACCCTGGTCACCGTTAACCCCGCCTCGGGAAAAGCCATTGCCATCCGCCGGATCGTCGCGCGATACGAGGACCCCGAGGCACCCTGAGCGTACCCGCTGGAACTAATGGGCGTACGCCGCGCCGTCCTTCGCGAAATCGTCCGCGAAACGGTAATCGTAAAAGTTCTTGGCAATGTGCTGGGCGAGCAATTCCAGGAATTTCATCTCGAAATCTCCAGAATCGTTGGCGATGGCCGGAATGGGATGCGAGGTTGGAAATGTGAAGTCGCGGTCCCGCGTGCGAAAGACTTCCCGACCGCCTCGGGCAATGTCGTAGACCGTTGTTGTTACATCCGCCCGACCTCTTAACAGCGTTTTGCTTTCGTGAGTGCTGAATCGTTCCACGTCGATCGCCACCACCATGTCGGCGTCCACCCCGCGTCCAATTTCAATATAGTCCGTTTTGTTCCAGTCGTTGGTATCCATCCAGTCAGATACCTCGTCTTGCCGCACCACTTCAATATTCTTGACATTGCCGCGCAAAACTCGCCCCACCCGTTCCGCGATGAGCGTCGACGTGGCTCCATCGCCATAATTGGACGGATTCATCGCGCAGACCACCGCCACGCGCTGCCCCTTCAATCCCTGGTACTTCGCCTCGATCTTGGGACCATCACCGTAGGCCAGCTGGTACAGGACCGCGCACCCGGAAGAACCAGCCATCAGGAATAGAAGGACCAACAAGGCGAGTGTCCGTTGAGATGGTAAACGGCGCATACTGACTCCATTCATCTAACGCACAAGCCCCCGTTAACACACAAGACCCCGTGCGGACCGTCCCATGCAGGGAGACGTTCGTTGGCCTCTCGGCAAAGACAACGACCTAACGAGAGTGGATCCAACCGGCACTCGATTGGCAAGTTGGCGGACCAGCTCCAATTCGTTTCCACAATGAAGAGGCGGAAAGAATACCGACGAATGGAAACAGGCACAAGAGAGATTTTTGCCAGAATTCGGCCGGGAGGGCCGGGCCGACGCGAACGATTCTCGGACAATGACCTCGGCTGGGCTGATGAAAACCCCGGAAATTGGGAAAACTAGAACGACTAGGTTTATAGCATTTGTTGCGCCTCCTCGTTTCAAACACCGACATCTCCCCACCCACGCCGTGACGACCATCAACGGTGCGCCGGGGGCCACGATAGGCCCACGGATGGCAGAACGGACCCACGGATGAAAAAAGAGGTACATTTCAGGCGGTCGGATTTGTCCGGGTGGAAAGCTGCCCGACGCAAGCCGTCTAAGAAAAACAAGAAAGTAATGCGACGGTTTTCGTATGTCGACCTCCGACCTCCGACCTCTGCCCTCCGACCTCTCAGTTCGTTGACTCACGACCGCGCGAGGTTTAGGATAAAAGTTACGGGCGCATCGTGCTGCCGGATGTTTTTTTCGACTGATGCTTGGGAAGGGATCCGGAGAAGACCCTCCTGGCGGAATCATGGCGCTTTGGCCGATTGGCGGACCGGTTACGGGGCGTTTTGGAAGCGGGTAACCCTTTAGCCGTCTGAAGTAGAATCCTAGCTTCGTGATCACAAATCTCTTATGACGTACCCTGTTTAACCGCAAGGCCAAAGTCCGCTCGCCCGCGCGTTGGACCGGCAGGGATCCATGACGGCGGACGGCGGCCTGCTCGCTCCACAAGGCCGTTGTCCAACCCTCATTGCCTGGAAGAGCCTTACTTCAGTTCGCTAAAAAGTCCCGAAAGAGGAATCCATCATGCATGAGCCACTCCAAACTCGTTTTGCACGAATCATGACAGGCGTGAGTGTTGGGGTACTGGCGGTGCTGATCTGGGGGGCGTGGGGGCAGCCCGTTCAGTCGCAAGTCAAGAAAGAGGGCTGGCCCGGTAAGAAATCTCAGCCGCCGGCCGCTCGGAAAACAGAGCCTCGAACCAAACAAGCCAAGCCCCAGCGGAAGAAGCCGGCGGCCGAGCAGGAAGACGTGACCCTGACCACCGACGATGGAGTCGAGCTTCATTGCACCTATTATCCGGGGCCGGAAACCAAACAAACGGTGCCCATGGTCTTGGTGCATGACTGGGACGGTAGTCGCAAGGACCTGGATCCCGTTGCCCTATGGATGCAACGATCATTGAAGCTGTCAGTGATTGTGCCCGATTTGCGAGGCCACGGCGAGAGCCGTCGCGCGAGAGGCATCAGCGGCGCGATCGACCGATCCGAGCTCAAGGCCAATGCCATCAATAAAATGGTGCTCGACATTGAAGCCTGCAAGTCTTTCCTGCTTAGGAGGAACAACGAAGGCAAGGTGAACATTGAGCAACTCGGCGTGCTGGGGACCGGCATGGGGTCCTTGTTGGCAATGAAGTGGGCCGTCCGGGACTGGAGTGTCCCGGATTTGCCGACGTACAAGCAGGGACGGGATGTCAAAGCGTTGATACTGATCTCTCCGACCCGTTCTTTTCGAGGCGCGACGGTAAAACACGAGCTGGGCGGACAGTTCTTGCGTATCTGGAGGCATATCGCAACGCTAACCGTCGTGGGGAGTGAAGAGTTGGAGGAGAGGCGGGAGGCGAAGCGGGTCCACAAGATTTTCAAGCGAGCGTGGGGCGAACGTAACGAAGAAGGGGCCCCTTTCTTCGCCGCGCCCAGTTCGCTGCAGGGCACCGAACTGCTCATGGATACCAGCACCGGGATCGATCGGTGGATCGCCACGTTCATCGACAGGCGTTTGGCGCGACTGGGCCAACGATTTCCCTGGCAGGATCGTACGAGTCCGTTAGAGTAAACCCTAACGTTGCAAACAGTATATGTAGGACGGGTCTCCAGGCCCGTCTTTTCAAGTACGAAATCGTACTTGATCTGGTGTCCGCAGATCTCACGA
>JBNJEM010000452.1:0-6671 GCA_051745935.1 Planctomycetota bacterium
CTGGTGCACCGCGCCGCCCGAGCCGGAGCGTCTCGAGCGGACAACCTACGCCTGGTACCGCAAATGGAAGCGCCAGGTGGAGGACCGCGCCGCCACGCCCGACGACCACGAGGGCGAGCCGCTGAAGGACCCGTGGTACCTGGACTACCGCCTATGGAGCCTGGGCCTGATCCTCGTGCTGCTGGCCACGTGGTGGCTGCTGGGGCTGCCGCGGATCTGGCGAGGCTTCCCCTGAGCTTGTGCGCCGGCGAGGGGCGGCTTAGCGCTCCTCGTAGCGGCACTTTCGGTCGCGGACGTTGTGGGTCACCAGACCGTCGATCGCCACGCCCGCCACGTGGCCGTCAAAGAAGTCGAAGTTGACCTTGTAGGCCCGGCGCGAGTCCTTCAGGGTCTGTAGTAACGAGTTATATTTCAGGCGGTTGGATTTTTCCGGGTGGAAAGCTGCCCGACGCAAGCCGTCCTCCCGTTGGTCGGACTCGCGGCGCAGAAAGTCGTCCGCGACCGGTATAACAGCCGGTTGTCCAATCGGTAACCGTTCACGGGCAGGAGACTGATGTCCCCGGACGTTCGCGCGTCCGTTGCACATATTGAGGAAAGGCTTTTCGAGGTGCAAATGCCACGGGCTTGTCCCGTGGTCCGTTACGTTCCACGCTACCGACGGCCAGGAGTGGTGTGTCTGGCCGGTTTGTAGCGGCGAACGTGAACCACCACGGGACAAGCCCGTGGCATCCATGCGGGCCTTGCGTGTCCAGGTCATGTAGCGGCACCCGTGAACGGCTACCTTCTGGGAGACTCGATTCCGTGGCCGTGAGTGCGCCGATCCCAGCGTGATTTTGCTGTGCGGCATCTATGTCGATCTGAATCCGATCAAGGCGGGCGAAGCGGACAGCCCGGAGACGGCGCCGTATACGTCGGTCTTTCAGCGGATCCAAGCGCAATTGCAGCGGAAGAACGCCCGGGATCGAGCGGACGGACGGATGGATGGATGGATGGCCGAACTGACGGTGCAACCGGAGAACAGGGCGACGCACGCGCTGGCGGACACCTCGCGCAGCGGCCGTCGGGCGTCGGACATGGGGATTCTGCCGATGTCCCTGGATTCCTACCAGCGGCTGCTCGATTGGACTGCCCGATTGATCCAATCCGGCGAGCGGTCCACGATCCCCAAGGACCTCGCCGCGATCTTGGATCACATGAACATCGAGCAAGAGGCCTGGTTGGAGACGGTGCTGGGGTACGACGACCTGTTTTGTCACGTCGTGGGCTCGTGTGCCTCGATGGGCGTGGCCGTCAAGCGGATGGAGGCCTCCCAGTTGAAGGGCGCCGCCGCGAGCCGCCGCGTGTTCAAATAGCCGACATCCTCCGCCCGAGTGTGCCGCGTTTCACTCCGACGTTTGGCGTAACGGGTTGGTGATTAGTGTAAGGTGTTGCTGTCTCGAGGACGCTGACGTACACAAGTCATTTTTTTGACTGCGGGGCCAGTCTCCCATCGCGGTGCGCGCTGTTCGTGACCCTCGTTGCGTGTGCGGCCCCACGCGTGCCCTCCCGGTCCATCCTCTCGCCCCTTGTCCCCTGACATCGCGTCTTCCGGCGGCCATCACGCTTTGCAAATGGTTGACCAAGCTCGCAAACCCACGGCGAAAACCAGGCCAAAAATCAGCATGTCTGCTTTCGCTTACCAGTTTCGCGGATTCCGGAACGAGATCGCACCGCGAGCGCAAAAAGTATCCCTGCTGCCACCGTTCGGTGATCGCAATTAGACCAAGCGCCGCAAGCACAGTTTGGGCGGCGGCATTCCGCTTCGCAATTTGCTTGTTGTCTTTCGTTGGGAAACGAAGGCGACGCAACGCTGCCAACGAAAGAACGGTCGTTTGGAGAGCATGGTCGATGGAAACGCCGCCGGCCGCAACGGCACCCTCGCGGGCTTCGGCCTCGCGCCTAACTCTCGATGAATAATCGATTCCGTCGCGGTTTTCGCGAACGCGATACTCCAAATCCAATTCACGGGCTTTCAACGGATCATGCCCCTTTGCACCACGGCCATATTCGGCCAAGCTGGGTGGGAAGTTGCCATGATTTGCAACCGACGGACGCCCTTGATCGGCAAACTCTTCCTCTGATGGATCGTGCCATACCGCTTTACCTTGCGCCGTCTTTGCGTAGAGGAGTTTCTTGCCCTCGCCATCCTCAATTGCGTCGTCTGGATCGAGAGTCCAGCCACCGTTACTCGCTCGATACACCGGGCCAGCCTGCTTCACGATTCCCAGCGGATCGATTCGGCTACTGGTGCGGACGCCTGCAACCGCATTGACGCCGACAATCTCCGATACCAATGCACGGGCGAACTTGTTTCCGAGTCCACCGCGGCTGCCCGTGGAATCCCAAGTGCCGAATACCAGTGCGGTCGGACACAACTCGAACAAAGCCGTCGCGTTTCGAATATTGGCATCGAACACATGAGCGTATGCCTCACGAAAGTCCTTTCCACCCTCGTCATCACCATTCTTTCGCGTCACGCTGTCTCGCAGAATCGCGTCAGCGATCCGGTGCGGAGCGTCAAGCGTCGTGATACGACCAACGTCATGAACGCTTCGGCGAACGAGTTCCTGCTCTGCGTCGCTCAGTGAGTCACCATCAACGGCGACTTCGACATCCGAAAAGTCCGTCAGCACCATTGGCATCTTGAGTTTCAACGGATCATCGTCGTTCCTCTCCCAAGCATTTCGGAGTGCCTCTTCGAGCCGATTGGCCTGCGACTGCACGGAATCCAGTAACACGCAGGGCACTCTCACTTCGCCGATCAGCCGTTCCTCCATCGCATAAACGCCGCCGCTGTAAGTTGGCGGAAAGACTTTGTCTTTATCACCGCCAGCGGGCTTCAATTTGGCGTTAACACGAAAAGCCGCTGTTGAACCGCGAATAGCATCTTGCACCGTCTTCAAGTCAAGTGATTTCATTTGAATGGTCCTTCATGAATTAAGGTAGTTGGTCGACTGCTCAGTTTGAGGAGTTTTCCAGCTGGGAAACAAACTCACTGCTGTGACACGTTTGGTCACAGACCTTTGGCGACCACGTTTGTGGCTAAACGAACTAGGCCAGAGGGGTCGGCAAGCTCGATTAGGCCGCAGCATGCGAAGAACTGGCCGGGGTTGGTCATGTCGACCTTCACCATGATGTCGGGAACGGGTTGGTTCATCGAGCTGGTCCAATTCCTCGCCGCGCCACTCTCCCCGTGCGCCCAAATGCTTCTGAGTGGCAACGAGGACGAACCCTGGATGGTTCTTTACCGCTCCGGTGTCCGCATCTTGAGCACGGGTGAAGTCGAGCAGGCGGTTCATTCGGATTCGCCGATCGCCTGGGCGAAACCGGCTATGCAGAAGGCAGATCTCTGGCTGAGGTGGACCGCCTTTCTTTCTTGCTGCCTTCGCAGCCGCGATTTGAAGCTGGGAGAACACGTCTTTCGCGGAACGTACTGTATTGAGCACTACGAGCGTCAATCGACCGGTTTCGTGGCGATCAAGAATTCCGCAGCCATCGCGCTGCGTTGCCTTCGGCACCTTCTGGGAAACGACGATCGTCTTCTCGGCGCGCAACCGCGTCTAGACGTGAGGCAACTGCAGGTCGTTGTGAGTCAGCGAATGTGCTTGTCCCACCTTGCAACCAAGATCGTCGCGATCCCGTGTCTGTAATCCATTTGCAGCAATCGTTGCTGACATCCAGAGGAAGTGGTTCCGAATCATAGGGCCCCATAGCTTCGACATGAAACAGTCGAGCTGCGAACTCGTTGCCAAACCACTTCCCATCAGCTGGATTTCATCGAACACCCACAGACAGTCGTTGTTCAGCAAGCCGAAATCCATGGGCCAACGTGCGCGCCGAGCGGCGTAGCCGCGGTCAAGCGCCCGGGATAGCAGCATGTCCTGGGTTCCGATCAATACAGCATCCCGTTCTGGCCACAATGCCCAATCGGTTGATTCCTCACCGCCCATCAGCAGATGAACCGCGATTCGATTGGCTCCCTGATCGCCGTGCTCGCTGGCCCAGCCCACGGGTCTTTCGTCGGATGGGTCGGGTTTGTAGCGCGTCAGCCGGGATGATCGCGTCGGCAATTGCTCGTCGCCGGGGTTCTCCCAGATCGCCTCGCCGGAAAGCAGTCCCAGCCGGTCCAACCAGCGCACCGTTTCGGCGAAAGTCTGTTCCACGAGAACCCGCATCGGCAGGCAGTATACAACGCCGGGGCGTTTGCTTGCGGATCGACTCATCCGCGAATCGTCGTCGCCACGACCAAGCGAGGATGGCGGCGGCGGTCTTTCCAAGCCCGGTCGAAACACTGAGCAAGTGCGGAACCGTATCGCCTTCCGTTGTCAGTCTCGTTTGGTATGGATACGGATCGCCGCATCCGGTGGCCCGCTCGAAGACTGATCTGAAACCGCTATGGCACATGGTAAGGCCTCGCCCGTTGCTTCCAATTCGGTTGGGAAAATCCGGTCGGGATCCGCCTGGATGAAACGCCGGAAACGCCATCACGCATCGGAACATGACCGAACATTATCGCCATTCTCCCTGGCGACGCCACCAGCGTACCAGCCAGGGCGGACAGATCCTGTCCAAGCGAAAGCGTTTTTTCGGAAAATCGAGCAGGGGCCAGCGACCACTGCTTGTCCTTGACCCGAGCGAGATTCTGAAACTCCCTGGGGGACACGAGTCGCGAATTGGAACGGATCGTCCGGATGCTTGCGAAGCTTGCCGGGCAGATGCGAGGCGACCGCGTCGAACCGACCGCTCTGGGCGTCCAGTTCCATTGTCTTTGACTGTGATCGCCACTTCCACCCGCCGATTTTGTCGACTGATTCGATGAAACGGATTCGCATTTCTTACCAGAGAATACGGACCAGCGAAGCATACTGTTGCATGACGCTGTCAGTCGTGACAAACTCCATGTCCTCAGTGCGCGCTTGGGCGATCAACATCCGGTCGAACGGATCATTGTGGTGCGGCGGCAAGTCCCCCACCGCCAGCACGTGTTCCACACGGATCGGCAGCAATTGAAACGGACCGTTTCTCACTTCCGCCTCGACGATGTCACTCAGCGGCACGTCTAACTCCAGTTTTCCAAGCTGGGATTTGATTTGGATTTCCCAGAGGCTGGCGGCGCTGAAGTGCAGCGAATTGGCGGGATCGGAACACTCGTCGGACGCCCGCTCGGACAGTTTCTCCGGCGATTCCATCAGCCACAAAAACGTGTGCGTATCGACGAGCAGTTTCAAACCTGCCCCCCCAACCAGAAATCGTCAGGCAACGGAGCATCGAAGTCATCCGCGATCTTGATCTCGCCGCGGTATTTTCCAAACTCACGCGTGCCGTTGGCTGGCGGAACCGAAACAAGCCGCGCTGTCGGCCGCCCCTCGTGGGTAATCACAATTTCCTGTCCTTGATGCGCGAGCTTGACCAGTTCATTGATTCTGGCTCCCGCTTCATCAATGTTGATCGTAGTTGTAGGCATGTTTCTTCCTTTTCGCTGCGCTCAAGACGCTCACTTTATTATTCTAACCGACCGTCGCCGGCTGTGAAACAGAAGGACGGTCGCTGGTGTGATCGAGCGGTTCATCCTGGGTGCCGGCGAGCCGGGCGTCGACGTCCGGCTGATCTTCCGCAACCTGACCGGCCAGGAGCAGCCGCTACCGGACTGGATCGAGGACAAAGGTATCTTCTCCGCGCGCCCGGGGCCGCCGATCGCGCGGTAGCTCGATCTAACCGACATCGTCTCCATCCATAAGTTTCGCCGGTCTATTACGTGCGTAGCTTCAGCACGTAAACGCCGCGGTTCTGGTAGTCGCGAACGAGCCACACGAGCTGGCGCTTCGGGTCGGAGACCAGGCCGCTGCTGGTGCCGGAGATCCCGTGACCCAGGATCCCTAAACGAAGACACCCGTTGTTTTGGGCGATCAGAGGCACTAATATGGGTAGCTTCTATAAGGCCCTTCGAGGGGTTGATGGCGTGAGCGGGGCGCGGGCGCGGGAGCGGCCGTGGAGGGGAGAAAAGCGGCTCTGGAAGCGGGGACGGCGCGGACGGTGAGCGGGACGCGGGTGGACGCGTTTCAAACGAGCCTCAATGGAGGGGGTTGAGGTGGGCGGGGTGTTTGGCCGGGCCCATGCTCGGATCGTTCAGACGCCCGGCACCGACCCCCTCAACCGATTCGGTCCGTCATGCAACGAAAGCAGACATGCTGATTTTTGGCCCCGCTTTCGCCGTGGGTTTGACAGCTTGGTCAAGCATTGGCAGAGCGTGATGGCCGCCGGAAGACGCGATGTCAGGAAACGAGCCGGCAACGTGGGGGGACAGCAGGGGAGAGGATGGACCGGGAGGACACGCGTGAGGCAGTACGCGCGATCGGAATCACGAGCAGCGCGCACCGCGATGGGAGACTGACGTCCCGGTCAAAAAAATGACGTGTGTCCGTCAGCATCTTCGAGACAGCAACAGCTTACACGGATCACCGACCCGTTACGCCGAACGTCGGAGTGAAACGCGGCACGCTGGGGCGGAAGATGTGGGTTATTTGAACACGCGGCGGCTCGCGGCGGCGCCCTTCAACTGGGAGGCCGCCATCCGCTTCGCGGCCTCGCCCATCGAGGAACACGAGCCCACGACGTGACAAAACAGGTCGTCG
>JBNJEM010000453.1:0-6649 GCA_051745935.1 Planctomycetota bacterium
TTTTTTAGGTCTCTTAGAGGTCCTTTCGTCTCAATACCGGCGAAACGAACGGCGCAACAATATGGATGGCAACGACTTGGAGTTTTTCCTCACCCCAGGACAAGTCCGGGGCATTTCTGGGCTTTTTCAACAGGCTTCCCGCGCCGGTGGGCAAGCACCGACTCAAGGAAATCGGTAACACTTTAGCCGTCTGAAGTAGAATCCTGGCTTCGTGATCACAAATCCCTTATGACGTACCCTGTTTAACCGCAAGGCCAGAGTCCGCTCGGCCGCGCGTTGAACCGGCAAGGATCCGTGACAGCGGACGGCGGCCTGCGCGCTCTACAGGGCCGTTGTCCAACCCTCATTGCCTGGAAGAGCCGTACTTCAGTTCGCTAAAAAGTTACGGAAATCGGACATCGTTCTCTAGAATGATGCTTAGTGTGCGGAGGAGAGGCGAATCGCATGAACGAGGCGGAAAAAATGATTGGCATTGCGGATTACGAACGCTACATTGGTGGCCAGCGGTTGGAGCGGATTCAAAAAAAGGCGGAAGCCCTGGCGGACCAGCGCGCCGTGCATGTGAGTTCCACGTACTACGGCGGCGGCGTCGCCGAAATTCTCGATCCGCTCTCACTGCTGATGAATGACGCGGGGATCAAGACGAGTTGGCTTCTGATCAAGGGCGACCCTGATTTTTTCGCCGTCACGAAGACCATCCACAACGCGCTCCAAGGCGGGGACATCCGTTTCACGTCACGGAAAACCGTGGTCTACGAAGAGACGCTGCGGAAGAACGCCGCGAGAATGAATTTGGGCGACTTCGACCGCGTCGTGGTCCATGATCCACAACCGTTGTTCTTGATCGACCACTTTAAGAAGACATGCCCTTGGATCTGGCGCTGTCATATTGACCTGAGTGCGCCCAACCGGCAAGTCTGGGATTATATGCTACCGGCCGTGGAACGCTATGATGCCATGATCGTCAGTTCCGAAGCGTACAAACGGCGGGTCAACACGCCGCAGTTGGTTTTCATGCCGGCCATCGATCCCTTTTCCGTCAAGAACAAGGAGCTGAGCCAGGATGAGATTGACGAGCGGCTGGCTCATTATAACATCCCGACCGACTTGCCACTTGTCGTCCAGATCTCTCGTTTCGATACCTGGAAGGATCCCGTGGGCGTGATCAAGGCGTTCAAGCAGGCACGCCAGCAGGTGGACGCGACTCTGGTGTTGCTCGGCAACGTGGCCAGCGACGACCCGGAGGGCCCGGAGATTTATGAGTCTTTGCTGGAAGAAAGCGAGGATCGCATTATTCTGATCTCTCAAGATGACAGTGCTCTGGTCAACTCGCTGCAGCGGACCGCCGCCGTGGTGGTTCAGAAATCCATTCGGGAGGGATTCGGGCTGACCGTCACGGAAGCCATGTGGAAAGGGGCCGCCGTCATCGGCGGCAACGTGGGAGGCATTCCCCTGCAGATCCGCGACGGGCATGACGGTTTCCTGGTCTCCAGCGTGGAGGAAACCGCCGATCGGATGGTCGCCCTCTTGAAGGACGCGGCGTTGCGGCGGCAAATGGGCGAGCGGGCGAAGGAAACCGTGGGGCGGAACTTTCTCCTCTCACGGCTGCTCGAGCAGTATCTCGACGTGTTGGGGGCCTTCGAGGTCAGGTTTCATCTGAGGACCAGCTAGGAGCGGGCCATGGCGTCTCATCCCACAGCGACTTACCGTGTGCAACTCCGGTCCGAATTCGGCTTCGAACGGGCGGCGGAGGTCGTTTCCTACTTGTCGGACCTGGGCGTCAGTCACCTGTATACGTCCCCCTACCTGCAGTCGGCCGCCGGGAGCACGCACGGCTATGACGTGGTCAACCCGAACCGGGTCGACGAGGACCTGGGTGGGGCCGAGGCCCATGCCCGGCTGTGCGGGGTGCTTCGGTCCGCCGGCCTTGGTCACATGATTGACGTGGTGCCGAACCACATGGCCATCGCGGGCCGCCAGAATCCGTGGTGGTGGGATGTGTTGGAGAACGGTCCATCCAGCCGCTATGCCATCTACTTCGACGTGGACTGGGAAGCGTCCGAGGAACGTTGGTTGAACAAGGTGCTGTTGCCGGTATTGGGAGACCATTACGGCCGCGTTCTCGAAAACGGCGAACTTCAACTGTCTCGAAACGGAGGCAGTTTCGCGCTTCACTATCACGACCATGTCTTTCCGATCGACCCGTCCAGCCTGCCGGACCTGCTGAAGCCGGCTGCCGCCGCATGCGGATCGGAGCTGCTGGCATTTCTCGCGGAAAGCCACGCCCGCTTGCCGCGGCCGACGGTGACCGCCCGCGGAGCGGTGGAACGCCGCCATCGCGACAAAGCGGTACTGCTGGACTTGCTCGACGGGCTCTGCCGGGACGAGGCGGAGACGCGGGCAGCCATCGACGCGCAAGTTTCACGCCTCAATGAAGATCCGGACGCCATGGACGCACTCCTTGATCAGCAGAACTATCGATTGGCCCTGTGGCGCATGGCCAGCAGGGATGTTGGGTACCGGAGATTCTTCGACATCAAGGATTTGGCGGGATTGAGAGTCGAGGATATCGAAGTGTTCCGCGATGCTCATGCCTTGCCGATTACCTGGGTTGAAAAGGACTGGGTCCAAGGACTGCGCATCGATCATCCCGACGGCCTCCGGGATCCGGGCCAGTACTTTCATCGATTGCGCGAGGCGTGCCCGAACGCCTGGATCGTGGCTGAAAAGATCCTCGAGCCGGGCGAGACACTACCCGCGAAGTGGCCGATTGCGGGAACCACCGGTTACGAGTTCTTGAACCGTGTCGGCGGGCTCTTTGTCGACGCGGAAAGTGAAGGCCCCCTGACGCGGACCTACGAGGAGTTTATCGGGGAACCGGTGGACTTCCCCGCTTTGGTTCGCACCTGCAAGCGTTTGGTGCTTTCGGACCTCCTCGGCAGCGAGCTGAATCGGTTGACGAGTCTGTTCGTGGACGTCTGCGAGCGGCACCGTCGGCATCGGGACTACACCCGGTATGAATTGCGCGAGGCCTTATGCGAAACGGCCGTCTGTTTCCCGGTTTACCGATCGTATGTCTCCGTTTCCGACAACGTACCACGGCAAGAGGACCAGAGGTACGTTGTCCAGGCCGTGGGAAATGCCATGTCCGAAAGGACGGACCTGGATCCGCAACTCTTCTCTTTCCTGCAAGATCTGTTGCTGCTGCGTATTGAAGGGTCACTGGAAGCCGAGCTGGCCATGCGGTTTCAACAATTGACCGGTCCGGCGATGGCCAAGGGAGTGGAGGATACCGCGTTTTATCGCTACCACCGCCTGATCGCGCTCAACGAGGTGGGCGGCGATCCCAGCCGCTTCGGGGTGAGTCTGCAGCAGTTTCATGATGCATGTGCCGCGACGCAGACGGAACATCCGGCCACGCTGCTTGCATCCAGCACGCATGACACGAAACGAAGTGAGGACGTCCGGTCCCGCTTGGCGCTGCTTTCCGAGATCCCGGACCGCTGGTCGCGGGCGGTCTCGAAATGGCGCGACCTGAATGAATGTCATCGCAAGGATGATCTCCCCGATCGAAATGCCGAATACCTGCTCTACCAGACGCTGGTGGGAACCTGGCCCATCGATTTGGAGCGCGTGATCGCGTACATGGAGAAAGCGGTCCGCGAAGCCAAATCCCACACCTCATGGACCGCCCAAGACGAGGCCTACGAACAACGGGTGCGCGAGTTCACGCAGGCGGTGATGGGGAATCGAGAATTCCGGAAGGATCTCGAGAAGGTCGTCGCGGAGCTGGTCGTCCCGGGACGAATCAATAGCCTGGCCGGGACACTCATCAAACTGACGGCTCCGGGAGTACCGGACATATACCAGGGAACCGAACTATGGGACTTGAGTCTTGTGGATCCGGACAATCGCAGGCCGGTGGATTATGAGTTGCGGCGACGCCTGCTCGACGAATTACCACGTCTATCTCCCCAACAGATTCTGGCCCGTTCCGACGAAGGCTTGCCCAAGCTGTGGGTGGTCCGGCAAGCCTTGCATCTGCGCCGCGCGCGGCCTGAAGTGTTTGGGACGCAAGCGGCGTACCGCCCGCTGTTCGCGCGGGGTGAGAAAGCGAAGCATGTCGTGGCTTTTGCCCGCGGCGATGAGGTCATATCCGTCGCTCCACGCCTGGTCGTCCAGTTGAACGGCGATTGGTCCGATACGGTGCTGGACCTGCCGGCGGGACGTTGGCACAACATCTTGGGAAGCGATGAAATGTTGGAGGGAGAGGCTCGCGCGCGGGAACTCCTGGCTCCTTTCCCCGTTGGACTATTGGTGAAAAAGGAATAGCAGCGGTGCCTGAAATCCGGGTTTGGGGCCCAAGAGCCCAGAAAGTTGAACTGGAGAGCAACGGCCAGTCGTGGAGCATGTCCAAGCTTGAAAACGGCTGGTGGGCCTGTGACACGCCGCGCATGCGACACGGGGTCGACTACGCATTTCGGGTCGATGGGGAAGGGCCTTTTCCCGATCCTCGCTCTCCGTGGCAGCCGGAAGGCGTGCACGGCCCGTCGCGATGGGTCGATCATGGTCGCTTTGCCTGGAGCGATTCACATTGGCGGCAGCCGCCTTTGGGATCGGCCGTGATCTACGAGTTGCACCTGGGAACGTTTACGCCGGAGGGGACGTGTGACGCGGCGGTCGATCATCTCGATGACCTTGTGGAGCTCGGAATTACCCACGTGGAACTGATGCCAGTGGCCGAGTTCTCCGGAACTCGCGGCTGGGGATACGACGGCGTCGATCTTTTCGCGCCCCATCACGCTTACGGCGGTCCCGAGGCACTCAAACGCCTGGTGAACGCCTGTCACCAACGAGGGCTGGCCGTGTTGCTCGACGTGGTCTACAACCACCTCGGCCCGTGCGGAAACTATCTGAATCGGTTCGGGCCCTACTTCACGGACCGGTACAAGACGCCGTGGGGCGAAGCGATCAACCTGGACGGCCCGGCAAGCGACCACGTGCGACGTTTTTTCCTCGACAACGCCCTCATGTGGCTGCGCGACTATCACCTGGACGGTTTGCGAATCGACGCCGTCCATGCCATCATGGATACTTCGGCGGTCCACCTTCTCGAACAGCTGGCGGCGGAAGTTCAGGACCTCGAAGCGGAACTCGGTCGGCATCTGACGCTCGTCGCCGAGAGCGATCTCAACGACCCCCGGGTGGTACGCGCCCCGGAACAGGGGGGTTACGGGATTGACGCGCAATGGAACGAGGATTTTCACCACGCGCTGCAGGCGGTTTTGACGGGCGAGCGGGACGGGTATTACCAAGACTTCGGAAGCCTGGCTGATTTGGCCAAGGTGTTGACCGAAGGCATGGCGTATGACGGTCGCTATTCCAAGTTTCGCCGCCGTTGCCACGGACGTCCCGCCGCGGGGCTTTCCGGAAACCAGTTTATCGGCTGCCTTCAAAATCATGATCAAGTCGGCAACCGCGCCTTGGGAGAACGCACGAGTCAGTTGCTTTCGCGCGGCCAGCTCAAAATCGGCGCCGCCCTGGTGATGACCTCGCCCTTCGTGCCCATGCTGTTCCAGGGCGAAGAGTGGGGGGCGGCCACGCCGTTTCTTTATTTCACGGATCATCAGGATGCCGAGCTCGGAGAAGCCGTCAAACACGGTCGTCGGGATGAGTTTTCGGACTTCGACTGGAAACCCGAAGACATACCGGATCCGCAGGCTGAAGAAAGCTGGCTGCGATCCAAGCTGGACTGGGAGGAACCTTCCCGGTCCCCGCACAAGGAGCTCCGCCAGTGGCACCGGTCGCTGATCTCCCTGCGCCGACGCCTTGGCTGCCTGAAAAACGGACGGCTCGCCGCCACCGAGGTCGAGTTTGACGAGGAGGCCCGATGGCTGATCATGACACGGGCTCCCGCCGTCGTTATCTGCAATTTTTCAGAGTCCCCTCAAACCATCAGGTGCTCGGCGATTAAGCACAAACAGGTGGCGCTGGCGTCGGAAAGCGGGATTACGATCGACCAAGAGATGGCTTTTCTGCCGGGACACGCCACCGGGGTTTTTCTGCCGAAATACCTCACCGAGCTGCTGGAGGGGTGAGGGGGGCGGCCACAATTAAGTTACCGAAAGCATTCATCCGACGCCCAATGTTGTTTCGCTCACCTGCGACGAGAATCCGGTAAGTTATTTGTGGACGATCCCTGAGCCAATGGTGCTTGGAGGCGGGGAGTCCGTAGCTCGGATCCGCAACCGGTCCTCCCCACCACCACCTTCCGCCCCAGTTCCCACGTTAACCGAAGCTTTCGAAGCGGCATGCCGAACCGGTCCGTCCCCTTGTCCCACCTCTGGCCGGAGGCCAGACACACCTTAGCCTGGGGTGAAACCCCAGGACGCGGGGCCCCACACCCCACGCCGACCCCCGTACCCATGGCACGCTGGAAGCGTGCCACACAACAGCACCACGAAACGTGGCCCCAAGACGCGTGGGGACGATTCGGGCCCCCCCGATCACCCGGCCTGAACAACCCGCGGCCCCACATCGGCCACCACGTGGCGCGCATTAGGCTCTGTTAAGAAATAACTGTCTGATTTAAGGGATTCGAGTGACGTTCCCAGTTCGGGCCAGGGGAGACTCAGGTTCCTCGCTCCAT
>JBNJEM010000454.1:0-6610 GCA_051745935.1 Planctomycetota bacterium
GTGAACTGGTGGTTCGACGGATCTTGAACGCGAGCCACGTACCGATCACAACATCAACGCAGTCAAGTCTTTCCGGTGCGAATGGGCTGTGGAGCTCGCGCCGGAGGAGCCTTTTTTGCCAGGGGCCACGATTGCCCGAGAGCGGCGGGTAGGAGGAGCGAAAGAATGTTCACTGGATTAGTGGAGATGCGGGCTACGGTTCGAGCTTTGATCGCCGATCCGCCCGGGGTGCGTCTGGTGGTCGAGGCCCCGTCAATAGCGCCGGAGCTACAGGTGGGCGATAGCATCGCCGTCAACGGGTGTTGTCTGACGGTGGTTGAGGTGAAAGGCGAGTCCTTTGGGTTTGATGCGGGGGAGGAAACGCTTAATCGGACGAACCTCGGCCAGTTGCGTGAAGGCAGTGGCGTGAATTTGGAGCGGTCATTGAAGCTGGGGGACCGGGTAGGCGGTCATTTCGTGACGGGGCATATCGACGGCGTGGGCACTTTGGACCAGCGGATTGACGATCAGGAGTGGTCGACGTTTTGGTTGCGGGCCCCCCGCTCCTTGATGTTGCAGATGGCGAGCAAAGGGTCGATCAGCGTGGATGGGGTGAGCTTGACGTTAGTGGACGTGGAGGATGAACGGTTCAGCGTGGCATTGATTCCGCATACGTTGAACGTCACCACGCTGGGGCCGATGCAAGTGGGGGATGCCGTGAATTTGGAAACGGATCTGCTCGCGAAATACGTGGAGCGGCAGTTGCGGGGCGGGGGGGACGAGCCCTTGAGCGGGCCGTTTGAACGCTGGAGTCAAAGGCCACGTGGCGAATCGACATGAATGGATGGGGCTCCAGGATTTTGGCCCCCGGACTATACTGACGAGGGCCTGGATCCAGCCCTTTTTGGTCCTTGGCGGGCCGGGGCAGCGTCTACGCCGTTTCGTCGCCCGTCGAGCAAACGCGAGTCGCGTCGACTGGGGCCTTTGCAGCACATTTCCTTCGTTGAGTATCGGAACATGAGCCAGCGGCAAACTGTTTCTTACCTGATCGAACGTTTTCGCGAGGCGGGGATTCAGCCCGACACGCGGCGTGGCCAGAATTTCCTGATCGATTTGAATCTCTTGTCGCTGCTAGCCCGTGCGGCGCAGCTGGGTGAAAAAGACGTGGTTCTGGAGGTGGGAACCGGCTTAGGGGCGTTGACCGGCCTGTTGGCCCCGCGCGCGGGAGCGGTGGTGAGTGTCGAGCTAAGCCGGGAACTGCACCAGTTGGCCAGCGAGGAGTTGGTTGAGTTTCCCAATGTGACGCTCCTGCAATGCGATGCCCTTCAAAACAAGAACCACTTTAACTCGCAAGTGCTGGAGACGGTGAGCCGGCACATGGGGGCGGGGCCGGGGCGGCGCCTCAAACTGGTGGCCAACCTCCCTTACTGTATTGCCACGCCGGTGATTTCCAACCTCTTGCTTACCGATCTCCCGCCTCACTCGATGACCGTGACCATCCAGAAGGAATTGGCCGACCGCATGACGGCTCGTCCCCGCACCAAGGCTTACGGCGCCTTGAGCGTGTGGATTCAGAGTCAGTGTGAAATCCGGATGAAGCGAGTGCTGCCCCCGGCGGTGTTCTGGCCTCGGCCCCAGGTCCATTCGGCGATCATTCAGCTGGTGGTGGATCCGCGCAAACGCGATCTGATCCCCGATTTGCCCTTCCTTCTGACGTTTCTGCGCGCCGTGTTCACGCATCGGAGGAAATTTCTCCGCAGCGGCCTCGTCGGCGCCTACAAGAAAGTCTTGGGGAAATCGAAGATCGACGATCTATTGAGTGAACTGGAGTTCGGGCCCCGGGCCCGAGCCGAAGAGCTGCAGGTTTCCGACCTGCTTGCCTTGTCGGAAAAGATCCGGCAGACCGTTTCCGGCAGCGTTTGATGGCCTTGATCGCGCCGCGGTCCGACCGGATCGGGGCGGGAACTTGATCGAGATCACCGGGGGGGGGAGCAGGCCGCGTGAGGCATGGGGGGCCGGATCGGGTGTTTTGCGAGGGTGTCGATCGGCGGAATTCCCCAATGGCAAAAGGATATACATTGTTGATTGCGGGTATGGTAAAATAGAGGAAACTCGTGATGCAAGTACGAGGACATAGAGGACATAAAGGTTCGCACGGAGACGCTCCCCCTCGTGTGGAGTTCTCAATTGTTGCCCAAGCTGTTGGATGCGAGGTTCCGGCGGCGCAGCTTTTTAGAGTATCCCCATGAAGTTCGTTGAAATGACAGGGAAGTCGCTCAAGGCAATCGTGAAGGACGATGAGCTGCAAGAGAAAGACTTGGCTGACGCGGGGGTGGAAGACCATACCGTGGTTCGAGTCAATCAGCAGGGCGATATCGAGGTGCGTTTGCCACACGGTTGGGACGTGATCGGGGGGTTGTTGGGCAACTTCGAAGAGCGGATTCACAAAGAGACGGGGATGGATTGGGCTTAGCCCAGCGGGACGGAAGTGCTTCCGGGCTGGTGCTCGGCGCGGTCTTCAAAATCGTTGAGCCATGCGTCAAACGGGTGGCTGGTGGGTTCGATTCCCATGCACTTCCGCTTGTACTGGGAGTGCCCGGCAGCCCTCGCGCGATCCGATTCAGGCAATCCGGTGCCGGTCCCGTCGCGATTGCTTGCTCATGCGTGGCGCGAGCTGTTGGATTGCCGCGTCGCGGGGTGGTTTCGTTGGCGGGTGGCTTCGTTGGCGCTGCTTGGAGAGAGTAGCGTTACGGGGGGACGGCAGGGGAGAACATAGGGGAGAACGGAAGGGACGTGTTGGCGGATTGAACGGGGCGGGACGAGACGCGGCGGCACTAAAACGGCCCCTGGATGCACCCGGTTTTCGGGGGGGGTGCGAGGGTGGCGAGCGGGGTTATATCGCGTTGTCCTGGCGAAACTGAACAAAAGATTACAGTCGCCGATGATGTGACCCGATTCTGCGTGATAGGCCATTGCCTGGTATTGTCATTCGCGCCAATTTGGGGAAAATTGAAAGATAGCGCAAAATGGGCGACCTGTTTGTACGTTCCGCCGGTTTTTTGCAGCTCGTAACTGAACCGAGTGTGTTGTCAGGGCTCGAGTTTGGGGTTGGTTAGGCGGGACTCGGCTATTGCCACCTTGCCCGGCAGGCGAACGAAGGTTGGTGGAGCCAGTGCCCCTTGAGTTTTTAGCCGTGACATAGCACTGGCGTCCGCTTCCAAAACTCCTTGGATGGAAGGGGGAGTCTGAACGGTTTTGTGATGGCCTGTTAGCCAGTGGAATGGTTTGTTTTTGTACGGTTGGCGGTCCATGGGGAACGTCGACGCCTTGATGTTGGAGTTTGTACTACGGTGAACCTAGACGGCTTCTTTGCACCATACACGCCTCCACCGAGCACGAATATCGTGGACGTGCTTGACTTCTGGGCTGCCGAGCGGCCAGAACAGGTGGCCTTTTACTTTTCGGATGGGGAAGGCAACGATGAGCGGATTACGTATGCCCAACTGCAGCGTGCGAGTCGGGGGATTGCCGTGAGTTTGATGGAGCGCGGTCTCACGGGCCAACAGGCGTTGTTGCTGTTTCCACCTGGATTGGCGTTTGTCAAGGCGTTTTATGGATGCCTGTGCGCGGGCGCCGTGGCGGTGCCGGCGTTCACGCCGCGCCGCAACCGCAATGTGAAACGGCTGCAGGCCATCTCGGACGACGCGGAGGCGAAGGTGGCGTTGACGACAGCCGATGTTCGAGATCGGGCCGTGAGGACATTGGACGAGACGCCGACACTCAAGCAGCTGGAGTGGTTGGCGGTTGACGAGGTTTCGGAGGAACAGGCCAGCCAATGGCATTCGCCGGGGTTCGAGGCGGATCAGCTCGCGCTACTCCAGTACACCTCGGGCTCGACCGGCACGCCGAAGGGCGTGATGCTCTCTCACGCCAACATCATGTACAACGTGATGGCGATTGTCTATTCGTTCGAGCTGACGCAAGAGGGCGTGGGGATTACCTGGTTACCGACGTATCACGACATGGGCTTGATTGGCGGAGTGCTCAATCCGCTCTATTTCGGTCGGCCCAACGTGTTGATGTCGCCGATGACGTTTCTCCAGAAGCCCGTGCGGTGGCTTCGCGCGATGACCCGGTATCGGGCCACGATTAGCGGGGGGCCGAATTTCGCCTATGACCTGTGTTCGCAACGCATTTCCGACGAAGAGATGGAAGGGCTGGATTTGAGCGCGTGGCAGGTGGCATTCAACGGGGCCGAGCCGATACGGGCCGCGAGTTTGACGAATTTCTGCAACCGGTTCGAGAAAGTGGGGTTTCGGCGCGAGGCGTTCTTTCCCTGTTATGGCATGGCCGAAACGACCTTGATTGTGACGGGCGCCGAGATGACCAAGGCGCCGACTCTGGGGCGATTCGATCGCGAGGCGTTGGACGAGCATCGCGTGATTCCGGTGCCGGCTGGACACCGGAACGAGCGGACGCTGGTGGGGTGTGGTCGCGTGTTGCCCGGCGAGGAGCTGGCGATCGTTGAGCCTGAAACGTGCGTGCGGCTGCCAGCCTACCAGGTGGGGGAAATCTGGGTGCGAAGCCCCAGTGTGGGAATGGGGTATTGGAACAACGCGGAGGCGACGGAAAACACATTTCACGCTCGCCTGGCCAATGGCGACGACACGGGAAACACCTATCTGCGGACCGGGGACTTGGGATTTGTCGGCGATGGTGAGTTGTTTGTGACGGGGCGATTGAAGGACTTGATCATTGTGCGGGGGGTAAACCGCTATCCGCAGGATATCGAGGAGACGGTGGAACAGGCGGACCATCGTTTGCAAGCTGGCGCTGTTGGGGCTTTTGCCGTGGAAATGAACGGTCAGGAACGGCTGATCATCGTCGCCGAGACGGAACGTCGCCGCCGCAAGGACTGGTCCGACGTGATCGAAAGAATTCGCCGCGCCGTGACCTCCGAGCACGAATTGCCGCCCGATGGGATTGTCTTGGTGCGATTTGGATCGATTCCCAAGACCTCCAGTGGAAAGATCCAACGCAGTGCCTGTCGTTCCGATTTCGTGAACGGTCAATTACAGGTCGTGGGCAGTTGGTATGTTTGGGATGAGCCAGCGGGCCACGAGGGACCGCCGCCCGTCGAACCGCCGGAAACGGCTGAATCGGTGCCCGAGCCGAATGCGACGGTGGCGGCCGAAGTTCTCGGGCACGTCCGGTCGGTGGCGCGGGAGCGCGCCGCAGCCTTGACGCTCGACACCAACATCGTGACCGACTTGGGACTGGATTCGCTTGAGCGGCTGCAAATCGCCAATTCGCTGGAAGAGACCTTTGGCGGGCGATTTCCCGAAAGCGTGTTGCAGCAGATCGAAACCTGTCGCGAAATCGCGGTGGCGATTCAAGAGCATATCGGGACCGATCCGGTGGGGCGGGGGCAAGCCCGCGTGATGACCGCCACCACGCCGGATGGCGATATTCCCCCGGAAAACTATCAATTCTCGAAAATGGCTGAATACGTGAGGTTGCAGCAGACCAAAGCCATGCTCTCGGCCACGGGAGTCCCCAATCCGTACTTCAGCGTGCACGAGTCGATCACCAATGATCGGACCGTGATCGGTGGTCGAGAGCTGTTGAGCTTCGCGAGCTACAATTATTTGGGGGTTTCCGGGCATCCGATCGTGGCTCAGGCGGCCAAGGAAGCGATTGATCAATATGGGACGAGTGTTTCGGCGAGCCGTTTGGTCTCGGGCGAAAAGGTCGTCCATGGCCATTTGGAACGGGCCTTGGCGGATTTCGTGGGAACGGAGGACGCGATTTGCTTTGTCGGGGGACATAGCACCAACGAAACCACAATCGGGCACCTGTTGGGGCCCGGAGACCTCATTGTCCATGACGCCCTGGCTCACAATAGCATTATTCAGGGCGCGCTCCTCTCCGGCGCCCACCGCCGCCCGTTTCCCCATAATGACTGGCAGGCGCTCGATCAGTTGCTGCAAGAGGTCCGACGCGATTATCGCCGGGTATTGGTGGTCATCGAGGGCGTTTACAGCATGGATGGCGACGTGCCGGAGGTGCCACGCTTCGTGGAGATCAAGCAACGCCACAAGGCATGGTTGATGATTGACGAGGCCCATTCGGCGGGCACCCTGGGAACGCGGGGTCGAGGGGTGGGGGAACATTTCGAGCTGGATCCCAAAGAGGTTGATATCTGGATGGGAACGCTCAGCAAGTCTTTCGGCAGTTGTGGCGGCTACATTGCCGGGTGCCGAGAGATGATTGAGTACCTGAAATACACGGCTCCCGGCTTTGTTTTCAGCGTGGGGATGCCACCGCCAAACGTGGCGGCGGCCCTGGCCGCCGTGCGCTTGATTGAACGCGAGCCCGAGCGGGTGGCGCGGCTGCAAGCGCGGTCCGCTCAGTTCCTCCGTTTGGCTCGACAATGGGGCTTGAACACGGGAATGAGCCATGGTACGCCGGTCATCCCCATCGTGGTCGGTAATTCACTCTACGCGTTGCGTCTGTCGAGGCGGTTGTTCGAGCGGGGTATTAACGTCCAGCCGATTCTTTATCCGGCCGTGGACGAAGAGGCGGCTCGATTGCGGTTTTTCATTACCGCGTGTCATACCGAAAGACAGAT
>JBNJEM010000455.1:0-6518 GCA_051745935.1 Planctomycetota bacterium
GAAGGAGAACAAACTGGAGTGTGAAGAGAATCCCAAAAAGCCGCAGCGCCATTCCCGCACCGGCTTTCCATCGCTGCCACATGAATCTTATCTCCTCAGTCGTAGGGTATTGGATTCAGCGGGACGGTGAGTTTTGAACGCTAAAACGGGGATCAAAGCACGGTCTTTCATCGCTTTCGCCTTTCAGGGTAATACGAGGGGCCAAACTCTCCTTGCCAGTGGGGCGGCAAAAAAAGCCTTAAGAAAAATTGTTATAAGGCACTTTTGCCGCCACCGTAGCGGGGTAAGGGTGTTTTGAGAGGGCACCGTCCTCCGTGTCTCTACCAGTCGCTCGCGGTTTCTTCATGGGCGGCGTATCCTGCACACCGTCCCGAGCCTTGCGACCGCATCCGCCGGAATACAGTCCGTTTGGGTGGTTACATGGCTCGCCGCCTCCGACCATCAAGGGGACCGGGTGGCAAGAACAGCGACCGGCCGGAAAAGGCGTTTCCTGGCGATTCAGGCCGGCGCCCCACACACTCTCTCTCCAAGCCATCGAACCCATTCTCCGTGGCAGGTCACTGGATGAGTGAAGGACGAGATGTCCCTGACCCGCTTGAGGGTGTTTTCCGCAACCTTCCCGGCACGGTAGGCGCCCTGGGGGCATTAGGCGTCTGTGCCAGACCAGAACAGCGAAACCGCCAGCACACACCCCCTTGGTCGCATTACATGTGCGATGGGTCATTACCTGCCGAGCTGCAGACGTGGATCAGTCTAAACTGCCCCGTGACCTTCGAATTTTTCTGCACCGTTGGGGTACATGAAACAGTGAAGGCCGAAGATGGCCTCGGCCGTGCCTCCGAGTTCTCCAGGCCCCCAGCAAGCGGCACGGAAGCGCGGGCACACCAACTTCTTCACCGATCGCTCATTTGCCAATCTCCGATACTCACACCATCAGTCATAGAGGATACCAAACTGCCGGATCTTATTCCCGCTGTTGGCGTCCCACAACGCGCCGCCATACAGCAACCGGGTGCTATCCGCATTGTAAGCGACCGGGTACCACCGGTACCGATGCGCGAGGGGAGGGGGTTCTAAGGAAAAGAGTTCTTGGCACTCACCGCTGACTGTGTAGACGTTAACGCGGTCGCGGAACTCATCAGAGGTCAATCGATCCACGGAATGGTCCCGAAATTCGATGGCCACACGTGTTCCGTCCGGGCTGAACACTGCCTCTCTCGGGGTGCTTCCTGGAACCGTGAATCTCTTGATGAGCCATCCCGACCCGGTGTCAAACAACACGGTCTCCTGACGCGTGGCGAGCAGAACTTTTTTGCCGTCCGGGGCCAGCGCAAGGCATCGCGCGTTCGGTAGCTCTGGAAACTCGCGGACCGGCTGCCCGCTCTCTGACTCGTAAATCTGTCGGGGCCTTTCGTACAACCAAGCAGGGCTGGATTACAGTATTCTCGGCACGAGCTGCCGCAGGTTTCCTTCGTTTTCCGCCGCATCGCTGATTATGCCAGTTGAAGCATCTAACTTCTAGCGGTAACGTCCCGTTTTGCCATCTTGGAAATCAAAGCCACCCACCAGAAGGACATCCGTGCACGGTTGAGGAACCCTACCCCGACGCAGTCCCGGCACACCACCACGCCTCGGTCCGACACACCACCTGAAACGCCGCGAGGATGGAAGGCCCTGTTGTCCATGGGAAGATACTGGCGGTCGGCTCTTGTGGTTTTCTTCAACTGCGGAATTGACTCGGGGACTATCTGGCGGTCGACGAAATCTCGTCAGCCAATACTCTGGCGGCACATCGGCTGAGAGGCAGAATCGCCCAACCGGGGAGTCAAACATCACTCGCCGTGGAGCTGGCTGTATTACCGCCGAGTCAAAACGGGAAAGGCATTCTACCGCCCAATGAACCGGGTCGTTCACGCACATATCAAGAGCCTGATGCCCAATCATTCAAATCCGAACGAACCTGTTTTCCTGGGCGGCGGTTCACGACCGAATCGTCGCTTCGGAGAACTTTGCCGTCTCGCGGGAATCAAGGAGAAGACCGATGTGGAGACCGGATTGGAACGGGCATGGATGCTCAAAGATCTGCGTAAGACTTGTGCGACGTACTACGACGAGCACATGCCGGAGTCGGCGATTGAGATTCTGGGGCACGCCGTCGGAGGCATCACATACCGCCACTACGCTCATCGGGCGCCACTAGCGTTCAAGGCGATTACAACGCTCCCGCAGCCGTCGGCGTTCTCGGCTCTATTGAGAGGCTTTGATGGCGGATGCCCTTGTTGCCGTCGACCGTTTGCTGACGCTACGTCGAGCCGGACACGTGACCGAAGTGCATGAGCGGGTTTTTCGACAAGAGCTCCGAACGGCATCAGTCTACTTAAAAGGCGGTATGTCGACCGGAAGACCGCCCCGCATGAATAACCGCGCGAATGCTTGCGACATATGCTCGACATAGGGAGATTTCAGACGCGGGTGGTGCCCAACGCTTTTAACTCAAAATGTAAACGTATTGCGCTCTTTGGGCGGCCCTGACGCTGGAAAAGCCCTGGTTTCAGGTGATTTGCAGGCCGACTGAATTCGAACCGTTTCGGGCGGTAGTTATGGCCGAGAAGGCCCTGGAACTCGGGCTTTACCAGCTAGTCGTGACATAAAGCTTTCAGTTTGAGTGTTAATGAATTCGATGACGTGCTCGGTTGTGAGACTGTGGATCACGCGAAAGTCGACCACGAGGCAAGAACGGTTGTTTTCGATTTCGGCACCGGGGAGCAGGTGAAGTCCGGCAATTTTGCCGCGACGCACGTTCTCCCATTCATCCTTCCGTTTGAAACGTTCGTTGAACGATTCGAATTCGTCCAGCGCGTGGACCGGGCAACAAGCAACCATGGGCGCCTTGCGATTCTGAAGATCGCAGCTTTGAGTCATGACGACAATAGTCCCGACGTCGACCGGGATCTCAGGCGTTGGATCATCCTGCACATCAAGCAATGCTTTGAAGACTGGGATCCTGATGTCGACAAGCAGATCTCCTTGGGGCAGCCATTTCGACGGCTCAACCTGATCAAGTACGAGGTCAACCCATGGCCCCGTAGCCCCTGGGGTAATGAGTCCGTCCACCATCTAATCCTCGGGATCGTATTTCATTGGCCGCATCCTGACTCCCACTGACACGAGATTCTCCTTGCTGACTTTTCCCCCTGCCATGCCAGCGTACCGTCAACGCGGCTCAGTTTTCTATCCAACCACCGACGACATCCCCCTCTCAACGGAGCGGTCTCAGGGCCGGATGCGCAGGAGAAGAGATTGTACGAGAGGGCGACATTGGTACGTGCCACTGCGGGGCCAAGTGCGCGCAGCGGGCGTTCCTCTGCGGATACGGCCGCGAAACGGGCATTGATTTCGGTTATCGCCGCCGGTGAATTGAATCGTTGCTCCAGTGTCAGGCTGGGGTGTTTGCCAGAGGGCGACCAGATCGGCAGCAGCGGGTCGCCGCTCGACCCCCAACTGGCCGCCCTGGCCGACAACGGCGGCCCGACCCAGACCCACGCGCCGCGAGTCGGCAGCCCGGTGATCAATGCCGGTGATAACGACCAAGCGGTGACCGGAGCCGGACGCCGCACGCAACTGGAGTACGACGACCACGGTCGGCTCACCAAACGCATCGGTATCCGTTCACGCTTTACCGCTGGAGTAAAACGGATGTTTTGGTCATTGAGTGTTGAAAGGCCAAGAGCCCATGCCTCGGCGTGCAACCGGAAACCGCTGATCAACGCTAATCAACGCTGATATGAGGGAGATGTGCGAGGCTGAATTCATGTCACGCCAATAGGCTAAGAAGGAAGCACGCCGATAGAAGAATCGCTCAAGGTACAGGGGACAACTTGCCAACTCAACCCTTTTGACACATGAAAATACAACACCCGATGTCTTCTGAACATTTGAATATAAGCGTTTATCAGCGTTCATTAGCGGCGGGTGGCACTGGCTGAGTGAGCGATATATTCCTGACACGGAATGAAAGATTGAAAAAGTGTGCGACATCAATCCCGTATTAACTGCCTTGAGAGTGAGCGAACGGAGCCACTGTGGGGTGAGGGCCTGTACACAGTGACCGAGTCATGGCACCACGCGAGTGAAGTGGAAACCGTGCACTGGCTCCGCTCGCGTTTAGCGTTGTCAGAAATGGAAGCCTGTCCCGCGCTCGCTCAGCCAGTGCCACCCGACCCGCCCGCCCGGCGCCCGATCGTCTCAATACCGGAGCGTCTCATGGATGTTTTTAAACGACCCGACACATCACACGGAAGACGTCTCGCCGCATGGATAGGGAAAAGCGCAAAAATGACCGCGTTCCGTCACCCGTTTCGGCCATTATCCTCTCACGTCGCCTGGATCCCGTCCCGGCACGCCGCTCTGGCCCACATCCCCCCGCTTGGACCCCGTACACGGGGATCGGAGGCTCGTTTACTTTTTCCTTTTAAGTAATGAGTCACCCCGCTCCGGACGTTCTCCCCGACTCCCCAACGCTGCTTCCACGTGCCCTGTCATCGCCACGCGGGACCGTTATTCTGCTATTCCCGAAGAAGCAGGATCCGCCGACCCTCGCCGTCATAGCGGAACTTGGCCACCAGCACGCCGCCATCGGTCACCTCCACCAAGCGATTCCAGGCGTCGTACTCGCCGCTGATGGAACTCCCCAGATCGGATGGCTTGGGCAGCGTGGTCATGTTACCGGCCGCGTCATGCGACGGATCGGCCCAATTCGTGCCGGTGGTGGCTCCGATCGTCCCGGTCTCGTTGACCTCGTTGTGCGAGCGGGTCTGCTCCAGCTCCCAGGTGTCGTCCCCGTCGTCGTCCACATCAAAGGTCTCCCAGTTTCCGGTCGGATCGAGCCCCCAATCCTGCTCGATGGCCTTGTCGGTGATGGCATCATGATTGGCGTTCAGGTTCCCTCGCTCCGCATTGATCAAGCGGTACACATCGTCATAATCATAGAGCTCATCCAGATGCACCGGCGTGTCCAGTTTGGCCGCCACATCGTTTTCCTTCCAGGTGCGGTTGCCGGCCCGGTCGTAGCCGTACTTGAAGCGGTCGGCGTCGGCCGAGCCACCGTAATCCCGCCAGAGGTGGTTGACCACGCGGCCGAAGCGATCGAACCCGTCGAAGGTGCCCGAGGTGCCGCCCCACAGGTCCAACCGCACATCTGGCTCTTCCCTCGTAGGTTCAAGCGAGCGACAGCAGATTATCTAGTCTGCCGTAATCGGTTCGTGTCCCCGGATTCCCTTCCCTTACTGTTCACCTGGAATCCGGTGGATCAGGGCAGGCATAGGCAATCGATGCCAATATGGCACATGTGATCAAAATGACTGCCGGGGAAGCCACAGCAATAGAACTCATCGCAGTAAGCCTCGCAGTCGCCAAGACGAACGCCGACGTAGCAGCACCAAACCCTGCTGCAGACATCCCTGCCACCAACAATAGCACATGAATCCGACCTTTTCTTAGCGACAAAAGGGCGGACGCTACCACCGCTATTCCAAGAATCGCTTGACCAACCAGAACGCCATGCATCACAGGCAACGCCACTTGGGCCTGAGGCGGCAACTCCACATGGTGCTCGTGATCCATCACAAAGAACAGCGGCGGAAGCGACATCATGATGCCCAAGACTAACCAGCCACCGGCAACTCGTCGGTACGAAAAGCGGATACTTCTCATGTCACTGGAACCACCACCGGCCTACTGATGTTGCCAAAGTTAAGTCTACACCCCACGAAAACCCGCCAACAAGCTGATAAGTCTGAGGCGTCGTAAGGTAAAGAATTCCGTAGGTATATACCGCGCCGATTCCCACCGCTGTAACCCGCCCAGAGCCGACGTGATCATCATAGGTGATGCAGTCGGTGGTAAAGATTCGACGCTCGCCTAAACCAACGGTCCCGGTGAACTCGAGTCCTACCCCCAGGCTCCCCCCGAGGAACTTATAATCTCCCTGGGGCGTTGAGTCCAATGGCATGTCGCACGTTTTCGAGTCAGCCGAAAGGCTTGCTTCTACTTGTGTCACGCCGGCACCTGCGACACCGGAGGCGACGCTGAAGACCCGGATATACCAGGTATCGCATGTGCCCGGACAACACTTCGCTAGCCCTTCCTTGTCTGTGAAGCTGACAGGCGAGTTACTACAGTATCGATACAGGTTCACATCCCCACCTCCGTACCCCAGCGGATCCCTGGTCACGAACCGCCCCAGCTGTGGGTGGTAGACCCGATGCCTTGTGTAGTAACTGACACCCTTTTGGCATCTCGTGCTGATCCACTCTGTATTTGCAGGGGATTTTGCACGCGTGGTGGGCCCTAGCGACTGGCTTCCCGGTTTTCGCGCGCGGGCGCGCGAGACGTTTTTATGTCAATGAACTTCCTGTGGTTATAAGGGATTTGGGCCTCGAATGCAAAGAGACAAATGCCGCCGGCTGCTCAAGCTCAAGAGGAGAACAGCCGGCAGCGGCCCCCCCAGCCTTCGCAGG
>JBNJEM010000456.1:0-6510 GCA_051745935.1 Planctomycetota bacterium
GTTTTTTAGGTCTCTTAGAGGTCCTTTCGTCTCAATACCGGCGAAACGAACGGCGCAACAATATGGATGGCAACGACTTGGAGTTTTTCCTCACCCCACGCCTCGGGCGGGGCCGACGAGGGCAGTTTGGGTGGCCACGGAGCCTCAATATCGCAGCGCGGCAAGGGCCGGCTGCTCGCCGGGAATCTGATCGCGGCGTACGGCATGCACCGTCGCGCCTTGATCGAGAGCGCTGACCAAGGCCAAGTTGAGCAATTCGTCGTCCTCTGGCTTCGGAGTCTCGTGGATGTCCAGCCGTCGCTGGTCGGCGTGGAAACAGCCCCAAAACTGGTGATCCTCGGCCACCAGAAGGGTGCCCACGCGCCCGTCCTGCGCTGCTACCAAAATGTCTTCCAGGCTATCGGCCGCCTGGGCGTGGTTCGCCGCTTGATGACACCGCGCGACACTTCTGTCCCGCCCTTGGGTCACTTCGGGGGCGACGATCTTCCAAGCCATTTCCCCCAGTGCCTCGGGTCTTTTATGGTCCGGATTGCCCGCCACTGGGCGCTCCCTTACCCCCGGATAGCGGGTCGCCCCGCGATAGATCGCGGCTAACCGCTCATCGCACGCGAGAACCAACGGCATCCGGCGGGGGCCAACGGCATTAAGCAAACGCTGATCGATAAGTCGGGAGTATTCAAGCAGACGCTGTTTGCGTTCCGATTCCACGTCCTCCCCGGGGTGCCCGTGAAAGACCCCTGTTCGTTCACCCCCGGCCGCATGTCCCCTCGACGGCAATTCGCTGTGGAACTGAAGTTGAGATTCTTCTTCGACGTGACGCATCATCTCCTCCAAGTTTTCTGGCCACCCAGGCAAAGGGACCTCCTCGGCTGAATGCCGACTACACTCCAACAGTCGCACTTGCTTAGGGCTCAGCGCCAGCACATAGAATCGCGCGTCCTCGTCGAGAACCTTCGCCAGGGGGACGAGATAGCAGCGTTGGCCTACCACGACACGTTCCGGTAGCGAAAACGGGACGCTGTACAAGTGCGTCTTCCCGGCGGCGAGAAACGCCGCCAGTCCCGACCGCTGATGCGACCAGAAGGATACATCGTCAATCAATTCCAGTAGGGGGGCCAGGCGCCGGCGAACGTCGGCGGCGCGATGCCCCCGAGCCACCAGCGTTTCCTCAGCCGTTCTAATGAGGTTTTTCAGCCGAATCGGGTCCTGATTGACTTCTCGCCCCATGGAATGAGTGGGCATCAGCACCGAGACAGAGTCTGCCTCGGCGATTTCCGCAAGACGATAAAAATCTCTAGGCGTAAGCAAGTTCATAGTCCATCACCGATTGATTCTTTTGTAAGTGAACACAACGTGATATCCACGCACCGAGTTACCGTTGAGCGCGCCATCGACCCCGGAAACGCTCGTCTCGCCTTCGGAGAGCTCTTATGGCGGAAAACACGTGGACACGAGTTCATCCGTCGGTTTCCCGTGAGATCCCCGGTTTTGCCAGGCGTGTTGAGCTCCCGAGTCCAACCATCCAACCCCAGGAACGCTTGCCGCCATCGAACAACAACTGCCCTCCCGACACCTTACCTAACACCTTACCTAACAACCTGCGTAGCAAAGGGCGCGCCGGGAGTATTCGCAGGCGGGCCTTTTGGAGTCCGTGGGCTCTTTTGGGGGCATCGGTACGCGGATTGCACTCGTACTTGACCGACGTGTTTCGCGCTGCTTCACGGCCACCGAGCAAATGATAAGGGCGCGATGCGGTTTTTCAACCATTCCAGACCAAGGAGGTCACACCATGAGAATCTTGTCCTTCCCATTTTACGTGCTACTGTTGAGCGTCGTTATCGGGTGCGCCGAGGGGGACCCAACGCCACGCCCCCCTCTGGTCCCGGAGGAATCAGACTCGAAAACCACCGAGGCGAAGAAAACCACCGAGGCGAAGAAAACCACCGAGACGGATCAGAGCCAAAAGGACACGGACACGTCGGCTCAAGACGTGTCCGCCAAGCAAGTGAAACAGAAACTTGACGAAGCAACCAAGGCGGTCGCGGAGTACTCGGAGAAACAGACGCAAGAGGCCTTGGCGAAAGCGCGAAACAGCCTCGATGAGCTCAAACAAGAAACGGCCGCACTGAAAAACAACGTGGGCCAGTTGCGGCAAGCAGCGCAAGAAAAGCTGCAACAATCCGTGGATCAACTGGAAGGACGCCTCCAAGATGCCCAACAGCGGCTCGGCAAGCTGCCGGACGCGGGGGAGGACGCTTGGGAAGAGGCGGCGGACGATCTTGAAGAATCCATGGATAATCTGAAGGCCGCGTATGACGACGCGGCTTCCAGTCTTAAGAAGGCCATGGCGGAAAGTGGTAAGGAGCAGTCGAAACAGCCGGCGAGCGATCAAGAGTGAGTTCACCGTTCCCTAGGAGCGGCGAGGAACTCACGATGTGATTCACACCGCTCGCGCGATGCCGCCGGGCGAGACTCAGGTGGCATCCGTGTGCCGGCACGAACAGGGCGATTATTCTTACTCAAAGTGTAAGTGTTTCGCGCCCTTCGAACGGCCCTGACGCTGGAAAAGCCCTGGTTTCAGGTCGTATCCAAGGGGGTGGAATTGGAATCCGTGACGGGTACAGGCATGGCCGACAAGCCCTCGAAAGCCGGGCTTTACCAGCTCGTCGAGACGCGACGCTTGCCGTTTGAGATCGTTACTCCTCCAATTGCAGCTTCAGAGAGATGAGCCCACTGATGTCTTTCAGGGCGATGACGCCGCGAAGCTGGTCGCCTTCGACCACCAGCAGCCGAGATTGTCCATCGCCGCTCATCTTTTGAAAGGCTTCCATGGCGTCAGTCTCGGGACTCACCGAATTCTCAGTCGTACATTGCTCGGCGAGCTCACCGACGGTCCGCTCCCCCCACTGCTCGCGCGGCACCTCTTTCACCTGTCGCGTGGTGATACACCCCACTAGACGCCCATCCTCGTCGATGACCGGAAACATCTTGAAATGGTAGCGGTACACGTAGTTTTCGACTAAATCTTCAATGGAAATGGACGGCGGCACGGTTTGTGCGTCGGTGCGCATCATTTCTTTGACTTGCGCGCCACTGAGCACGCGACGGACTAGTACCTGTTGGTAAGAGCTTTCCGAGGCCGCTCGCAAGAACAGGCCAAGGAGTATCCACCACATACCGGCGATATAATTCTCGGTGGCGACGAGATTCATGACCCCCATGAAAACCAGAAAAAGAGCAAAAGCAGAGCCGGCATGCGTGGCGATCCGCGTCGCCCACCGTAAGTTGTCCTTCAACTTCCACAGAATCGCGCGAAGTATGCGACCGCCGTCCAAGGGAAACGCGGGAATTAGATTGAACACCACCAGCACGCCGTTGATCCAGGCTATAAAGGCCAAGACCGCCGTCACGGGCGTGGCCCAACCGAGGTTGGTCCCCACGGTAGACAGGCCCAACGCCGCGCCGGAGACCAGTACGCTGGCAATGGGCCCGGCAATGGCCATCATGAATTCCGCCACGGGCGTGTCAGGCTCCTCGTCCATCTGGGCCACGCCGCCGAAAATGAACAAGCGAATGCCGCTCATCTCCAAGCCGTACTGCCGGGCCACCAATGAGTGAGAGAACTCGTGGAACACGATGGACGCAAATAGTCCCAGGGCCCCGAACACTCCCATCCACCAGTACGAGGTCGTCGACAGGTTCTCATGGAAACGCGGAAAATACCCGGTCGCCAACGACCAGGTCACCAGCACGGCAATAATCAGCCAACTGACGTCAATCTCGACCGTGAACCCAAACAGCTTGAATAACCGAATTCCTCGACCAAACATCTCTAGCTCCTCGTATAGGCTTTGTCGTGCTTTTCCGCTGTTTCAATCCCCGGCGATGCAAATCGCGCGCCGAGTTCAGCGGAAGCTCGAGGCCGGAGGCGGTGGCGTGATGGAACGAGATGTGGCCGAATCACGACACGATGTCGCTGCCGCTCGGACAAGTCGTCGTGGCGCCCACGGGGTGGCTGCATGTTCCATGGTGAACCCTCGCACCGTGATATCATGGACTCCCGGCTGTTCCGGTACGATACCCGCGGGGCCCATGTCAAGATGACCGGCCTCCCGCGGTTCGAGACTTCGTGATGGTCAGCCACCAGCGATTAGGGTACACTGGTGGGCGCTGTCACGCTTTCCGTTCCGTCACACTTTGGCAGTGGGAACATCGCGAGTCGGCGAAACGCCGTGGGCGGACAATTCAACGGTATGGTTTCGATTGAAGGTACCGTCCGGGCGCATGATCACAAACCGTAATCCGCGGTTTAGCAAAGGGTTTAAATGATGAAGACTAACACGTTGTTCATTCGATCCGGGCTGTGCCTGTTTTTGTGGCTGGCCTTGGTGATCCCCGGCGTGGGTGCCGCGAGCCCGCCAAACTTCGTTTTTTTCCTGGTCGACGATCTGGGGTGGGCGGACCTGGGGGTGCAGGGAAGCGATTTTTACGAGACGCCGCATATTGATTCGCTGGCGGCAAGCGGGATGCGATTCACGCAAGCCTACGCGGCGGCGAGTGTCTGCTCACCCACTCGGGCCAGTATCATGACCGGACGCCATCCGGTTCGGGTCGACATCACCGATTGGATTCCGGGCAGGCGCGCGCCAAAGGACGCGAAATTCCTGCATGTCAACGACAGGAATGAACTGCCGCTCAGCGAAGTAACCATTGCTGAAACGCTCAAGGAAAATGGATACCAAACGTTCTTCGCCGGCAAATGGCATTTGGGAAGTGAAGGATTCTTGCCCACGGATCAAGGCTTCGATATCAACATTGGCGGGCATCACAGAGGGTCGCCGCCAGGTGGCTACTACGCGCCCTGGAACAACCCGTATCTTGAGGCGAAGAATCCGGACGAATACCTGACGGAACGGTTAACGGACGAGTCGATCTCGTTCATGCGACAACGAGATGACTCCCAGCCTTTTTTCCTGTACCTTTCCTACTACAACGTGCACACGCCCATCCAGGCCTACAAAAAGCGGATTGATCGTTTCCAGGAGAAGGCCGATCATTTGGAACCGGAAAACGTGCCGCCCCGCAAGGAACGCCGAGGGATGTCCCGCATGCGACAGGATAATCCCGCGTACGCGTCCATGGTGGCCGCCGTCGACGACAGTGTAGGGGCGGTTTTGGAGTCGCTGGAGGAACTGGGCATCAAGGAAAACACCGTGGTTGTCTTCTTCTCCGACAACGGGGGACTTTGCACGAAACGCCGGCCAGGGCCGACCTGTAATCTGCCCTTGCGAGCGGGGAAGGGCTGGTTGTATGAAGGGGGGATCCGAGAGCCCATGGTCGTCCGCGCGCCCGGCGTTACGGAGCCGGGAAGTGTTTGCGATACCCCGGTCATCAGCATGGACTTCTTCCCGACAATCCTCGAGCTGGCCGGGATGCCGCTCCGTCCCGAACGGCATGTCGATGGCACGAGCCTTTTGCCACTTCTACGTGGACAAGCCCCCGATCAATCCCGAAAACTCGCGTGGCACTATCCGCACTACCACGGTTCCACCTGGGCGCCCGGCGCGGCCATCCGCCACGGCGAGTGGAAGCTGATCGAATTCTACGAGTACGACGAAGTAGAGCTGTACAATATCGAAGCCGACCCCGGCGAGACGCGTGATTTGAGCGGCGAGTTGCCGGAACGCACGGCGGAATTGCGAAAAGAACTCCGCCAGTGGCAACAGTCGATGGACGCCAAGATGCCGCGGCTAAACCCCGACCGGGCAGAGGACTGAGCAGCGGACAAGAAATAATTGTCGCATGACCCGGGCCGCGGCCGGGGGGAGGTCAATGCCCTCGGCTTGTCCGAGGGATTATTACGTTGCTCGCTACATTGCGCGCGCCCCTTCCCGGTTTCGCTCCGTGACCGTCGAAGGCTCGGCAACGCGGGGGCCTTCGTCATTCATGATTCCTTGTTCGATATTCAGTATTCAATTCCCTTTCCAGCTGCCATCCGTATCCCCTGTGCGCTCATTGTCCATGCGCCATGGACTCCTTAGAAGGACGATTGCATTTTGGACCGCGAAGCCCCCAAAGTTCACGGAAACTTTTGGAACCACAAAGAGCACGGAGGGAATATCGAATATCGAGCAAGGAATTTCGAATGATGAAGTTAGGCGGAACACGGATCAACACGGGTCAACGATGATCTCTCCGAAGGTTGTGCCCTCTGTAGTTAAAGCAGATCCCGGTGTTGCATAAAACACGGGCGAAAGAGCCGTTCAACGTTGCCCGTCGAAGTGCATGTGACGCTATTAAATGCGAGACTTGGGAGAATTGCATTCTCCGATTCATGCAATGCTGGGGTAACATGTTGCAAATGACCAAGCACCAAGCACCAAGCACCAAGCACCAAGCACTAAGCACGAATAGGACAGCGCCACTTTTGGCATTTGGATCTATAAATCATGGTACTTTGTGGATACGAGATCAAGTGATACAGGATCTGATTTTGTCGACGTCTATTCC
>JBNJEM010000457.1:0-6508 GCA_051745935.1 Planctomycetota bacterium
TTCAGGCGGTCGGACTTGTCCGGGTGGAACGCTGCCCGACGCAAGCCGTCCTCCCGTTGGTCGGACTCGCGGCGCACAAACTCATCCGCGACCCGTATAACGCGGACGTTGAAGTTTGGCTTACCCGATGCTACGCCCAAACCCCCCCGAAGGTTCGCCATGTCTTGAAGATGTGTCAAAGAAACAACGCCCAAAGCAAGACAGCCTGAATTCACCTGGCTTCCCCCCCGACTGGTGATTCACGGAACGCCCAAAGCAAGACAGCCTGAATTCACCTGGCCCCCCCGACTGGTTATTCACGGGGATTTTAGCGCCGAGGAAGGAATCGCCAAGGCCACCTGGGTATTTCACGCCTTCTTGAGTGCTTTCCACTCGATCATCGTGGTGATCGGCGATGCTGCAGCTGGTACTGCTGCAGGGTCAGATAGAACTCTTCCCGCTGGTCGGGGGGGGCATGTTCAACCGCTTGGCGTTGATAACGAATGGCTGCCTCGAAATCGTCAAGTATGGCAAGGGTCTTCGCCAGATTCGCAAGCAGCATGGGGGAGTTGGGCGACACGTCCAGCCCCGCCTCGAATGCAGTCCGAGCTTCGGCCAGTTTTTCCTGTTTCCCAAGGAGGACCCCCAGGTTCATATAGGCGGCTTGGAACGATTCATCCAATTCCACGGCCCGTCGGTAGTACGTTTCGGCTTTTTCCAGATCCTGGCGTTGTTCGTGGATAATACCCAATTGGAGGTGGGTTTCCGCGTCCTCCGGCGCAAGTTTGACGGCTCGCTTGGCCAGCCGCAGCGACTCTTCCAGCTTGCCTGCCCATCCCATGACTTTGGAGAGATTTCGCAAGGCGATTCCATGCTGCACTTGGTCCAAACTGCCTTCGACCTTTGTCGCTATCCGCGTGATCTCCTCTGGCCCCCAGGATGGGCAAGGATGGACGGTCTGGCTGGCAATCATTTGATCGAGGATCGTTTTGGCCAGCAGGCGGTGAACCGCAATGGTGGGGTGAACATGATCCAAGAACAGGTCGGTGCCCGGAATGCCGTGTTCGGCCTTCTGATCGACGAGGGCCACGAAATCGACACACGGGGCCCGCTGTTCGCTGGCCACCTCCCGTACGATTTGCTGAATCTCGCTGAAGGCCCGCAAGGGACAGATATCCTCGTCGACAGCGCGCACAAACGCCGCGCGTGCTTCCTCGTACCGACCCAGCGCCAGCAGCGCGCGTCCTCGCCGATAGTGCAGTTCCGCGAAACGGCTGTCGATGTCCAATGCCTGGTCCGCTACCTTCAGCGCGGCCTTGGCGTGGTTCGCTGACAGATGTTGTCGCACTTGGTCTGTTAATCGGGCCAACGTCGACCGATCCCGGGCGTTCAAGTTGGCCCGGGGTTCACTCTTGAAGGGTGATGAGTCCCGCAAGTTGGACGCGGGTACCACCAGCATCACTTCGGCCCCCGAGTCCCTGGCCATTTGAATCATCCGTCCCAGGTTCAAACGATAGTGCTTCAATACCAGGCGTCGGAGGGCATCGTCTCGCTCGTAAGCCTGAAGACCGACGGATTGCTCAAGCAGCGTAACCACTTCGCCTGGCAGTTGTTCCGCCGGCTTGGGCGTCGCGGAGTCCGACTTGGTCGATCGTTCGGGCAGCACCTGCCGCAGCGCGGCATAAGTGCGGGAATGGGCTAGCAGCCCCCCCACGGAGTCCCAGACCGGAAACCTATCGAAATGGGCGGCGTAGGTGCGACGTTCCAGGAACTCATTGTGTCCCGAATAAATGATGAACAAGTCCGGTTCGTAATGGACCAACTCCTCCATGAGTTTGGCCACGCGATAGCTGGCATAACCGACGCCACCCGCGTTGACAACTTCCCAGTGACGGGAAGGATCGGCAGCCGGCAGGAATTCGCGTAGCCAGCCGCAAAACGAAGTCGTGTCATTGTACGGGCGGCCGTAGGTGGTCGACCCGCCCACACAGAAGATACGGAACGTGTTTTCCGGTTTGGAGCGACTGAACTGTTGCGCATTGAAGTGGCCCAGCTTGGCCGGCGATGTGGTCAGCCGTGGCTGACCGTCGACCGTATCTTTCACGAAAAGCGGAATGTAGGAGGAAAACCCCACGTAGGGATCTTCCCGCTGAACAAGAGGTGTGATTCCACAGACCCTGAGCACCACTTCCAGGGCGAGGAAGAACAAGGTGCAAACGATCAGCGAGAAGACGACCTTCTTCCAGAAGGGCAACGCACGGGGTGTCGGTAACGATTCCGTAACCCCGGAAGCATCTTCAGAAGTCATCAGGCGGCCCCCTTTTCTTTGGCGACCAAAACGAACGCGGTAACCGTTCACGGGCAAGAGGCTGGCTGATATCCGCGGACTTTCGCACTTCCGTTCCACATCTTGAAGGAAGGCTTTTCAGAATGCAAATGCCACGGGCTTGTCCCGGGGTCCGTTACGTTCCACACTAGCGACGAGCCAGGCGTGGTCTATCCGACCGGTTTGTAGCGGCGAGCGTGATCCACCACGGGACAAGCCCGTGGCATCCACGTGGGGTCCCGTGTCCAAGCCACCTAGTGTCATCCGTGAACGGCTACCGAACGCGACTCACGGAAACACGGCGGGTATAACCAACGAGCCTCGCCTCCCCCCTCACGTGGCCCGTTCCAGGCTGCTCCGCAGGCGCATGCCCGCCAATATCATTTTGAAAGGAAATCAGGCGGGGTGCAACCTATGGAATTGATTGGGTGGCGGTCCTTTTTTTCCGTGGCCTTCCGCTTACCAGCGCCAGACCGCGCCCATCGGCGATCAGGGACCGAAGGCCCCCGATTTCAACGGAGCCCTGAACCGGATCGCCTCCCCCGGTCGCCCGAACCCAATCGGCGAAACAGTTATATTTCAGGCGGTTGGATTGTTCCGAGTGGAAAGCTGCCCGACGCAAGCCGTCCGCCCGTTGGTCGGACTCGCGGCGGAGAACATCATCCGCGACCGGCATATTTCAGGCGGTTGGATTTTTCCGGGTGGAACGCTGCCCGACGCAAGCCGTCCTCCCGTTGGTCGGACTCGCGGCGGAGAACATCATCCGCGACTGGCATATTTCGTACTTTCCGATACTTCATGCTTTCCGAGGCGGGGGGGCCGTGCTCATGCTTGCACAAGCGATTCACCGGCGGATTTCAAAACGGCTAAACTCCCCGGTCGCGGGCCGGCGATCCTCTTGCGTATCGCGGATAAAGGTTGCCATTCGATTGGAAATTTCTCCCAAGAATGCGTCGAGCTCTTCGGCAGCGCCTTCACACACCACGTGCACGCGACCGTCGGGCAGATTTCGCACAAACCCCGTGATCGCGAAATGTTGGGCGATCCGACTTGCTCTATAGCGAAATCCAACCCCTTGTACGTTTCCTTGATACCATATTTCCCGTCGTTGTGCTGTCATCCGTTCTTGTTTCCTGATAAAGAGCTTTGTGTTGAAGCCATCATACCGCGAGGGGCCACCGGGTGGCTTATTGTCCCTCTCGCTCCGCGCAATTGGGCAAACAGCGTGCCACCGTGCCACATCGGCGGTGGCGGAGTCAAGGCAAGTGGCGAGCCCGATTCGCTGGCTTCACGACAAGGTGGGGGTTTTGGAGGAACGGTTGAGTAACAGGCGATCGAGAGCTGGCTGCCCATTTCGCGTATTGCGCATAGGCTAACACGAGTGGCGTGGGACAAACAGTCACCCCGACCTTTTGTCCTTTACAGCCCGGTAACAAAGCTTGGTCCCCGTTTTCAAAAGTCCCTGGGAGACAGGAATCTTGACTGGTTTTGTTATGGCTTCGAAGGCTGACAGCCGTGAATTTGGGGAGACACGACAAGATTGTCTGTCCGCCAGCATCGGGCTGGAAAGGCTGACGTACATAGCTGCCAATCGGTTATACCGGTCGCGGGTGACTTTGTGCGCCGCGAGTCCGACCAATGGGCGGACGGCTTGCGTTGGGCAGCTTTCCACCCGGACAAAGCCGACCGTCTGAAATATATTTTACGACTTTTCAAATTCCTCTGGACGCGGTTTGGGGAACTTGGCTATGATGGCCCGCCTGTTTATCCGACGCCCGCGGAGCGGCTGGGATGCCGCGAGCATTTGCCGCGTTTATGAGGAGTACGTAATGGGACAGCACCGGCTTGCAATTCGGAATTCTCGATGTCTCGTGACATTCCTATTGAGAAACACATTGTGCATGCTGTGTGTTCTCAGGTTCATGTCCCCAACGTGGGCCGCCGCCACCGAAACAGTGGAAGAAAAGACGCCACGGGGCCAAGAACAGACCGGCCAGCTGGCGTCAGGGGAAGAGGGGGAAAAAGAGCAGCAAGAGGACAATCAGGCTCCAGCCTCTCCAAAAGCCCCCCCAAAGGCGCTGCGGAAGCCTGTCGATTTGGTTCCCGTCGAGGAGGGGGGAGCGGGCGCGGCGGACGACACGTCGGCTTCCAACTCGACGCCGCCCATTCAACTCGTCCCAGAACCCTCACTCCCGCCGGCCACTGGCAGTGAGCAGGGTACAAGCGAAATCGACGGGATTCGCCCCGCGAGCTTCCAGGGCATTTCTCCGGGGCAGTCCACCCGAGCCGAACTGATCGAACAGCTCGGTGAACCACTCGAAGTCGCAACCAGCGAAGAGAAACAGGAGCTGGTTTTCGAAGTAGAGCCGTTTCCCTCGGCTCGAATCACGGTGACCGATGACGTGGTCAGTTCGATTGTGATTAACCTTGTGGCGCCGCAGGCGAGGGAAGCGGTCGTCAAGGACCTGAAACTCGCCGACTTTGAGGCCGCCATCATCCGCGATGACGAGGATCGTCCGTTGGGGGAGGTTTATCCCGAACGAGGCCTGATGTTCGCGTATCAGGAGGAGGACGGATCCGGGGAGGACATCAAGGTCAGTCACGTGGTGTTGGAACGTATTTCCAGCGAGCCTTTCCTGCTGCGAGTCGAGCAAACTCCCGTTGAACAAATCGCGAAGCGGCGTGACGACCTGCGTATCGCGCGAGAGCTGTCGCCCGATAACGCGGAAGCGCATGCGCTGGCGGCTCGCCTGGATCGGCGATGTGGTCGTCTGGAGGCCGCTCATCAAGCAGCGCGGAAAGCTTTGGAGAGCGACGCCGAAAACCAGGGCTATCGAATTTTAGTGGCCGATATCGAACGGCGACTGGGACATTCCGAAAAAGCCTTGCAGGCGATTCGGGCCGTCCTAGCCGACGACAGCATCTCGTCGCTGGAAGAGGCGGAGGCCCAGCTGATCCTCGGGCGTCTTCTGGCTACGACCTCAAACCATGATTACAAGCAAGCCATGAAGGAAACGGTCACCGCCATCAAGCTGGCGTCGGCGGAGACCGACGCCAGCCAGAAACGCCGGCGATGGAAAGCGCGGCGACTGCTCATTCGCGCCGAATTGTCGCTCGCCGAAATACTCGCTCATGGCCCCTGGAAACAGCGGCACTCGGTGGTCCCCAAATGGCTGGCCAGCGCGGAACAGGTGATCAACGAGCACATCGAAAAGGACGATGCGGCGCGGGACCTCCTCCTGGATCTCTACCGCACGTCGCTGCACTGCTTGCTGGCCCTGGACGGACAAGGAACCCCCGCCAAAATCACCGAGGCCGCCATCCAGCTCGGCCGCGAACTCATCGCGGACACCGACGACCTCGACTACCAATCCGTGATCGAATGGAAGCTGGGAACCACGCTGTGGCGAGCGGCACAAGTGACGCGACAACAAGCCAACACGGACGCGGCGCTCCGTTTGGCCGACAACGCCGAGGCACTCATGTCCACGGCAGTGGAAGCGCGATCCAACTCACCGAACGCCGCTTACCAGCTCGCCCAACTCCGCTTCCTCATGGGATCGATTCATGCCATCCACAAACAAGATCATGATATGGCCATGAGCTGGTACGACAAAGCCAGGCCGCGCCTCGCCAGTCCCTATCCAGACTGTCTCCTGGACAATCGCGGACCGGTGGGCGATCAATTGGTCAGCATCGGCATTTCCCTGTGGGAAACCGACCGCAGGAACCAGGCCGTTTCAGTGACCAAGGAAGGACTGGAGATGATCCGGGACGCGGTCGAAGCCGGCACCTTCAAACGGGCGGCCCTTGCCGTGCCTTACCGGAACCTGGCCACCATGTATCGCGGCCTGGGAAACAAGCCAGAAGCCGAAAACATGGCCCGGAAAGCCGCCGAGTACCAACCCTCGACCTCCAGCTCGAACATACGCCGCTAGATGGCCGAGCGCGGGTTCGCGACCCTCGGCCACGGCGATGGAATACGCGGCACCAATAACCGAAGCGATCCTCTCTCGCCCCGAAACCATTCGCCGCTCCTCCGGCACGTTCGAGCACGGTTGGCCCCGCCGGCCCCATTGGGTGATGCCACGCGGTGGCCAGGGGGCGGCTCATCGCGGCCTTCCCGCAAGCTTACAGCAGGTGCCGGGCTTTTACATCCAGGTATTGATTGACCAATGCCGTGGTCATCGCTTCGGGAAAGAC
>JBNJEM010000458.1:0-6491 GCA_051745935.1 Planctomycetota bacterium
CTCACAAATCTTACTACCCCGACAATGTACTCATCACGCGGATTCGCGAAAGGGGGAATGGGGCAGGGGAGAGGTGGGGGCCGATTGAAAATGCCCTGGCACCGCGGACTGGCCGACCCAGCATCGAAGAATTAGAGCGGGTGTAACTTTTTAGCGAACTGAAGTAAGGCTCTTCCAGGCAATGAGGGTTGGAAGACGACTCCGTGGAGCGCGCAGGCCGCCGTCCGCTGTCATGATTCCTGCTGATTCCAACGCATGGCCGAGCGGACTCTGGCCTTGCGGTTTGGCGGGGTACGTCATAAGGGCCTTGTGATCACAAAGCTAGGATTCTACTTCAGACGGCTAAAGTGTTACGAGCGGGTTTGTTCCGGCCATTTAGCCGATGGTGGAGCACATGTGCGCGAGGATCGCTTCTGTTTCCTGTAAATCGTGCAACAGTAAATCCGGTTGGGCCTCTTCAAGCGACTTGTAGTCATGCCACCCGGTCGCCACGGCGAGCCCTTTGGCTCCGATAGCTCGAGCACACTGGATATCCAGCGGGGTGTCTCCCACAACCCACACCTGGTCGGACTCCCCATAACCCTTCCAATGTTCCCGGCACGCCGCCAACGCTTCTTGGGCGACCCGGTCGCGATCCGCGTGGGCGTCCCCATAGCCACCAAACGAGAAATGATGCATCAATTGGTAATACTCCAATTTCAGCCGGGCCCCCTGGCACGTATTGCCCGTAAGCAACCCGACCGCGATATTGGCATGCCGCGCCAAGCGGTCCAAGAGTTGCTCAACGCCAGGCAGAACCTGGCCAGGAAATAACGGCAGATAGTGCCGCAATCGCCGCAAATACTCGCCTCGCAGCAACTCCCAGTTTTCGACAGAGTCGGGAACATCATGGCGTCGAAACAAGTTTCGCGCGATGCCGCGATCCGTGCGACCGCTAAACGGAACCGCCTCGGGCTCGCTCACCCCAAAAACCGCGCCAAAGGCCTCGAGCAGCGCCGTCCCTCCCGCGCCGCCCGTCTTGATCAACGTCCCGTCGATATCAAACAGAAAAACTGTCATTTCACCGTCTTTCCTTGCGCCTTTCTGTTACGGCCCGTCGCAAAACGTGGTTCCCGCTCTCAAAACTCCCCAGGTGAAAGGAAACCTGACTGGTGCTGTTAGGGCTTCTAAGTGTCCGTGAACCAGTGTAGGATAACGGCTCCTTCTTTCAAGGTCTCGGGGTCACTGGACAACGCCACTTTGGTTAAACCGATATCCGCGGACGTTCGCACTTGCGTTGCACATCTTGAACAAGGGCTGTGCGGGGTGCAAATGCCACGGGCTTGTCCCGTGGTCCGTTACGTTCCACGCTACCGACGGCCAGGAGTAGTGTTTCTGACCATTCTAGCGGCGAACGTGAACCACCACGGGACAAGCCCGTGGCATCCATGCGGGCCTTGCGTCTCCAGGCCGTGTAGCGGCACCTGTGAACGGCTACGAACCGATAAACCCAACGCATTGTGAGAGCGAGCGTTGGCCCCACGGGCCCCCGCGGCCGGTGATTGCTCCGCGCATACGTCTCTACGTGTACTGGGGGATCTTCATCAGTTCAGCGTCGCGCAGTGCCGACTGGTGAGCGACGATGCCGGCAACGGTCATGTTCAGGGCTTGCGCGATGTCGACCAACGGTTTTCGGTCTTCGAGAATGGACATGACAAACTCGTGCCCCAGATGGCCGTGTGATCCACCGTGGCCGCCGGGCTTGACGGTTGGGGGCAGGGGAGGGCGATCGAGGTTGGGGAGCTGTTGGTCCAAACCCTGGAACTCCATGCCGACCATCGATCCCCTTTGTCCTCGCACTCGTCCGACCTCGCCGCCAAACCCCGGGGTGTCCCAACTGACGCCCATCCGTGCCATGCCGCCTTCGCTGGTGCGAAACAGGGCGATCTCCGTGCCGAACGGGTTTCCATATTCATTGTTCGCCGGCTGCAACTCCTCGCGCGGACTGGGCATTCCCATGCAAGAAACCTCGGTAAAGTGGCCGCCGGCCACGCCGACGTAGTAGGCATTTGAATGGGTGGGATACCATTGGGGCGGCAGACCGATGCGCCATCCCTTATAGGAGTCGATTACGGAACACGCATGGTGAAAGTATTCGCCTTCACTATAGACCAACTTCCCGAACTTGCCCGCATTGTAGATCTGACGCATGGCGTGAAGATCGGCACGATAACACGATGTCTCGAACATCATGTACTGGAGTCCGGACGCTTCGACCGTCTCGTACAACGCGTCGGCCAGTTCAAGGTCCTCCCACACCGCGGGGACGGCAGTGGCAACGTGTTTGCCGTGTTTGAGTACTTCCATGCAATGACGAGCGTGACTCGGCGCATCGGTGGCCACGAAAATCGCTTCGATCGAATCGTCCTTGACCATCTCTTCCAGGGAGGGATACGTCTTGTCACATTGGCAGGCAGCCGCCAACGCTCGACGCCGATCAGAAAACAGATCACTGACGGCCACCACCTCCACGTTCGGATGGTGCTGAAGCGAAAACGCCGCCCCAAACTTACAGACGCCGTATCCGACAATGCCCATGCGAATTCTTCGATCGCTCGTCGGCCGCCATTCGCCGGCGGCGGTATCCGGACGCCGCTCTTCCTCAACCCCTTCAAGGGTCTTCTGCTGCCCCGCTCTCGCCGTTGAAGCAAGCCCTAACGAAGCCGCGCCAAGGCCAGCGGCCTTCAGAAACGAACGGCGGGAAGACTGACTTGACATCGTGTTCACTCCTGCTTTGAAAGACAGTTCCATGGGGGATGCGTCCGCGGCCCGGTCAATGATACCGCCCATTATACCGGATCGCAAACCAGGATCTCCGCCGCGAGTTCGACCAAGGGGATGACGGCGGGGGCGCGCGACACGGCTGATCGATCCCCACCGCCTGCTACGGTTGAACCTGCTTGAGGATCTCCGCGGCCACTTGTTCGATGGCGCGGTCATCCGTATCGACCTCGATGTGAGCGATGCGGCGGTAGAGCGGCGTTCGCCTTTCCAGGACCTCCGCCACTTCTTGCGTGAAACTTTTGTCTCCAGTTAGCGAGGGGCGTTGGGTGTTCCCCGAGATACGTTGCACGATGGTAGCCGTTGAGGCCCGAAGCCACACCACGGTACCGGCGCGGCGCAGTACATCCATGTTGGCCTCCCGCTCAATAACCCCGCCACCGCAATCGAGTATTTGATGATCAGCCGCCGCGTACTTGCGCACCACTTGCTCTTCCACGTCCCGAAAACCGTTCCATCCCCGCCGTTCCACGATTTCCGGGATCCCGCATCCCTCTTGCCGTTCGATTTCCTCGTCCAGCGAAACGACCTTTTGGCCCACCGACTCGGCCAACTGGCGAGCCACCACGCTCTTGCCCGTTCCGCGATATCCAACCAATACAATATTCATCATGTCACTCACAATCGCTCTTCCACGATCTTTCGCATGACACGGCGTGGGGCGGTCTCGCCCGTCCACAGTTCGAATTGGGCAAACGCCTGCCCGAGAAACATCTCCAGTCCCAGAATCGTCTTGCAACCGGCGTTCTCGGCATCCTGGATCAATTTGGTGCGCCGCGGGTTGTAAACGGCGTCGAACACGGCGAGCCCTTCCCCCAGCAGTTCAGCGGGCACCACACTCTGATCCTCATGGGGATGCATCCCAACCGGTGAGCAGTGCAGGAGGATGTCGGCCATCTCCAGTTCCGCTCGCAGCGTGTCAGCGGTCAGCTTGCCGGCGGTTACATGCGATTGTCCTTTTTCCTTGAGATCGCGCGCCAGAAGCTCCACTTCCTCGTCATCAATACCCAACAGGGCAATGCTTTCGGGCGGTGCTTTTCGCGAGATGGTAACCGCGATCGCGCGCGCGGCGCCACCCGACCCCAACACCAAGGCGCGACTTCCTTCCGGGTCCGCCCCGGCCTCCCGCAAGGCTCCCAGTGCTCCGAGGCCGTCCGAGTTGGACCCGAGGAGCCGACCATTGTCGTTCACGATCGTATTGATACAACCGATAACCCTGGCCGTTTCATCCACCTCGTCCGCACACTCCAACGCCGTCACCTTGTGGGGAATCGTAATACTCAACCCGCGATATCCCATGGCGCGCACGCCTTCCATGGCCGGCAAGACATTCCCCGGCATCACATCGTGCGCCACGTATACAAATGGCAGGTTCAGCGCGTCAAAAGCCGAATTGTGCATCTCCGGGGAGAGTGAATGGCCCACGGGATGTCCCAAAACAGCACACACGTTTGTCTTCGCGTCAATGGTCTGCATCACGCCCCCCTCTTTACAGCCGCTAACGCAACCTGATTCCCGTTCCAACAACGCCTTGGATGACGGGACCTCCGAATGGTCTTGTTATGGCTTCTGTAGCCGTTCACGGGGGCTGTTACACGGCAGCCCGCACGGATGCCACGGGCTTGTCCCGTGGTGGTTCACGCTCGCCGCTACAAACCGGCCAGACACACCACTCCTGGCCATCGTAGCGTGGAACGTAACGGACCACGGGACAAGCCCGTGGCATTTGCACCTGGCAAAGCGCTCCTTCAAGACGCGCAACGGACGTGCGAACGTCCGCGGACATCGGCCTCTTGCCCGTGAACGGTTACTGGCTTCTTCGATCCGTAACCGGGACACCACGTTCCGTATCCTACCATATCTCCCTCCACACGTAACCGTTCACGGATAGCAAACGAAGGAACTGCTAATGGCAACCGCCATACCGGTCTCGGATGACGTTATCCGCCGCGAGTCCGACCAACGGGAGGACGGCTTGCGTCGGCCAGCTTTCCACCGGGACAAATCCGACCGCCTGAAGTATAATAGACGCCAATAATCGCTAATGGTCGGATGTCCAGAGAAAACCGTGGCACCGTGGCGACCGTGGCTGGTATTCCACCGCATGAGAAGGATCTAGTGGATGAAGGATCTCGCGCAGCTTGAATACCCCGGCCACCGATGCACACCCTTTCCGTCCCAATACCCTGTTTTACGGCCCGTCAAGAAACGGGGTTCCTGATCACATGTCCAGGCACGGGGTTTTGGCTTTCCACGTTCAGCCGACTCGCCCGAGGTCTTGTCGGAAATCATGACCATTCCGCCAGTTTTGCGCGGCTGAGGGCAACGGCCGACAGGCAGGCAGGCAGGCAGGCAGGCAGGGCGAGAAGCAAAGGTTGGGCCGCTTGATATTGGCGGGTTTGGCGCTGGGGAGGTTTGTGGTAGACTTAGACGTACACTTGGGTTGGCTGGTCCGATTAACGGAGCAGATCACGGGCGGGGCCCACCGCCCTGCCGCGGCGGGGGTTGCTTGTTTTTCGGAGGCGTCGTTCTACGAGCCCATAACAAAACCAGGCGGATGGCTCGTAATTCAAGGGGTTTTGGAAGCAAGAGCTCGGTTTTGTTACGGGCTGTAAAACGCGCCCCGGCCACGGCAAGGTAGATCGGTCGACGGCGCAAGGCCTTGGCGTTTATTCCAAGAGAGGCAAGCAGAAGTATTTGCCAGAGTGGCGGAATTGGCAGACGCGCTGGATTCAAAATTGGCCTTCGGATTCACCCCGTTTCTTGCCGTTTTCTTCGAGAAAATCGCACTTTCTGCCCCCCGGACCGTCTCCCGTAGCTGACCATCTTCTTCCCCCACGAGTCGAGCTCGTGGGGGCCGACGGGCGGGTGGCACTTTCCTGAGTGAGCGATGTATTCCTGAAGCGGGATGAAAGATTGAAAGAATGTGCGATATCAATCAGGTATTAACTGCCTTGAGACTGAGCGAACGGAGCCAGTGTGGGGGGGAGGGCCTGTACACAGTGACCGCGTCATGGCACCACGCGAGGGAAGTGGAAACCGTGCACTGGTCTCCGCTCGCGTTTAGCGTTGTCAGAAATGGAAGCCTGTCCCGCGCTCGCTCAGCCAGTGCCACCCGATCCGCCCGCCCGGCGCCCGACCGTCTCAACACCGGAGAGCGTCATGGATGTTTTTAAACGACTCTTGAAACCAACCAGGACCCGTCTCGCCTCGCGGAGCGGGAAAACCACGCACATGACCGGTTCCTGTCACGTAATTCGGCCATTGTCCGTTCATCTCGCCTGCATCGGTTCTCCGCCCGCCGCCCTGGCCCACATCCCCCCGCTTGGACTCGCTACACGGGGATCGGAGGCTCGTTTACTTTTTCCCTTTAAGTAATGAGTCACCCCGCGCCGAACGTTCTCCCCTACTCCCTGACGGTGCATCCACGCGCCCCGGCCAGCGTCACGCGGGACCGTTATTCTCCTATTCCCGAAGAAGGGACCGGCCGAGAAGAGACGCATATGCCATTTCACCCGCGTGCGATGATGTCGTGTTCGCGCCTCAACATCTGAAACAATCGGCAATTCACGATATGGAATCCTAAACGGGAATAAGCAGGAGTGGCTTCCTATCTTTCTTGACATAGACGGAGAAGTGTCGCCGGTCTAGGGTAAAGACGTGATCGATGT
>JBNJEM010000459.1:0-6469 GCA_051745935.1 Planctomycetota bacterium
GACCGAGTTGAAGCCGGGCGACCGCGTGCTGGTCAAACCGGGTGAGAAGATCCCGATCGACGGCCGGATCGTCGAAGGCACGACCAGCGTCGACCAGTCAATGCTCACCGGCGAGAGCCAGCCGGTCGAGAAAGGCGAAGGCGATGAAGTCATCGGCGGGGCCGTGAACGGTGAATCGTCGATCACGCTGGAAGTCCAGAAGACGGGCGAGGATACCTACCTCTCGCAGGTGATCGAGACGGTCCGCAATGCCCAGCAGTCCCGCTCGCGTTCGCAGAACCTGGCCGACCGGGCCGCCTTCTGGCTGACGATGATCGCCATCAGCGTCGGCCTTCTAACACTCGCCGCGTGGCTGCTGGTCGGCCGCCAATTCGACTTTGCCCTGGAGCGGATGGTCACGGTGATGGTCATCACCTGTCCGCATGCTCTGGGGCTAGCCGTGCCGTTGGTGGTGGCCGTGTCGACGGCCCTGGCTGCCGGCCACGGCCTGCTGATCCGTGACCGCAACGGCTTCGAGCGTGCCCGGCGGATCGAAGGCATCGTGTTCGACAAGACCGGGACGTTGACTGAAGGCCGCTTTGCGGTGAGCGATGTGGTGACGCTGGACGACGACGCCGACCAAGACGAATTGCTGAGCCTGGCGGCCGCCGTGGAGAGTCAATCGGAACATCCTATCGCGCAAGGCGTCACCGGTGCCGCTGAGGAGCGCGAATTGCAGTGGGAGAAGCCGTCCGAGTTTCGCGCCATCTCCGGCAAAGGGGCCCAGGCCAAGGTCCTGGGCAACATGATCAAGGTGGTCAGCCCCGGCTACCTGAAAGAGCACGACCTCAAGACCGACCACGCTGCGGTCCGCAAGCTGGCCGAGCAAGGCAAGACGGTCGTTTACGTGCTCCTCGAAGAGAAAGTCGCTGGCGCGATCGCCCTGGGCGACGTGGTGCGGGAGGAATCGCGGGAGGCCATTGATCGGCTCAAGCAGATGGGCATCCGCGTGATGATGATTACCGGCGACTCGAAGACGGTCGCCCGCGCGGTGGCCGAGGAGTTGCACCTGGACGACTTCTTCGCCGAGGTGCTACCCAACAACAAGGCCAAAGAAATCCGCAAGCTCCGCGAGCAGGGTCTAACCGTGGCGATGGTGGGTGATGGCATCAACGACGCCCCCGCGCTGGCCGAAGCGGACGTGGGCATCGCCATCGGTGCGGGCACCGACGTAGCCATGGAGACGGCCGACATCGTGTTGGTCAACTCCGACCCCCGCGACGTACTCAATGTGGTCGCCCTCTCGCGGAGCACCTATCGCAAGATGGTGCAAAACCTCTGGTGGGCCAGCGGCTACAACATCGTGGCGATTCCCCTGGCCGCCGGCGTGGCCGCGCCCTTGGGCGTCATCCTGCCCCCCGCCGTCGGCGCCCTTGTAATGTCGGTCTCCACGGTCATCGTCGCCATCAACTCGCGGCTGCTGAAGATGCCGGTCTCGAATGGAGGTGCACCGGCGTCGGATCGAGGGGAGCGTTGAGAGCCCGGAACAGAACAGCCGGGTCGCCGCGGCACTGCCAGGCCGTTTTGCATGAGTTGCCGCCGTGACCTGAATTCCTCGTGAAGTGAAGCGCCTCCGCGCCGCGTGCATTTGGCAAGAGTCGGAACCGGAATCCGCGTTGCTTACGTCCTGACACCGAGCTCATGCACGAATGCCGTTACGGTACGGAAGGCGAAACAAGCAACAGCAATGCCAACAGGTTGGTTGTCGGCGCGCTGAAGAGGTTTCGATACCTGTTACAGAAGAGGACATAGAGTGAGTAGTGGCCGACAGCCAGCGCGGTCGTGATTGTCACGAGCGATACCTGCCCGGCAGCTACTGCAGTGCAAGACGCCAAAGGAAGGAGTTGTCCGATGAGTAACGGCACGACAGCGTCGGTCACGCGGAGCATCCCGATCTACGGTTCCCTGCTCTTCGGCATGGCGTTCTTCGGCAGCGGGACCCCAGCGGCCAAGATCGTCACGGGTGGGTTCCCGCTGTTTCTTGGGCCGTTCCTGCGTCTGCTCCTGGCGGCCGTGCTGACTACCCCCATCCTCGTGCTGTATCGCGACGACTTGCGCCGAGGGAGTCGGGGCAGTTGGTTATACATATTCGGTATCGGGTCGATCGGCCTCGTGGCCTTCAGCATCTTTCTGCTGACGGGCATGAAGATGGTCAACGGTGTCGTCGGGGCGATGGTCATGAGCCTCAGCCCGGCTGCCGTCGCGCTCGGCGCCACATGGTTTCTCGGCGATCGGCTGGGTTGGCGGAAGATCGTGGCGGTCATTCTTTCGGTCGCCGGCGTGTTGATCATCAACGTTTCTGGCAAGTCGATCCAGGCCCAGGGTGGCTGGCACTTTCTGCTGGGCAGCCTGCTCGTATTCGGGGCCGTGTGCAGCGCAACCATCTATTCGCTGTTCGCGAAAAAGGCCTCGACCAACATCAGGGCAGTGCTCCTTGTGCCGCTGGCCGCATGGGTCGCGGTAGCGTTGTTCGCGATCCCTGCAGGATATCAGGCAATCCTGTTCGACTTTGCCGCCCCCACCCTAAACGAGTGGGCCGCCCTGGCGTGGTGGGGCGTCGGCCCCTTTGCCATCGGCACGATGTTGTGGTTCATCGGACTCAAATCGGTCAAAGCCAGCACCGCCTCGGGATTCATGGGCGCCATGCCGGCCAGCGGACTGCTGGTATCCTATTTCTGGCTTGAAGACGAGTTTTACTGGATTCATCTGGTGGGGTTTGCGTTGGTGTTGGGGGGCATCGGGATGGTTTCCTGGGCGCACCGGCACGGGGAGAAGGAAGCCAAAGAGAAAGGGGAAGAATACTCCACCTGCCATCTGTGTCCGGGTTGAGGTCCTTGAGCGACACTGAACGGCCAGAGTGAACGGCCAGACACCCTAAAATGGATCCGTTTGCACCGACGGATCCGCAGTCGCGCCTCTTACAACCAGTGGACCAGTGGTGATACCGGGACACAGGCCACCCTGCCGAGATGGGTTGCTGCTGATACAGGATCCAATGACAGCTGTGCAACGTGCCGGCCTCTTCAATCGCTGAATAGGGGCCCAGGCAGGGCGTAGTCCTCCGGCCGTGTCCCGCATGGCAATGCTAGCAGTCATTTGACAAGATGACAGCGCGGCGGGGATATTCAGGGCGACGCGCGAGACGCGGGCAGATCTCATGAATCGGGGATGTGAACGGACGTGTAGCCGAACCGCCCGGCGGGTGGATCGGTGGTCCGGTCACGGCCTCACAGCCAAAGGAGATTGCTCGATGGTTTCTTATGCACGTCGGAGGTTGTTGGGAGAGGACGGAGTTCATAGAGGCACTTTTCACTGTACCACGCGCTGCGTCCGCCGCGCGTTTCTCTGCGGCCAGAATCCGGTGACCGGCCAGGATTATCTTTCAGGCGGTTAGATTTATCCGGGTGGAAAGCTGCCTGCCGCAAGCCGTCCTCCCGTTGGTCGGACTGGCGGCGAACAAAAGGTCTTCCGCAACCGCGATACCTATCGACGCGATTGGATCCTGCTTCGCGAAGAACAGCTCGCCGGGCTGTTCACGATCGACATCGAATTCCACAGTGAGATGAGCAATCACCTGCACGTGGTGCTCCGCCCCTGCCCTCGGGCGGCTAAGGGGTTGGGCGCGGAGGAAGTGGCTCGGCGGTGGCTGACCATCACGAAGCTGGCCAAATGCTCGTCAGGCTCCATCCTGGTTGGATTGGAGACGCGTGTTGTCCGATTTGGCCAAGGATCGACGTCGTGCCCGGAGCGCTTACCGGACATTCGTCGAGGAAGGCCTTCAAGGCATGATGACTTCACCGCTGAAAGGAGTGGTCGATAAAGGACTGCTTGGCTGAGCGGAATGGGTCGAGAGGATGCAAAAGGTTCCGGGAAGTGATGACGTGGATTCCAACGGAGCTGGACATCGGCGGATTGGTTGGCGACCATCACCAGAACGGATCGAAGACGTCGTCGCCCAGGATTTTGGTGTACCTCGGAGCACATTACTCACCAAGCGTCTCAAGGGCAATGACGCGCGGAGTGCCGCCATGGACCTCATTCGCAAGCTCACCAGCATTTCCGCGGTGGAGCTAGCCCGGCAGTATGGAGGGGGGGAGTCGGGCAGCAATCTCGCAGACGGTCAGTCGAGCGGAAGACCGCTGCAGCCAACAGCGAAGCTGGAACCTTCGGCTCTCCCGCATGGAAAACCGGTTGCTTTCCGAGCAATGAAGCCAAGAAGGTTCCATCGGGCCAGAGGCTTGCAAGAGGACACGAGACGGGCTGCCATAAGTTATATGCAAAGACCTGACCCCAAATTCCTGGAGGATCTTATGAAGCTCTTGCCGTGGAACTGGATCGTTGCGTTGGCTATCCTGCCCACACTGGGATTCGGGGGGCAGGATCACGATCAATCGGTCGAACTGAAAGTAGGGTTCGCCCAAGTCGATATCACGCCGCCTGTCGGAGCCATAATGACCGGTCCGGCCTTACCTCTCGCTATCGCTACCGAGGATCCTCTATACGCAAAAGCGATGCTGGTTCAGAGTGGCACCCGCACCCTGGCCATCGTGAGTGTGGATCTCGTCAAGATTCGGCGAGACTTGGCCGATGCCGCCATCGCTGAGGCCCATGAACGCACCGGGATTGATCCGGATGCGGTGCTGATCTGTCCTACCCACAATCACAGTTCGCCCTTTGTCCCGAGAGGGGGCCCGAATAATCAGAAGTATCTCTCGACTTTGCCTGGACTGATTGCCGCAAGTATCGAGCAGGCGCATGAAAGGCTGCAGCACGCACGCATGTTGCTGGGGCGCTCTCTGGTTTACGAAGGGGTGAATAATCGGCGAGTCATTTCCAAAGCCGATGGCATGGCGCTGAATACCTGGCTCAAAAAGCTGGACGATCTGGAACAAACCCCTCAGGTGTTAGGTTCGGAGGGGCCCATCGACCCGGAACTCTGGGTGGCACGCTTTGATTCGATGAATGGACGAGTGCTCGGCACGCTGGTGAACTTCACCTGCCACCCCAACCTGCGTGAACGCAAGGTCCTCAAATCATGGTCGGCGGATTTCCCCGGCGTGATTGCCGAACACATCGCCGAAGCCTATGGAAAACAGACAGTGACCGTGTTCACTCAAGGCTGCTCTGGAAACATCAACCCTGCCCATGGACAGACTGAAATGTGGCGGGAGAAAGCGGCGGTTTTCGCGGAAGCAGCGGTGGATGCGGCCCAGCGAGCAGTTCCCATCCTGGAACCAGTCCCAGTTAGCTATGACCGGCGCGATGTGCTGGTAGCGCGTCGAGATCCGGCGGGTCAGCGTGACGGAGCGATTACCAGGTTGGGGTGGCGGCCAGAATCGTTTCAGTCCGCCAAGAAAAGCATGGCGAAATTGCCGGATACTCGCGAAGTTTCGGTCTCCGCGGCACGGATCGGCCCGCTGGGCATCGCTACGAACGCAGGAGAGCTTTTCGTGGAGTGGGGAATCGACATCAAGAAACGCTCTCCGTTTCCCCACACGATCGTATGCGAGCTGACGAACGACTGGATTGGCTATGAACCAACGGCGCGGGCTTTTGCGCACGAGGGCTACGAGGCCCTGGCAGGTGTAAATTTCGTAACCCTCCAGGGGACCGAGAATATGGTGAGCACGGCGGTCGAGTTGTTGGAGAAACTGGCAGAAGAGGACGAGCGATAGCAACCTGTCTACCATTATCCCCATTTCTAGCCCATTTATCCCGCGCGAACAGGCGATGGCGATCCAGAACATGTCCGACTTGCCTGCTTTCGATTTCGACGCGTCCATACCCGTATATGGTACTGTTATTGTCCTTACAGAGCAGGCGGCCAAAGACATTTCCCGGAGGTCGTTTGTCCCAGCCATTCCAGCCCGTACCGTGCATTTCGGCATAGCGCCAAAAACCACGAATAAACCATGGGTTTTTAAGCATTCCGGTGGGCGAGAAGAGATGGGAGATCTTCTTGCTGATTTTATCTGTGACGGATCCGTGACGAGAGCCCGGTAGACAGGGAGCTCCGGCGAGGGCTGGCGAAGGGTGAAAAACCGCCGTGAATGTGGGTGAAATTCAACCACTCCATGGTTGATTTACAGCCACGTTATGGTATCGTTCAGAGACTATGATTGAACGACATCTCACCCAACGCGTTGTTGATGCTCTGAAAGATACCCCTGTCGTGTACGTCCAAGGTGCGCGGCAGACCGGAAAACGCACTCTGGTTCAGCAGATAGCGAAGGGAGTCCATGCGGCGTCGTACTATACGCTCGACGCCGCAGCTGTGCTTAGCGCTGCTCAGGGTGATCCGGAAGGATTCATCGCGGGACTTGATGGACCAGCCGTGATCGACGAAGTGCAGCGGTCGGGTGGCACTGGCTGAGCGAGCGCGAAAAAGTCCTCCATTGCTGATGGCATTGAACCCTCGGGTGGCACTCTA
>JBNJEM010000460.1:0-6455 GCA_051745935.1 Planctomycetota bacterium
GGGGGAGGAACCCCGAGTGGTTGTGTCATGGTTTTTTAGCCCTCCGCGGCAGCGCGGAAAACCAAGTGTCCGAAGCCGCCCCTCGCGCCACGGTGCTTCGAACACCTGGCCGCGCGAGCCGTCGCGCCCGAGGCGGCTGAAGCGTGACGCCAATCACGGTCATCGGACTCACCATGTTTCGAAATGCACGGCATCGGCCCGGTAACGGGTCCGTGCGGGCGGAGACTGAGCTGGCCATCCGATTGAAATGACACTGATCGGCGTGACGGGCTCCGGCACGTTCAGCAGCGAGCGGACGTGGGCAACGCGTTCTTCGCGCGGGTGAACGCCCAACCAACACGCGCCGAGTCCCAGCATGCTGGCGGCCAGCAGCAGGTTCTCAATCGCCGCCGCGCAGTCCTGCAGCAGGTACGAGAGTTGCCCGTCGTGAACTCGATTCGGATCGCCGCAAACCACGATCCCCACGGCGGCCTTGGCCAACATTTTGCCGTTCGGCAGCCCCTCCGCGATGCGGCGCAGCATGTCCTTGTCCCGCACAACCACGAATTCCCAGGGATCCTTGGCCACGGCGGAGGGGGCCGCCATGGCCGCTTCCAGCAGGTCGGACACCAGCGTGTCGTCCACGTCCTTTGCGTCATAGTCTCGAATGCTTCGCCGAGCAAAAATGCTATTCAGTGCGGAATTCATGGGCAATCTGCCTTTTTAATGGTGGTTGGTTATCTTTCAGGCGTTTGGATTTTTCCGGGTGGAAAGCTGCCCGACGCAAGCCGTCCTCCCGTTGGTCGGACTCGCGGCGGAGAAAGTCATCCGCGACCGGTATATTCGCGCGACGCCACTTCCCCTCCGGCCCCGTGCCGGTGGGGCTAAAACTTTCTATCGTAACGCTTTGCGTTCATGGGTCGAACCAAAGTGGCGGTGTCGAATTGTTCTGCGAATGGAAAAGAGCCGTACGGGAACGTCAACCGCCGTTTCATTCCCACGAGCTCTCACCGCCATTTTGCTCCCGCGCCGTTCAATCAGGATGACTTCCGTTTACGTGACATTCTACAGCCCGCGACAAAACCGAGCCGTCGCTTCCAAAACCCCTTGGATTACGGGACCGTCGGATGCGTTTGTGACGGGTTCTTGGCACATCAGTTACGTCGCTGTCGTGATGGCAACGAGGGCGGAACCAACTCCTGGCTTCGGAACCGTCCGCTGGCATACGCCACATACCAATCAGCCGAGGACAAGAGGAAGACGTCCTCGTCCCCGGCCAGGGCACGAATGCGTCTTGCAAACTGGTGCAGGGTCTCCGACCGATGGCGGACGAGACCGCGCCCTTTCAGGCGTCGGTCCATGCGCGCCAAGAAACGGCGCCACTGCCGAAGCTTCGGATCCGCGACCGTCGAGTCTGGCGCGTCCCGCGCAATTTGGAAACGCCGCGCGTAGAGGAAGATAACGATTCCCGCGGCGAGGCTGAACAGTAACCAGACGGCCCGTCTGACCAGGGCCGGGAGGCTGTTCCACCACTGCGCCAGCGCGTTGGCATTGTCGGCCGCGAAAGCCAAGCCCCTTCCTCGTATTCCAGTGGCGTTTTGATCAAGCTCGGAGGAATCCTCCACTGTCGGATCGGTAAAGCCCGGTGTTGCCTCCACGATCACCCACTGTTCCCGCCGGGTGTCATACGCTTCAGCCCAAGCGTGCGCATCCCGGTTACGGCCAATCCAGTGATCCTCTTTCGCTTCCAGCACGCGATACCCCGTGGCATACCGGGCGGGGACGCCCTGCAAGCGGAGCAGGGCCACGGCGCCGGAGGCAAACAACTCGCAGTGTGCGGCATGACCCCTCAGCAGAAAATGTTTCAGCGGATCGCTGCCCGGCGGGACATTCACCGGCTGCAGACTATATTCATGGTTGTTTCGGAAGTAGGCGCGGACAGCCCGGATCTTGTCCTGTGGCGTGTTGGATCGCCGGCAGACGTCTTCCGCCAGATCAGCCACGCGCGGCCCCAACCCGTTTAACGGTTGCAACAATGTCCGCTCTTGCCGCTCCGTAATGCCATTTGCCCCCTGAACCGAGTCCGCAATGGCCACATAGGGCTTTTTAGCGCTAACTCCCGCACGCACGATATCGTGTTCATCAATGACCAACCATCTTCCCGTTCCCATGAAATAGCGGCATCCAGGTGGCGTAAAGAAAACCCTCCCGCGACGCGGATCGTTCTCGATGGTCAGTCGCCGCGACAGGCCGGTTGCTTCCGGGCCAGGTATCCGAAACACGGACGAATTACCCGCCGGCTCGCCGACCTCGTCTGGAACGACCTCGAGCGGGTCGAGTGTGCGGGTATCATGCAAATCAATATGCCAAACGCCGTTCCGGTACCGGTCGAAGACCCGTCCCCGAAGATAGCCAGGGGGCTTCTCGGATTGCACGCGCAGCGCCACCGCACCCGGGTTCATGGAATTCTGAAGACGAATGGCCGTCAACGCCCCAGACCTCACGTATTCCCGTGTCTGATACCGGTAATTCAACGTCCGGCCAACCTGCGTCGCAAACCAAAGTTGCGCATCCGGCAGCCAGCGGGACCATGCCTCGGTAACCGTCCAGGTGCCCAGCAACACCGTGCCGCAAACCAACGCCAACACGAGTCTTCCACGCCACGGTAGTGCCCCGCCGCTCAAGCGAAACGAATCGGCCGAAGCATTTGCCATCAACACCGGCAGCAAAAGACAACCGGTCACCAGCAGAACGTAGACCGGTGGCACGTCCTGGGACAAGGATCTGTTTAGAGTCAGAACGCACGTGACCAATACGAGACACGGCAAAACGATGGGCAACGGATCGCGGAACCGCCACCGCCACAACACCAAGGTTTGCCAACAGAAGAAAAATTCCGCCAGCACGATGGTTAAACTCCGTGGCACCACGACGAACCCGGTTTCCACGACCTGGGGACGAAAGAAAACCAAACGCCCCAAGAACAACAGGCACAGCAACCCAAGGCAGAGCCGGAACCAAAAACGTCGGCGAAGCAAGGGCACGTGGAAAAACAACCCCAGCGTGCCCAAGGTCGCGATCACCAGGGCCGCGCCCCCGGGAGCATCTCTGCTGGAGTGAACCAAGACCGCTTCAAACCAGAGCACCAGCCCTGGCACAAGCGTGTTCAAGATACTCTTCCTCGCTTTCGCTCGCGTGCTCGGCGGCGCCGAATCACCGGCCGGCTCGGTGGAACTGGCCGCCGCGGGCCATGGAGCCCTCCCCGGTTCATATTGCTGTGATGCCATCAGAGATCAACCTGACCCGCTTCAATTTGCGAAGCCGTGACGCGATGCCCAAAACCAGGATCCGCGTCGGCGTGAGCCTGCTCGTCCACTTGCTCGTCCAATTGAACCAAAACACGTCTGCCGCTCGCGTTCCGCCGGGTTGCCAATTGAAAGAGTTCCTCCTGTTCACTCTCCCAGCGATGACTCAATACAATCGCCAAATCCCACGTTGTCGGCGAGTGTTCGAGCCGTCCGGCCAGCTCCTTCAAGCCATCGAGGTGACAGGGATTTCCCAGCGCCAACCGCTCGAGCACAACCACGTGGTTTTCCGAGGAGAAACGGCAATCCGACGTAAAGCAGTCTTTGCCGATCGTCAACATGCTGAGCCGATAACCATGCGCGACCAACGCCTCGGTAACAGCCGCCGCCAAGGACAGGGTTGCTTCCAACTCCGGCACAAGCTCGCCGCGCTCATGCCGCCAGGTTGGAAAAAACGTGTCAACAATGACCGCCACACTCGGGTATCGAGGCTCGGAAAACTCCCGCACCACGGGGCGCCCCAAACGCGCCCAAGACGCGTAGTCCCATTTCCGCACCGCCAGCCCCGGCTGGTATTCCCGGCTCCCCACATACTCGCCCGTCAACCCCACCGTCTGCAGCGCCAGATCCTGGCCTTGAACCAAGTTCGGCATGAATCGGAGCAGATCGAATGAACGCAACTCCCGGTAAAACGGCAGAATCAACGCTTGGCGGCGCACGGGAAACGCCTTGGACCGGATCCGAAGATTCAATGGAAAGCTCGTCGTTGCTCGCAACTCGGGCAGCTGAAACTCGCCCCGCCGCAGCGCCTTGACCCGCAGCGACACCGTGATCGTCTCGCCAGGCTTCAAAACCTTCACGAACGCTTCCGCTTCAACAATCTCCCATACGCCCGGTATCGACACCATGTCCAACCGCAACTCGTACACGGGAAATCGCGAGCGATTGGTGATCCGCACCGGCACCACCCGGCTTTCCCGGCACATCCAATTGTTCGGGCAAGTCGCTCGAACCGATAAACGCGGACGAAACAGGAAACTGGCCGCGGCCGCCACCAACAAAATCGTGGAACTGGCAATGAAAACAATCGCCAAGACCGCTCCCGAATCCGCGAACGTGGGAAGCGAACCGATCATCACCAGAAAGATCATTTTCCCGACGATCGTCAGCTGATCGCGCCACCAGATGTAGACGCGTCGAAACGTCCGGAATTGGGTCTGGAACCAATTGCTCATACCGGCACGCTGATGTCCCGTAGAATTCCAGCAATGATTTCGTCAACTTCCATGGCCCCTGGCGCCCCCCCTCGAGCCAACATCAGTCGATGCCGCAACACAAGCGGTGTAACATGCTGCACATCGTCCGGCAACACGTGATCCCGCCCCTCCAAAAACGCCTTGCCCTGGGAGGCTTGGAAGATCATCAACGTCGCCCGCGGGCTGCTCCCCAGAACCACTTGATCATGCTCGCGGGTCCGCCGCGCAATCCGGACCATGTAATCAGCCACCGTCCGCTCCACGTAAACGCCGCGAACCAGCGAATGGCACTGCAATAACTCCTCCTTGCTCAACACCGGACGGCCGTCGGTCATGTTCTCATCAGATTGAGTCTGACCATACAACATCTCAATCTCGCTGTCACTGTCCGGATAGTTCATCGAGAGTTGAAACAAAAACCGATCCAATTGTGATTCGGGGAGCGGAAACGTGCCTCGATGTTCGGCCGGATTCTGAGTCGCCAAAACGAGAAATGGACGTTCGAGCTCGTACCGCGTTCCCTCAATCGTGACCTGCCGCTCGGCCATGGCCTCAAGCAACGCGGCCTGCGTGCGAGGAGACGCCCGGTTGATCTCGTCCACCAATAACAGGTTGCAGAAAATCGGGCCCGAACGGAACGTGAATTCTCCAATTTGCGGATTCAGCACCGAAAAACCAAAGAAATCCGACGGCAACAGGTCCGGCGTGCTTTGGACCCGGTTGAAGTCCAGCCCCACGCTGTTGGCAAGCGTTTTGGCCAGCGTGGTCTTTCCCACCCCCGGAACATCTTCAATGAGCACGGATCCACCAGCCACCAGAGCAATCACCATGTCACGAATCACGTCGTCCTTGCCCCGAATCACCGTGGCAAGCCGCCCGCTTAATCGCTCCAACTTCTCCGCGTACGGGCCGACACTGACACTGGTCGTCGATTGCTGCATGTTGATCCCCATTCGCGCCCCGCACCGCCCCATACTTGAAAGCGGAACCCATCGGCGCCCTTAAACTGCCTCGCTGCCAATTCGTGCCGCCACCGGGCCAATCGCCGCGAGCAAACGCCTCACATCCAAGGCCCAAGTCGCAGAACGTTCATCCCCCTCAATGCCTAAGGCGGCAGGGCCGCCAACCAAATAGGGACGCCGCACGGGGATGGACCGCTCCCGTTGGTCGCTCACGCCAAGCAGGCGCGCATGTTACACCGTAAGACACTCTAGCTTCACATGAGTCTCTTATTCTACCGAAGAGGCATTCAACCGGGGAGGGACCAAATGGCCGCTTCCGCCGCTTCTCGCTAGAATTCTGCCTCGTCCTCGCCCTCGCCCATCGGCCTCCCCACGTGCCGATCGCGCCCATCTCCGCCACGAGGCCCGTTTGATGGGGCTCCATGGGGGGGCCAAAGAACGGATACGCTAGTCTGGAACGGCGTGTCCTTTCGGTGAGCGTGTGTGACGGATTTTTCGGCGGCTGGTATGGTGACGGTCATCACACAATCCAGTGGAGGACAGCACATGCGTACCAGCAAGACCCAGGCCCTTCCGGCTCGGTTGGCCGCTTTGCGGCGGCGGCCAAGCACGCGGAGGTCCACGGCATCCATCCGCCTGAAATAGACCTCGTGTCGGGGGGCGATCGGCCGCTGGCCTGCCTGGCCTGGTCGTCGGCTCCTCGGCACCTCGGCACCTCGGATGCCGGGACCGTTTCCTAGGCTGGTCGGCCGCGGCAACCATCCTCGCGATTCGCCCGACGGGCAATATTCTCCGACAATATCGCCATGAACCACGAGATACTGCTGAGCTGCTTCCGCAGCTGTTTGATCCGCTTCTTGTCCTTGGCCAACTCCTCGACCTTTTCTTCATCGGGCACCGGCGGCTCGTCGGTCATGCACTTGGCCAGCTTCGTGATGGTCAGCCACCGCCGA
>JBNJEM010000461.1:0-6431 GCA_051745935.1 Planctomycetota bacterium
CTTAGTGTTTTCTCAAGTGGTAATGTTAGCGTCGAGCGGCGCGGCATTGCGAGGCGGCTGATTGTGAGACGGACTCGCCGGGGATGAATCGAGGCTGAAAACGCCTGTGGAAAAGGGAGCTGATATGAGTCAACGACAATGGGTTTGGTTGTCGCCGTGGGGATGTGCGATTATCGCAACTGTATTGCTGCTGGGAGCGGGACGTCCTGCCTTGTCCCAGGACGTTTCCGGCTCGCCGGACACCGTGCAGCCGGCGACGGGGGGGATCCCCTGGGAATTTGAAGCCAAGAATCCTTCGGCATCGGCGCTGATCGGGTTTCGCAAACCGCCCCACGCCGTTAAGGAACTCGTGCGCGGATTTCTTTGGATCGACGCGGAAGATTTCTCCGATTACGGCGGCTGGTGGTTGGACACGCAGTTCGTCCATCTAATGGGCTCCGGCTATCTAATCGCCAACGGAATCGATAAGCCGGTGGCCCCGGCCTCGACCGAGATCGAAATCCCCCGCGCCGGAACATACCGGCTTTGGGTCCGCACGCGGGATTGGTTGCCGGAATACTCGCCAGGTCGGTTTCGGGTCGTGGTGGGAGATCAGGTAGCGGAACCGGTTTTCGGCCAGGCGGATCACGGCCGTTGGGCGTGGGAATCGGGTGGCTGCTTTGAATTGGAAAAGGGGACGCTCCGATTGGAGTTGCGTGATCTCACCGGCGAGTACAGCCGTTGCGATGCGTTGGTTTTGACGACCGATATGAATTACGTGCCGCCCGGAAAAACCGAGGGCGTAGTCCGAGAGCGAGCGAGGCTCACCGGTTTGGAGCTCAAACCGACTGATGGAGGCGAATTCGACGTCGTGGTGGTTGGAGGTGGAGCGGCCGGTTGCTGCGCGGCAATCGCGGCGGCTCGCAATGGCGCCGAAACCGCGTTGATTCAGGATCGACCGGTATTGGGCGGAAACGCGAGTCTCGAGCTAGGCGTGGGAATTAGCGGGGCCGCCGTATCCCACGCCAACGCCCGCGAAGGCGGGATCATCGAGGCGGCGGGCCGGCTCCGTACCCGACACGGGTTCCACCGCATGAGCGAGCCTTTCCGCATCCTTGCGGAGCGGGAAAAAAACCTGTCGGTGTACCTGAACCAACACGTGCACGCGGTGGACATGGGCGATGAAAGGAACTCGATCGTGGCGGTACGGGCGGTCGACACGTTCAGCGGCGCCAATCGTCGCTACCGGGGAGACGTCTTCATCGACTGCACCGGTGACGGCTGGATCGGCTATTACGCGGGAGCCGATTATCGTTTCGGGCGGGAAAGCCGCGAGGAATTCGGCGAGGATCTTGCCCCGGAAGAACCGGACGAGATCACCATGAGTGGCTGCATTATGGGCAATGTGGCCATTTCGTTCCGCGCGAAGGATCAGGGGCATTCGGTGACTTACGAGCCGCCGGATTGGGCGCTGGAATTGCCGTCGCCCGAGGCGTTTGGGCGCCGAATCCGTCGCGTAACCACCGGGGAATGGTGGTTGGAGCATCCCGGCACGTTCAACGACCTGGAGCGGGCGGAGCGGGCCCGCGACGAGCTCATTCGGATTACGTTCGGCTTCTGGGACTATTTGAAGAATCACTGGCCGGATCGCGCGGAAGCCGCGCCATATCAACTGGTCTACGTCCCGATCTGCGACGCCAAACGCGAGACGCGCCGGTTGATGGGAGACTACATTCTTAAACAACCGGATGTCCTGGAGGGCCGCGTTTTTCCGGACCGGATCGCGTACGGTGGCTGGCCGCTCGACGTGCATCATCCCGAAGGTATCCTCTCCGGACCAGAGGGGCCTTTTGACTGCAACCCGCGTGTCCCCCTATATACGATTCCTTACCGCTGCCTGTACTCGCGCAATGTTTCCAACCTGTTGTTTGCCGGCCGCGACGTCAGTACCACGCACATCGCGCTGGGCAGCGTGCGAGTGCAGGGGACTTTGGCCACGCTGGGGCAAGCCGCCGGCACGGCCGCCGCGCTGTGCATGCGACACGACGCCACGCCTCGCGGGATCTATCGCCAGCACCTGACCGAGTTGCAGCAAACTCTACTGAAGCAGGATCAACATATTCCAGACTTGAAAAACCAAGATCCGTTGGACCTGGCCCTCCAGGCCACGGTGACCGCCTCGAGTACCGCCCGCTTCGAACAGTTTGAGGGCCACCGCGCTCGTGGCAATCTCGCGGATGTTCATGAGTTCACGACCAGTCGAGCCACGATGTTTCCCGTGGGGGTCGACAAACACATCAGCCAGGTGCATCTCTGCCTGCGGTCCACGCGCGACGAGCCGGCGGAGGTTACGCTTCGCTTGCGGGGCGCCGAGCGGTTCGGCGACTATAGCTCAACGGAAGACTTGGCCACCGCGACCGCGACGGTTCCGCCCGGCCGCGAGACCTGGGTGGCTTTCCCCCTGGACGCGCGGATTGACACGCCTTATGCGTGGGTCCGGTTACCACGAAATCCGGATTTGCATTGGCGACTCATGAACACCGCCCCTAAAGGATCCTGCCGCGCCTACGGGGGCGCGGGGGAACGCGACTGGACCGTGCTGGAAAACCAGTTCTACGCCTGCTATACGAGCCCGCCACGCAAGTGGAAGATCGACAGCGACGGGGCGAACGTCATCAACGGCGTGGCCCGTCCCGTGGGCGACCGGCTCAACGTGTGGTCCTCGGATCCGAAAGAGTCGCTGCCGCAGTCGATCCAACTGCAGTTCGATCGACCGCGTCGTTTCGACACGGTACGGCTCACGTTCGACACCAACATGAACGCTCGCCATCACGAAATCCGCGTCCCGGTTCCTCCCGAATGCGCGAGTGACTATCAGTTGGACGTATTTCAAGAGGATCAGTGGCAGTCGTTAGTCACTGTGAAAGACAATTTCCAGCGACACCGACGCCATCATTTCGATCCCGTGACCGCGGACAAGCTGCGCCTGACCGTGAACGCAACCCACGGGGCCAAGACTGCTCGAGTGTTTGAGATCAGAGTATACGACAAGGAAGCTCAGTAGGAATCGGTGGAAGAGAAAGGTCCCGCGTCAGCAAAACCCCGTAAGTGACTTTTGATGCTTTCCGCCACCGCTTTGGCGAGCGTGACGGGCACGGCGCTTCCAAGCTGGCGCATTGCTTCGGCCCATGCGCCTTGAAACACGTACCTGTCGGGAAATGCCTGGAGACGGGCAGCTTCTCTCACCGTGAAGTATCGCACGTCTCCCTTTGCATAAGCAACCATGTTTTCACCACCAGGCACGCCATGGTGCGGGCGAAAATCATATGGCGTCACGTCGACCTTCTCGACCCGCGGCCACTCGGCTACCGGCTTGACATTGAGCCTTTGATTCTCTTGAATCGTTGCAACGCAGTCTCTATTCCATTCCAGTACTGCTTCATGCCGAAAACGGGCAAATGCCGTGTTGAGGGCCGAGCCGCCCGCTCCCGCGAAAAGTTCGACTGACCTCATGCCTACACTTACTCCAGAAACTTCACGATCTTTTTCGCTAGCCGGTCCACATCGCCGGTTTCACACTCCCAAACCACGAGATATGTCCAGCCAAGTTGGCGCAAAAGCCGTTGGTTCCGCAAGTCGCGTTCTCGGTTCGCTTCAAGTTTCGGCTTCCAAAAATCGAGCTTTGACTTCGGCAGCCGAGTATTCCTACATCCCGGATGGCGATGCCAGAAACAGCCGTGAACGAATATGACCTTTCGTCGACTCGCGAACACCAGATCAGGGCATCCGGGCAGCTTTCGCTTGTGTAATCGATAGCGATATCCCAGCCCATGAACCAGTCGCCGCACGCGAAGTTCCGGCTTCGTGTCCTTTGCCTTGACTCGGCTCATGCGTTCACTACGTTGAGTGGACGTTAGAGAATCCATGCCTCGCTCCGTGCACGGGCGTACACCACTAAATACTAACACTTTGAGCAACAGCCTCTAAGCTCGCTTTTCGCGATCATGACGATGACTCACCGGTTCCTCTTTGAGCGACGCCTTTCAGAAGGCACCTCGGAGGGATCGATCCCGGCGTGCGGCAGTGTATTGGGCGTGACCCGCACGGCCGTTGTCAACTTCAGCGGCACGGGGCCGCCCAGATCGTATGTCAGCTCGACGAGATACGCGGTCCAGCCTTGCTTTGGGGAGGCCACCTCGCCGACGTACACGCCGCCCCCTTGGTCCGCCAATTCGCGGCTGGAAAAAGCACGGCCGATGGTCGTGACACGAAAATCGCGGGCATTGGGATTGGTGGCCTGCCAGAGTAGAACGCGGCGGGGGCGATCCTCCGTTTCAACGCGGATCGCGCCGTCCGGCTCGAACGACCATGCAAAACGTGGCCGGGGCTGCCCCTTGAGCAGACTCAGATAAAACGCCGTGATGCTCTCCAACGCATCCGTGCCATCTAGTGAGTGCCCAGCGTTGGGAACATAACGCAAATACTTCTCTCCCGGCAAATCCGCGAAATAGAATCGCGACGAGTCTGGACAAAAGAATTCATCCCCACACGCGTTCACGATGAACTTGGGCATCGACAGGTGTCGCCGGTGCCGAAAGGGATCGACAACGGCGTACAATTGGTCCATTGCCGGGTCGCTCCAGCGTTCGGTAATCCCGTGTCGAACGTAGTCACCGATCGCCTCGGCCCAAAACCCGTAGGCCGCCGCGTGGTGACGCATGGACGGATCGATGTTCAACACGTCGATCACGATGGGAACGATCGCTTCGACGCGGGAATCCGCCACGGCGGTCATCCAGGTGGTCCATCCCCGTTTTGAGCCTCCGGCAACGACAAAACCATCAATTCCAACTTCTCCACCCGCTTTGCTTGCCATCAGTTCTTCAACACAATCCATGGCTCGCACGGCGCTTTTGACCATGGGCAACCGCGGCAACCAGGTGACGTCGCCGGCTTTTACAGCCCCTGGCGAAAGCTGGCTTCCGCGTTCAAGATTTCCTGACTGATCCCCCTGAACGGTTTTGTCATGGCTGCGTAGAAACCGATCCCAGGCATAGCCGATCAAATCATCTTCTTTCCGCCGTATGCCGTCGCCGTGGAAGATCAGCGGTTGATTGGGAACCATTTTCAGTTCCGCCACGACGCTTTTAGTGGCCGCCGCCAGCCGCAAGGCGGTGTCACTCGGTCCGGACGGGGCGCTCTCGTTGTTGCTGCCACCGCCAATCATCAAGAAGGCTTTGTCAAACGCAACCGTCTCCGGCTTGGTCACCAGCAGCCAATGCTTCCACAGCGTTCGGTTCACCTCCTCTTGCGTCCGCCAACGCTGGGACGCGAGTTCGACCACATAGGCCGTTCCCGCTTGCGTCTGCCGTTTCCGCACCACGTTCCAGTCGTAGGCTGGATCGGGGTGGTTGACGTATTCTTGAACGGCCTTCATGCCAACCATGGTCGGCTCCTGTCCGGTCACTGGCACTAAAGCGACCAGTACGGCCACAAGGGGCATCAACAGGGGTAACGGATCGCGGGGAAACATGAGATGTTTTTCCTTGTTGATGGGATGATGAACGGTCGTGTCGGCTATCCGTTACGTCCGCACCCGTTCCACGTATTCCCCGCTGCGCGTATCGATTTTGATCACGTCACCTTCGTTGATGAAAATGGGGGCCAGGAACTCCGCGCCCGTTTCCACTTTCACCGACTTGGTCACATTCGTCGCCGTATCGCCTTTCGCCCCCGGCTCGCAGGCGTCAATCTTCATCAGGACATGGTTCGGAGGCGTCATGGTGACGGGAACACCGTTGAACAGCAGCACCGAACAGGTGAGATTCTCGATCAGATATTTCCAATTGTCGCCGATTTGATCCGACGACAGTTCATATTGTTCATAGGTCTCGGTGTCCATGAAGACGAACATATCGCCCTGCCGGTAGAGAAACTGCGCTTCGGTCTCTTCCACATCCGCCGCTTCCAAGGAGTCCCCTCCTTTGTAGGTGCGGTCGAGGACCGTGTTTCGGAGCAAGTTCCGCAACTTACACTTGTAAAGCGCGTTCCCCTTGCCCGGTTTGACGAAGTTCATTTCGATCATCACGTACGGTTCGCCGTCGATTTGGACTTTTAGCCCTTTGCGAAAGTCACTGGTTTTGTACGTTGCCACGGTTTAGTCCCTACTTCGCGATGGTCACTTGCAAGATTATTCTTATACTTGTAATGGAAACGTCGGTATTCTGGTAGCCAGCGTTGGCACTGGACATGCCCGGACGCTCGCCATTGGTCGTGGCAAAGAACGGTATCGCTCGGCCCCGAGTCGTAGCCGCAACCGCCCGCGGGGGGGCATACATTCTACCCCCCATCGGCGGGGCGCTGACGGGCCCAATCGGGAAACGAATTCCTGCATATCCGGCCCGGACGGCCCAAACGACACGAAGCTCACACGACCCGATCGCCCGCCGCGT
>JBNJEM010000462.1:0-6419 GCA_051745935.1 Planctomycetota bacterium
GCATTTGCACCTCGAAAAGCCTTTCCTCAATATGTGAAAACATGTGCAACGGACGTGCGAACGTCCGGGGATATCAGTCTTTTGCCCGTGAACGGTTACCGGGCTGTAAAAGGTCAAAGAGCAATGTTCAGTAACTTCGGCCATGTCAGTATTCCAACAATGACACGCCGGCAGGCCATGTGTGCTGCTGTTTTGGCCGTCGTGTTTTTCGCCATTTACGTGCTAGCCCATTGGCTTCGTTTTGAAGGGCAATTCACGGCCGCCGAACAACAAAGAATACTAAACACCGTTGGCTGGGTGGTTCTCACGAAGGTGATTGTTTTCGCCCAGTTCCGCGTGTTCAGCGGTTGGAGTCGGTTCGTCACGTTCTATGATTTCATCGCTTTGGGGAAAGCGGCGTCCGTGAGCGCGGCCGTGCTCGTCCTTGGTGACTATTTTCTGTTTCCCCAGTTGACCGTGCCTCGAAGTATCCTGCTAATGGATTGGGGAACGACCATTTTGGCCGTGGGGGCGTTAAGGGCGAGCGGAAGGCTCCTGGACGAACGAAAACCGCCATGGTTTCTGAAGCCATGGTTTCTGAAAGTGAAAGGAGTGTCCGTGTTCATCGTCGGGGTTAATAACTCCAATGAATCATTGCTCCGGAACGTGCGGCGGAACGCGGACTTGTCCTATGAAGTGGTCGGCTTTGTAGCTCGGCATCAACACCTGGTCGGTTCCCGGATCGGTGACGTTCCCGTGATCGGCACGATCGATCAAACCTGTGACCTTGCCGAGAAGTACGGGGTGTCGGAGGTTTTGACGACCGCCGGCGAGCTGCCCGGCTGCGACGTTCGACGATTGGTCGAGGAAGGAAACAGACGGCGGATTCGGGTCCGGGTATTACCCAGCTACGGCCAGCTTCTCCGCGGCAACGTCAAGTTGCAGCCCAGAACGGTTTGCATCACCGACCTGCTGGGGCGAGAGCCCGTGAAGCTGGACCTTGAATCACTGCACCAATGGATCAGCGGTAAGGTGATCATGGTGACGGGCAGCGCGGGGAGTATTGGTTCCGAAATCTGCCGCCAATTGCTTCGCTTCGGTCCCAAACAATTGATTCTCGTGGATCGTTGCGAGACCGGTCAGTTTTTTTTGGAGCATGAACTTCGGGGGATGGCGGGCGGCAGTGGACTGGAGGTCTGCATGGCCGATATCTGCGACGCGAACCGCATGTCGGCTGTTTTTGAGGAATATCGACCGAGCATCGTATTTCATGCGGCGGCCTATAAACATGTTCCATTGATGGAACGGCATCCCGGCGAGGCGGTTAAGAACATCACGCTCTCGACCAAGCTGCTAGCCGATATCGCGGATCGGGTTGGCGTGCAATCCTTCGTGATGATCTCGACCGACAAAGCGGTGAATCCCACCAGCGTCATGGGCGCGTGCAAACGAGCGGCGGAGCTGTATGTTCAGGAACTGGCGCGAACATCGGATTGCCGGTTCGTAACCGTGCGGTTCGGCAATGTGCTCGATTCCGCCGGAAGCGTCGTGCCCATCTTTCGTCAACAGATTGCGCGAGGGGGACCCGTGACGGTCACTCACCCCGACATGACCCGGTTTTTCATGACCATTCCCGAAGCGTCCCAATTGGTCATCCAGGCTGGGATTCTCGGACACGGCGGGGAGATCTTCGCGCTGGATATGGGCGAGCCGATACGCATCGTGAGTTTGGCCGAGGATATGATCCGGTTGTCGGGATTGCGCCCGTACGAGGATATCGACATTGAATTCACCGGCTGCCGCCCGGGAGAAAGACTTCGTGAAGAACTGCGTGTTGACGGGGAGAAACACCTGAAGACGACCCAGGACAAGATTCTCGTTGTAGCCTCGTATGCTCGCAATCACGTGAAAGTCGCCGGCCAGATAACTCAATTGCAGAAAGCGATTCGTGGGGAAGACGCCGGCCTTCTGTTGTCGCTGCGCCATATCGTTCCCGAATACAAGATAAGTAATCCACGGAGGCACAAGCAGGCGGCCTGACAGCAGCCAAGTGTAATCGCCAGGGGCGTCCAAAACGATGGAAAATGCCAGGGGGGCCTTCAGCGGATGGCCAAGGATCGGTAAAGAAATGACTGGCTCCGCTCGCGATCCGCGTTTTCCGGCGATGGAACGCGTGTTGCCGCTCGCTCGGGAAAGTGCCACCCTCCGAAAAATGCCGAAGGCATGTCCGAGCCGCTCCCAACGTGGTTGGTGCTTTCTATCTTCCCCGTTCGATCCCCCGTTTTGTCATTTTTGATTCCAGGGTGGTCGGTTTGAGTCCCAGAATCTCGGCCGCGCCGTTTTTCCCTCGAATCCGCCAACCGGTCTTGTTCAGCACATCGAGAATGTGTTGTTTTTCGACTTCGGCCAATGTCATTGGCTTGGCGGCCGACGAACCAGAGATCGAGGGGACGTCGACCTGCAAGGTGGACCCTTTGGTGAGAATCATGGACCGCTCGATCACGTTTCTCAGTTCTCTGACGTTCCCCGGCCACGGGTAACTCCGCATGTCCTGCATCACTTTGCGAGGGATTGTGTCCACCGCCTTGCCCATCCGCGCGCCGAGTTCCTTGACGAACGCCCATACCAATAAGGGAATATCCTCGGTTCGTTCCCGCAGTGGGGGAATGGCGATGGGAAAGACGTTCAAGCGATGGAAGAGATCTTCACGGAACGTGCCGTTTTGGATGCCTTGCCGCAGATTGTGATTCGTGGCGGCAATGATTCGCACGTCGACGGAGATCGTTTCCGAGCTCCCCAACCGCTCAAAGGTGTTCTCTTGGAGGATTCGAAGCAGTTTGGCCTGCAGTTCCATGGACAGTTCGCCGACTTCGTCCAAAAAGAGCGTGGATCCGTCGGCCATTTCAAAACGGCCGATTTGTTTCGACAGGGCTCCCGTGTAGGCGCCCGCCTCGCGTCCGAAGAGTTCGCTTTCCATCAGGGTTGCGGGCAGGGCCGCGCAATTCACGGTAACCATGGCCGCGTCCCGCCGCGGACTCAGCTTGTGAATGGCCCGGGCGAACAGCTCCTTGCCAGTCCCCGTTTCGCCCTGCAGGAGGACGGCGGCGGGCGTGTCGGCCACTTGCTCCACCTGCGCCATGACGGCCTTGATGGGGGCACTGCTTCCCACGATTTCTTCGTGTTCATAGCGCAGTTGGATTTCCTCGCGCAGGCAGATATTCTCCCGCTGCAGCTTGTCTTTCAGCGATTCGATTTCCGTGAAGGCCTGTTGCAAATCCAGTTCCGCTTGTTTGCGGCCGGTGATGTCTTCCATGCATACCAGCACCTTTCGAGCGTCCCGCAGCTCAATGGGCGCCGCCGAGACCCGGAGGTGCGTCGCGAGGGGGCCCCCGTCCCGATCCACGGTGGTTGTGAAATCAACATTGCGATAGCCCCGCCCGGCGTCGAATGTGTCTTGGACAATGGATCGGACGAGACACCGGCTGCAGAAGGAACTGCAACCGCAGCCCTCGGCCTTCTCCAGGGCATGCACGCAGCGAAGAATGTTGCCAAATGCAACGCCTTCGCTCTCCTTGGTCTCCGCCCCCACGAGCTCCTCGGCCACCCGGTTCATCCGCTCCACGCGCCGATCCCGATCCATCAGGAGCATGGCCACCGGGGCGCTTTGGAAGATCGCCGTCAAGGTGGCTTCGCTGGCCTCCAAGGCTAATTCCGCTCGCTTGCGCTCCGTGATATCCTGAATGGTTCCGAGCATCCGGATCGGCTTGCCCGTCTCGGAGAAGGTGACTTCCGCCCGCTCGTGCACGATTCGCTCCGAGCCATCCGGACGAACCACCCGGTGGTCGATCCCGTAGGGGATGCAGCGGTTCAGCGCGTCGTCGACGGAGCGCTTGACGAGTCCTCGATCCTCGGGATGGACGGCATTCAAGAATGCTTCATAGGTGGCCCCGAATTGGCCGGGCTCCAAACCGAAAATCCGGTAGACCTCGTCCGACCAACAGAGAACATTGGATTCAATGTCCCAATCCCAGTTACCGACGTGAGCGATCCGTTGAGCCTCGGCCAGCGTCGCTTCCGTCAACCGCGCCGAGTCGTCGCCTCGTTCCCAAACAGCCGAATCTTGGACATCTGAATCTTGGGACCGCATATGTAATACCCACACCTCGCTGCCTATGACAATCTCGTGACACTTTATACGATTGGAAGCCCTGCATGCCAGCCGTTCCGGACCGGCGCCGGTTGACAGAGGATTTCGCCCCGAGTCGCCGGATTCACGGCTGTCAGGCGAGCAAAGCCTGACGTGCGCCGACCGGCTAAACCGTTACCTATACTTCAGTCGGTCGGATTCGTCCGGGTGGAAAGCCGCCCGACGCAAGCCCTCCTCCCGTTGGTCGGACTCGCGGCGGACCAAGTCATCCGCGACCGGTATGAAGTCTATTCCGCCGCCGGGCGGCGCCGGTCGCGACGCTGCCGCACGCGTTCGGCCAGCGACTCGAGCAGCGTGACGGAATCTTTCCAACCGAGACAGGCGTCCGTGATACTTTGGCCGCGGACGAGCGGGCGTCCGGCCACCAGATCTTGGCGTCCGCCACGCAGATGCGATTCGACCATCACCCCGATAATCCGTTGGTCCCCTCGCGCGATCTGCTCGCCAACGGCATCGGCCACGACGACCTGCCGCTGGTACTGCTTATTCGTGTTGGCGTGCGAACAATCGATCATGACCCGTTCGGGCTGGCCCGCCTTGGCCAGCGCGGCGTGGGCGCTGGCCACGCTGCCCGCGTCGTAGTTCGTGGTTTGACCGCCGCGCAGGATGAGGTGGCAGTCATTGTTGCCCCGCGTTCTGACAATAGCAACCTGGCCGTTCTTGTGAATCGAAAGGAAGTGATGCCGATGGCCGGCGGCCACGATGGCATCCACGGCAACATCGATATTGCCGTCGGTCGCGTTCTTGAAGCCGATCGGCGCCGAGAGTCCAGACGCCAGCTCGCGATGAACCTGGGATTCGGCGGTTCGCGCGCCGATCGCGCCCCAACTGATGAGATCGGCGATGTATTGCGGTGAAATGGTGTCGAGGAATTCCGAGCCCGCCGGAACCCCCCGCTCCTGGATCCGCAACAAAACGTCCCGCGCGATGCGCAGCCCTTCATTGATGCGAAATGTGTCGTCAAGGTAAGGATCGTTAATGAGCCCTTTCCACCCAACCGTCGTGCGCGGTTTCTCGAAGTAAACTCGCATCACGATTTCCAGCTCCTCGGCCAGCCGCTCGCGGACCGCCACCAAACGCTCCGCGTATTCCACGGCCGTGTCCGGATCGTGGATTGAACACGGGCCAATGACCACCAGCAGCCGGTCCGATTCTCCGCGCAAAATCCGTTTCACCCGTTCGCGAGTCTTAACGACCAGGCTCTCGGCAGGCGTCCCTTGAATCGGGAAAAAGCGGATCAAGTGCGCGGGAGGCGGTAACGGAACAATCTCGCTGATCCGCTCATCATCCGTCACCGACGTCTGGTCGGATGGCGTTGAATACAAAATGTCTTCGGATGGTGGCATCGTTTCCATGGATCACTCTTGCGCTAAAAAATCCGAAATCATAGGGGAAAACAGCTTTGATCCCTCCCAGCCCTCTGTCCATATTACGTTTCCGGTGCATGCCCACCACGCCAGGGCCCGTTGGGCTAACACTTGCGAGTAAAACGCGTCCCGTTCATCGGTTCAGCCAAGGTGGCGCTGTCCCAATGATATCCAATCGTAAGGCGGCAGGGCCGCCAACCAAATGCGGACACCGCACAGGGATGGTGCGCTCCCGTTGGTCGCTCATGTCAAGAAAAACGGTTCCTGACACCTTTTCTGCACACCTTTTCTGCACCCACCTGCATCCTAGTTTCAAGTGTACTGTTCCAACTTGAGTCCGAATAGTTCACCTGGGCCCGCCGGGCGGATAACGCAACACTCGTTGCCCCAACACTACTTGCGAACCGCCCGCCTCAACAACTCCACCAGGCCCCACCCCGTGACCATGCCGAGTACGTACATTCCCACGATGATAAAGACCTGAGGGGCTTTCACGGACCAGACCAGGAATGAGACCTCAACCGATTTGCGATTCTGAACGGCGAACACGGTAATCAGGACCAACAACAACACAATAATCGAAATTCTGACATATCTCATTTTCATTGACTCCAAATCTTGCCCCAAAAAGACGGGTGTTTCCGATCAAATGCCCGATGTCCATCGCGATATCGCGCGGCAACTCCAGTGACTCGCTATCATACACTTTTTGACTGTTCAACGCAGCAACCGCCCCTGGAGCCCCCAATCACGGCCCCCCCTCGGTTGGCCCGCGGCGGACTCGCGGCTAGGCTATCAGCAGAGGCTCCTCTGGAAAGGAGCGACAGGACGATTACAAGACAGGACGATTACAAGACAGGACGATT
>JBNJEM010000463.1:0-6402 GCA_051745935.1 Planctomycetota bacterium
GCCCCGGTGTGGTATGGTGGAGGGCTATTGCCTAGAATCACGTAGCAGATTAAAGATATGGGGAAGGTGGCGTTGGAAATGGCAAGTGAATCCACGGTCTGCGGCATCCGGTAGAAGACTGCCCGTGCGGGGGACGGATTCGCGGCGTAGCTGAGCCGCTTGGTACCATCCGGGCTTCTCGGGGGTCGGACGGGCGACCGCTATTATTTCAGGCGGTTGGATTTGTCCGAATGGAAAGCTACCCCTCGCAAGCCGTCCTCCCGTTGGTCGGACTCGCGGCGGATAAAGTCATCCCCGACCGCTATTATTTCAGGCGGTTGGATTTGTCCGAATGGAAAGCTGCCCCTCGCAAGCCGTCCTCCCGTTGGTCGGACTCGCGGCGGATAAAGTCATCCGCGACTAGGCATTTTTTTCGACATACAAATTGGACACATGTTACACGGACTTTTAATTGCGGGCGGCATCATGGCGGTGTTGGGCGTTGGCCTGGCCACGATCTTGGCGGTCGCCAACAAGACGCTGCACGTCCATGAGGACCCGCGGATTGACGAGGTGGAGGACCTGTTGCCGGGGGCGAACTGCGGCGCGTGTGGATATCCGGGGTGCCGGGCGATGGCGGAGAATCTCGTGGCGGGTTGGGAAGAGCCGCGGGCCTGTCCGGTCTGTTCGCCGGAGGAAGTCACCACGATTGCCTCGCTATTGGGGATTGAGGCGAAAGAGAGCGTCAAACGGATCGCTCGGCTGGCCTGCGCCGGCGGCGTGGATGTGGCCCGTGGCGAGGCCACGTATGCAGGGATCGAAACGTGTCGAGCGGCGGATCTAGTTTCCGGCGGGGGCAAGGCATGTCCATGGGGATGCCTGGGATACGGCGACTGCATGGCCGCTTGTCCCTTCGAGGCCATCGTGATGAGCGAGCAGCATTTGCCGGTGGTCCTTGAAGAGAAGTGTACCGCCTGTGGAAACTGTGTTGAGGCGTGTCCCCGGGACCTGTTTTCCCTGCACCCGGTGGACCGTCAACTCTGGGTCGCCTGCAAGAACAAGGCGCCCGGCAAGACCGCCCGTTCGCAGTGCAGTGTCGCTTGTATTGGATGCGGGTTGTGCAAAAAGGACGCGCCGGAAGGGTTGATTGAAATCGTCGACAATCTGGCCCAAATCGATTACCAGAAGAACGATCAGGCCACGGTGGACGCGATCCAGCGATGTCCCACCGCCGCCATTGTCTGGTTTGACGCCGGCGGAGGCATCATTGTAGGTGAAAAGGCCAAGCAGGCCGGCCTCAAAACAGCCGCTGCCGACGATTCAAAGCCGGTCGCGAGCCAATAGGGCAGGGCAGGGGGGGGGAGCGGAAATCAGCGACACGGAAGTGGGCGACGCGAAAGTCAGCGACGCGGAAGTCAGCGACAAAGAGTCGAGGAACCATGAGTCAAGGAACACGGGACAAAGCCCGCACATTCCGCCATGGGGTGCATCCCCCGGACCGGAAAGAGGTGACCGAGACCAAGGAGACGGTTCGGTTGCCGTTCCCCGAAAAGCTGGTCATCCCGCTCTCCCAACACACCGGGGCTCCCGCAAGGGCAATTGTCAAGAAAAGACAAGCGGTGACGCGGGGGGAATTAATCGCCGAAGCAGGCGGTTTCGTATCCGTCCCCATGCACTCGCCGATCACGGGGACCGTGGAAAAAGTGGATCTGGCACGGCTGGCCAATGGCGCCATGGGGCCGGCGATCCACTTGAAAACGGACCCGGAAGCCGACCAGACCACCGCCGTGGGCGAGCCGCGGGACGCGTTTTCGCTGTCCGGGAGCGACTTGGTGGAGGCGGTTCAGCGCACGGGCATGGTTGGGTTAGGGGGCGCGGCATTCCCAACGCATGTTAAATTGGCGATTCCAGAGGGAAAGCATGTCGACACTCTGATTGCCAACGGCTGCGAATGCGAGCCGTACTTGACCACGGACCACCGGCTGATGCTGGAACGCGGCGAGGATTTATTTGCCGGCATGCGAATCGCGTTGCGCGGGACCGGAGCGGAGCGAGCGATCATCGGCATCGAGGAAAACAAATCGGATGCCATCCAGGCCCTGGAGGCTGGCAAACCTCGGGACCTGCCCCTTGAGGTGCGTGCGTTACAAGTGAAGTATCCGCAGGGCGCGGAAAAAATGCTCATCAACACCCTGACGGGACGGGAAGTCCCCTCGGGCGGCTTGCCCCACGATGCCGGCGCCGCGGTGTTCAACGTGGCGACGCTCGCGCAATTGGGACGGCTGCTGCCGCGAGGAGAGGGGCTGATTGAGCGCGGCATTACGGTGAGTGGTGCCGGGATCGAGCAGCCCGGCAATTACATCGTGCCCACCGGTACACCGGTCCGGTTCGTGCTGGAGCAACTAGGTCTTTCCCAGGACGCGCGGCAAGTGGTCCTCGGGGGGCCGATGATGGGGCAATCGATCGCCTCGCTCGATGTCCCGCTGATCAAGGGCGTCAGTGGCATCTTGGTGTTTACCGAGCATGAGGTGCGTGCGCGGATCCGAAAAGTCCATCCCTGCATCCGCTGCGGGCAGTGTCTCAAGGCGTGCCCCGTTTTTCTCAATCCATCCCGCATGGGAAGCTTGTCCCGAAAGGAGGAATACGAGGTGTTGGAAAAGGAATACCACTTGAACGATTGCTTCGAGTGCGGAAGTTGCACGTTCATCTGCCCGTCGCACATTCCGTTGGTCCAATACTTTCGTATGGCCAAGGCCAAGAATCGCGAGAGGAAGGCGAAGTCGTGAGTTCGGACGCCCAACCGATAGCGGTCTTGAGTTCGCCGCACATCAAGGGCGGCTTGAGCACCGAAACCATCATGCGGCACGTGATCTACGCATTGGTGCCCGTGGTGGCGATTTCGGTGTTAATGTTCGGCCTCAGCGCGCTGTTGCTGGTGACCGTCACGCCCCTAACCTGCGTGGCCGCCGAGTGGTTTTTCTGCAGGGTTTCGGGCAAGGAATCCACCCTCGGCGACTGCAGTGCCGTGGTCACGGGAATGCTACTGGCCTTGACGCTGCCCCCCGGGTTGCCGCTGTGGATGGCAGTGGTCGGCGGCGTGATCTCCATCGGACTCGGAAAGACACTGTTCGGCGGGCTGGGCTTCAATGTGTTCAACCCAGCCTTGGTCGGACGGGCATTTCTACAAACCGCCTTTCCGGTCGCTCTGACGACGTGGACGCCGCCGGCGGCGGTGGGCCGGTTCACCACTTGCATCCCCTCGACGCTGGCGTGGCCGTTCATGACACCGCCACCGGTGGATGAGTACGTGGAACGGGCGGCGGTCGATGGGTTTTCCGGCGCCACGGCCCTGTCATTGATGAAGTTCGGAGACCCTGCAGAAGCCCCCGATGCGTTGCAGCTGTTCACGGGAACCGTGGCGGGGTCCGTCGGCGAAACATCGGCGGTGGTGGTCCTTGTCTGTGGCGTTTACCTGGCGGCGCGGAAGATGCTCGATTGGCGGATTCCCGTCGGTGTGTTGGGCAGCGTGTTTGTGGTCACGACGATCTTCCACCTGTTTGATCCGCAAACCTATCCGCCGCCCCTGTTCATGCTCTTGGCGGGAGGCCTGATGCTTGGCTCCGTGTTCATGGCCACGGACATGGTCACGTCTCCGGTCACCCCGGCTGGCGTGTGGATCTACGGTGCGATCATCGGTGTCGTCACGGCGTTGATCCGCCTCACGGGCAGTTTGCCCGAGGGCCTGGTGTACGCGATCCTGTTGGGCAACGCCATGGTTCCATTGCTCAATCACGCGACCCAGCCACGCATCCACGGCGGGAAACGCAAGGGGGAACACCTGGCGAACCTCGCCGCGAAGGTCCGCCGCGTCGCGCGCATCGGCGGCGGCGAACGCACGGAGGAGCGGCGATCATGAGCGAAGCGAAGGACGCGACCACGCGACAGTCCAAAATGCCCACGAGCGGCGCGATGATCGGGACCCTGGGCACGGTCGCCACGATCTCGGGCGTTCTCCTGGCGCTGGTATATCAGGGCACCTACGACATCATCCAACGCAATCGGGAGCAAGCGCTCCGGCAGGCCGTGTTCACCGTGATTCCAGGTGCCAGCGAACAGGTGCCATTCGAAACCACCGGCCCGGGGACGCTCGAACGCGTCACGGATCAGTCCGCGGCAGAGCCACGATTGTTTACCGGTTGGAGTGAGGACGGCAAGATGCTTGGGGTGGCCTTGAAGGCCAGCGAACAAGGGTATGGGGGCCCGATCCGGGTGCTCTACGGCTATGACCCCGACCAGGAAGTCATTACCGGCTTGACGGTACTCGAAAGCAAGGAAACCCCCGGACTCGGAGACCGCATCTCCGAAGAACCGTTTTTGGGTAAGTTCACCAACCTGGACGCGAACATGAACGCCACCGGGGACGCGTTGGCACATCCGATCACCTTTGTCAAAAGGGGCGAGAAGACCGAGCCGTGGCAGGTGGAGGGGATCTCCGGGGCCACCATTTCGTCAAAAGCCGTCGTCAATGCGATCCAGCAAAACACCCGTGAAATGCTGCCCTTCGTGCACGACCATCTGGACGAACTCAAGGAGGCGGCGCCATGAGCGAACCTCAAGCCCACGCGCCCTCGGACGCCAACACATTTCTGCGCGGTTTGTGGGAAGAGAACCCCGTGTTCGTCATGTTGCTGGGCATGTGCCCTACTTTGGCGGTAACCAATACCGTGGCCAACTGCCTCGCCATGGGCCTCGCCGCCGCGTTCGTGCTGGTCTGCTCCAGCACCCTCGTCTCCTTGCTCAAAAACTTCATCCCCAAGCAGGTCCGGATTGCCACCTACATCGTCATCATTGCCACGTTCGTCACCATCGTGGACTACGCCATCCAGGCCATTAGCTTGGAGCTATACGCCAGTCTCGGCGCGTTTATCCAGCTGATTGTCGTCAATTGCATGATTCTTGGACGGGCGGAAGCCTTCGCCTCAAGGAACTCCGTTCGCAGCGCCATCGTCGATGCCTTGGGCATGGGCGCTGGTTTTACGCTCGCGCTGCTCTGCCTCGGGGTGGTTCGGGAAGCACTCGGAAGCGGCACGCTGTTGGGGTATTCCATTTTCGGGCCGCAATTCGAACCTTGGTCGGTCATGCTGTTGCCTCCCGGCGGGTTTTTCGTGTTGGGAACCTGGCTGCTCGTTTTCAACTGGTTCCGGGAACGTTCCGCTCGAAGCGCCCATGAGAAGGCCTAAAGGAGATGCCCAATGGAAGCCGATTCGCTGCTGTTCATTTTCCTCGATGCGTGCTTCGTCAATAACTTCGTGCTCAGCCTGTTTCTCGGGATATGTCCCTTTTTGGGGGTTTCAGCCAAACGAGAAACCGCCCTCCGCATGGGGCTGGCCGTCATTTTCGTCATGCTCGTCAGCTCGATGTGCGCCTACGGGATCAACGTGGTACTGAACCTTCCCTGGGTCGATGCCCCTTACTTGCGATTGATTTGCTATATTGCCGTCATTGCCTCGGCGGTGCAGTTAGTCGAAATGTTCATTAAGAAAACCAGTCCCGCGTTATTCCAGGCGTTGGGGATCTTTCTGCCCCTTATTACCACCAATTGCGCCATTCTCGGGGTCGCCTTGTTCCAAACGCAGAAAGGCTACGATTTCCTGCAGTGCATTGTCTACGCATTCGGAGCCGGCGCCGGGTTCACACTGGCCTTGACCATCATGGCCGGGCTTCGTGAAGAACTCGACTTGGCGGATCTGCCCAGCCCCGTGAAGGGCGCGGCACTCACATTGATGCTGGCCGGAATTCTCTCGTTGGCCTTCATGGGCTTCGCCGGTTTGGGAGGGTAACACGATGGGAACAATCCTAGTCGCGGTGGCGGGGGTATTCGTCGTCCTGGGCATGTGGATGATCGTTCAGCTGCTGGCGGATAAGTATTTGGGAGAACGCTCGCCGGGCTGCGGTTGCGGGCTGCACGCCGGCGAGGATTCCTCCGCCCCAAACGGCAACCACGATACCTGCGGTCACTGCACGGTCCAGCTGTCTGAACACAACGTCTCATCCCTCGAAGACACGAAGACCGGAAATTGGGTGAACTAGAACGCCTAGCTTTACCGCATGGGTCGCGGGTGGCCTCGGTCGTAAGTCCGGTGGATGCTAGCAGTGTCGGCATGAATTGGTTTGGAAAAGTCCAGGTTTGGGGCTTCAATAGGGTAAAATGGCGGACCCTTCTTAGGAGCCCATATAGTGAACAAATACCCCTCCTCTGGTCTCGCGCGGACCAAGTTATGACCAAGGCCCGTGCGTCCTCGTTTCAAACACTGAACATCTCCCCACCCACGCCGTGACGATCATCAGCGGTGCGCCAGGTGCCATGATAGGCCCACGGATGGCAGGACGGACCCACGGATGAAGAAACGGAAGACGCCGCGC
>JBNJEM010000464.1:0-6392 GCA_051745935.1 Planctomycetota bacterium
GAGTCCCAGCAAGACGCCGCGCCGGCAGGGGCGGATGTGGGCTACCACGAACTCGGTGATGGGGAGAGCCAGCTCGACGGTCAGGCCGTATTTGTCGAAATGCCGCCCCAGTGTGCGATGCTTGGCCAAGGCTTGTTTCAGGAGCCAGATTGCGTCGTCCAGTCGCTGGTCGTTCATCGCCAGAAAACCGGCCAGAAACGCGCCATCGGCAAGATGAGCCGCCGCGCGGAGCTCCTGGGAGGCACTCCGGTTTTTGCCTTCCACATATGCCTTGCACCCATCGACAAAGGAACGTTCCGCCTTTGGCGTAAACAGGCGTTCGAAGAATCCCAGATCCAGCTGGTGCTGTGGTTCGGGCGGGGGCGGAGGCGACTCGGCGCGATCCCGTGATCGGCCTTTCCCGGTCTTTCTCGTCTTTCCGCTGACTTCGGTGTAGAACAATCCCGTGCCGGGGATGCCAACCGTCTTCCGCACGCCCTGCCGGCCCAGCGTCACGTGAGCCCCTCGCACGCCGAACGACGGCGAAACCCCCGACTTGCTGAAGTTCAGGCTCACACCGGGTGCGATCTTCATGCGCCGAAAGAAACGGAATCCCATGGGGCCTAAGCCTTTCTATCTCAGCGTTGCATAAATTGGGAAACCGAATTCTTTCGAGAGACGCATTTCATAGCGTCACACGCTCTTCGACAGGCAACGTCCGCCGGGCTCTTCCATCCGTGTTCTATGGAACGGCGGGGTCCTGCTTCAACCACGAAGGACACAAACGCCAGAGAGCTTATCGTTCACGCACATTGCTCCCTGTTCTGCCGAACTTCATCATTCGAAATTCCTTGCTCGATATTCGATATTCCCTTCTTCCACCCATGCGGTTCGGTCTTCAGTCTACCTTATCAGAAGCGTTCATCAACGAATACTGGCGGCTTTTCTGCTGCCAATCGTGAACGGCTACTTGTGAAAATGGTGCAGGGGTCCCGTCATCTCGTTTACGGGTCGAGCATCCGCAAGAAGGAATGGGCCATTTCCCAAAGTTCACCGCGGCCCCGAAATCGGAGTTTTTTGCTCAGGTATGACACGTTCTGTCATGGGTTGGGCTTAGGCTGTATGTGGACCACGCAATTCAGAAAGGGAGAGCCATGACCACGACGTTGATGAGCGACGTGATGCTGGCCTGGCAGCCGAGGCCCCCGGTTGGGCACCGTAACCTCACGCTGGTGCCGCTGAAACAGGAGCCGCCTCGGTGGCGGTACCAGAACTATCTGCTGGCCTTCGAGGCGATCGAGGCCGGCGTGCTTTCGGTAACTGAGGCCAGCGAGTCCGGCAGTGTGCCGGAGCTGCTGGCGGTGAACGACGCCGACCGGCCGGTTCTATTGATTGACGGCGAGGAGTTCCAGGGGGCCAAGCAGAACCGGATTATGAACACCAGCGTGCTGTTGCCGCCCAAATCGCGGACGAAGGTTCCGGTATCCTGCGTCGAGGAGGGACGATGGAGCCACACCAGCCGCAAGTTCAAGAGCGGGAATTATACTGGTCGCGGATGATTTTCTCCGCCGCGAGTCCGACCAACGGGAGGACGGCTTGCGCCGGGCCGCTTTCCACCCGGAAAAATCCAACCGCCTGAAATATATTCCCCGAGTAGCCTGCGTGGACAAAAGAGCCGCGACGTACAAGAGAATTTGCGGGCCGAGGGCAAGGCGGCCAGTGATCAGGGTGCGGTGTGGGCGAGCGTAGGCCAGCAGCTGGACGCCTGCCACGCCGCGGCACCGACTCGCGCCATGTCCGACGCCGTGGCGACGCGCGAAAAGGACCTGGAGCAATACCATGAGGCCCTGACCTATCCCGAGGGCGTCTGCGGTGTTGTAGCCGCCGTCTCGGGCCGGTTCGTGGCGTTGGACGCCTTTGATTCGCCTTCGACCTTGGAGGTGATCTGGCCGCGACTGGTGGCAAGCTACGCGATGGACGCCGAGTCGGCCCAGGGCTCGCCCGACAAACCATTCTCCGAAAAAGCAGCCAACATGCTGCTCCAGCACGTCGCCGCGCAAACCTGCGACACGTTCGACGCCGTCGCGCTCGGCCGCGACCTACGGTTCAACGCCCCCAATTTGCTCGGCCAGGGCCTGGAAGTGGACAACCACCTGCTCCACATGAGCGTTTTCCCACCACCGGACCAAAACCACGGCCCCAGGGGACCTCGCATCCAGCCGCCGTCGGCTCGGAATCGGTGAATAAACGAACTGTATACTACTGCAAAAAGGGCGACAAGCCTGGACACAACGAAGACCAATGCGACGTGTTGCTAAGCTCGAAACCATGCTGTAACCAGGAGCAAGGGCATGAGCCAATATTACGTAAGAGATTGTGTCTCCGGACAGCAAACCGGCCCTTTCTCATCCAGTCAACTTCGCCACAAGGCCGCCACTGAACGTTTGAAACGGCAGGATCTGGTTTCTGAAGATCGAACACATTGGGTCCGGGCTGAAAAGGTCAAAGGTCTCAACTTTCCCGACGCGCCGCCGCTTTCCGGGCCCCCTCGCGCGGCCACCATCGAACCAAAAGCAGGTCCGAAGCAGAGGCCAAAGCAGCCCTCAACTAAGCACCAACAGCCCACGGCCGGTGAGGATTTTAGTTTGTCGAACATCATCGCCTTGGGCGTAGGTGGGGTTGGTCTGCTGATGCTTGCTCTGTCTCCATTGTTCAACTGGATCAACTTCGCTGCCGGCGGTATGACAGGCATCTGTGGCGATGGGAAGATCGTGTTGGGCGTCACCGTTTTGGGCATTGGTGCGCTTGCGCTGTCCCTGTTGACACGCAAACAGTTGTGCGCCGTATCGCCGAATGTGCTATTCATTGCCGTCGTCGTTCTCACGGGTCTTTACCACGGCCCCGGCGTCGCGATGCGCGGGCCAGGGGCAAAGCACCGGCTCGACTCGCCAGTCGACGTCGGATGCCGCCACAAGCCAGGATTCACCGGGCTTGTGGTATTCCATAGGGTGTTCATGGTCGCGAACTGTCACACCGCAAAGTGCGCCGCCACCTTGCGGATGATCTTAATCACGTCGGCCACGTCGTCGTCGGTGTACCGCGGGCCGATGGTTACCCCCCCGTGGCGGTTGAGGATGTCGATGGTGCGCGGGCAGGCTTTGGCGCCGTACTCAATGGCCTGCCCCTGGGCAGTGGTGAAGGAGGGCCAATCGGGGGTGAATGGTGGCCTTGTTCGCGATGCGCGAGGCGGTGGGCAGGATGGCCGAGTTGACGCTGCGGCCGGAGAGCCAGGCGACCGAGACGCTCTGCTGCACGTCCCGCACCGGACGGAGAGCGTCCGACATGGGGATTCTACCGATCTCGTTCGATTCATACCTGCGCCTGCTCGATTGGACGGCCCATCTGATCCGGTCCGGGGAGCGGTCGACGATCCCGAAGGATCTCGCTGAGATCCTGGATCGGATGAATATCGAGGAAGAGACTTGGTTGGACACGGTGCGGGGGTACGACGAGCTGTTTTGTCACGTCGTGGGCTCGCGTGCCTCGATGGGCGAGGCGGCGAAGCGGATGGAAACGTCCAAAATGAAGGGTACCACGGCCAGCCGCCGCGTGTTCAAGTAACCAACGTTCGCCGGTTCGCTGTTCGTTCTCGGGGCGACATAACCGTTCACTGATCCATTCAACGCACCGCCCTGCCCAATCGGCTGACAATCGGTCGTCTTTTTTTTGACCGAGATGCCGGCCTCGTTTCGCGGTGTGCGCCGCGCGAGGCTCATATTGCGTGACCTGCTTCATTCGGCCCGCACGATCTCGTCCATTTCATACACCTGCCGTCCGGTGCCATTGCTTCGCCCCCCGTGCATCGCCCATTCGACTGGCCATCCAGTTCTCCGAATGCTCGCCGAAGCTCGCGCACCCTTGCTGGAAATCAGGTCTGCTTCCGCGGCACACCGACCAGACTCGCCGTGCCAAACTCGGCCTTCATGTCGCCCTAGGACTGCCAGGCCACCGTTCTATTGCTCACATGCGTGTACCACGCACGGGGCGGCCCCCCTTCGGCGTCCTCGTGACCGGGCACTTCCCAGAACCATTCTGAGTGGATTCCCCGCAAAGCAGCACGACTGATACCATTGGTCAGGCTAATGCCTGATTCAACGGATACCGGACTGAAACCGACACGGGATATCCGAGAGAGGATCTCACGCGAACTCGGCAAGGATCCGCGTCGCCTGGTCGAGTATCGCCAGAAGGTCGAGTGTGCACTATCCACTTTCCTCAAGCTTTTCAATAACCTGTAGGAAGAATTCCCGCGACCACAGCTCCAGCGACTGCGGATCACGCACGAAGGGAGCTACCTCTTCCTGCAATTCCGCGACATCTACCTGGAGGATTCGTTGCCGCAAGAGCTCCAGCAGTCGGGAGTGGGTAAGTGGCTGTTCATCGGCATAGTCATCCGACTGGCGCATGCGCGTCTCGAGATGCCCAAGATTCACGTGCGGATGGCGAGCTGCGTACCATACAAGATCGTACCAATCCCGCCCCTTCACCCGACTCTGCCATTTCCGACATAGAACGGCGTGGAGCTTTCCCGCAAAAAGATCGGGCAATCGGTAAACACGCACGCCGAAAGGTATCGGCTGCAGCAGGTACTTGCCCTCTGTTCCAAATCCACCCGGTGGATCGGTGTCCACCTCCAGCTTGGTTTTCAGCACTTTGCCCGTCGGAAGTCCGCGAAGTAACTCGTCGCTGGTATCGATCACGAGTAACTGCCGATAGGTGTTCGCCTTCAAGAACGCACACTCGATGCCGGTTCGCGTGCGCTTTTCACTATGCTGAAATTCGACTTCGAACCCGAAGCTGCGAATCTCCCGCAGCAGAGCTTCGCCAAATACGCCCAAATCGAACGTCGCACCGGGCCGCAACAGCGAGAAGTCGAGATCTTCCGAGTACCTATCCAAGCCGTAGAGGACACGCAGGGCGGTACCACCATACAAGGCGGCGTGCTCGAAGAATTTGCCGCGCCAGAGGCCCAACAGCGCCACCTTCTGCAGAATCTCCCGCAGTGCATTAACGTAGTCATCTCGCGTCTGACAATCGTATCGATTCAGCATGCTGCGAATGGCATCGTGCACGGAAAACCTCAAAGCGAATCAAGAAATCGAAACAAATTACCAGTCTTCTTTGAGCCGTAGGCCCTCTGAATCCTCTCGCAGCGGGAACGATCGCGGTCAACAAGACGAGTCAGGTCGATCCGCAGGTCTTCTTCGATGTAAGCCGGGAAATCCGACAGCCGTGTTCCAGTGAACCGTTTGTCGGTCCAGACCTTATCCGCCAACGCCTTTTCCGCACAGGCGATCAGGAAATTCCCCACTGGAGATTCCACCAGATCCGCGCCCACCGCATAACTTGCTGGCGAGAGCGAGCGATAGGTGAATGCGCCCAAGGGCGTGTCGAACTTGCGAGACCGCCCCAAAGCAACTGAAGTCACCGTGGATACTCGTTCAGGGATGAGCCCCCAATAGCTCAACGCATACTCCAAACTGATGTACGAGGGACCATAAATCAGGTTCGCCAGCAGTTCGCGAGCGAGTGAATCGCGACGATACGCGGGCCCGAACACGTAGAGCCCCTTGCGGATGCGCACGACGTCGCCCCTGTTCAGCAGCCTGTTGATCTTGTCCCGAGGTTTGCTCAGGTGCGACAGACATGAAACCAATTGCTGGTAATCAAAGACGTCCCGCCCCAGGCGCTGCCGTAATTGGGCCGTTTCCACCATTCTCCACGACTCCCGCCCCGCCTGATTTTGTGCACTCTATGTCCACTGCCAGTGGACATAGTACGCGCATTTCGTCGAATCGTCAAGGTGCCGGCGGACCGTGCGGCGAGCGCTTGACTGGCTTATGGGCCGGACCGGTAGTCCGAATGGTGCGATGCGGCACCCTGGGCGGCGCGAAAGGCGTGACCAGACGTGTCAAGCCCCCTCCGATAATGAAGGCAGACTTAGCCGTTCGACCATGAATGACGGAGGTGGCACGTGAAACATACGGTCCAGCGAGCCATGCATCAGCCGGATGATTTGGTCATCGAATTCGACTACCGCGACGCGAAGGGGACGACGACTCATCGGGTCGTGAGTCCGATTCGCTTCCTGGATCCTGGCCGGTTAGCGGATCCTGGCCACAAAGAAACGCGCGGCGAACGCAGCGCGTGGTGCAGTGAAAGGTCCCTCTGCGAGCTCCGTCCTCCCCCAACAGTCTACGACGTGCATAAGAAACCATGGCAGTCTCCTTTAGCTGCGGGGCCGTGATCGGACTGGCTTACCGCCCGCCGGGCGGTTTTGGCCAGGCGTCCGTTCACCTCCCCAGGTTCATGAGATCTGCCCGCGTTTCGCACGCGACCCTGACTATATCCGA
>JBNJEM010000465.1:0-6383 GCA_051745935.1 Planctomycetota bacterium
ATTTCGATCAAGGCTTGCAGGAACGTCTGTATATCAATCACACCCGTTGCCGCCGGCAACTCACGCTGCAAATCCATCTGTTCGTCCCTGGCTAAGCCTTCACGCAACGGCCAGTTGCCATCACGGCGATTCCAGTTCCCGCGGCAGCCCCCCTCAGGAACAAGCGGCGATTGATCCGGCTCATCGATTGAATCTCCCATATGAAGACGGTAACGAGTACATTCCATGCTCCATTCTACCGACTAGTGGGGACGCAACCAGAGCGGTCGCCTGGCCGAGACAAAAGAAATCCGCGATCAGATCGCGGACGTGTCGCACGTCAAGGAGAAAAACGGAGCAGCAACGGTAGCGTTGCTAAATACCCATTCGTTCCTGATACCTTTTCCGCGGTCGAGACACCGAAGTCATTCTTCCCGCGTCCCGTAACCCCACAGGATGGTCCAAGCGCAATGCATGCTTGAGAGGGAATGACCGATTGTGTACGTTAGATTAGAAAGGCTGCCGAAAATCAAGCGTCTGGACGGGTAGCATCTTCCGGATTCTTTGCCCATCGAAATCGGTTTTTAGGGCAGAGAAGATTTGTAAACTAGTCGGTTGATTCCGCGGGCCACCGGCTGCTGACGAAGGGCGTTGCGAATCAAACCCTTGGTCGAGTGACTCTGGCCTTGCGTTTAAACAACGACGGATCCAGGGGACATTTGCAGCGACGGATCGAGTGCTCTGGTTCAGGTGAGAAAACGTTTGCCGCTTCTTCATGAAAGGACGGGCGATGCACTGGAAAACATTTTTGGCACTATTGAATTGGATGTGTGTGGTTGGAATGGTGAGCGCCGCTGGTCCTCTTTCGCTTGACGACGATTTGAAGCCGCGCTTCGTCGTGATGACTGACATCGGCGGCGATCCGGACGACCGGCAGTCAATGGTCCGATTCCTGCTCTATTCCTGTGACCTCAAAGTCGAGGGGTTGCTAACTGGATTTGGTTGGGGGCACAATGCACGCCTGACGCTCAAGTCGGTGCCCCAAGGCACGTACGCCGTTTATGCCTACGTATGGGAAGAAACCGGTCCTACGGCGTTCACAATCGCGCTAGAGGGCGAAGACGTGCGGCGCTACCAAAGCGGCTCGCCTGGTGAGTGGCGACGGCTCGGCCCCTGGATCGTAGATATCGAAGATGGCGACATCCACATCACAAGCCGAGATGGCGATGCGAATTTCTCCGGCCTTGAGGTATGGCGGCGAACACCGTGAAGCGTTTGGGCAACAGATGCTCAGTGGGGGCGGCCTTAACCAAGCAACGAAGCAAAAACCCGTCACACGTCCAGGTTGCGGACATCGAGCGCGTGTTTTTCGATGAACTCGCGGCGAGGTTCGACCTTGTCTCCCATCAGTACGCGGAACATTTCGTCGGCGGCTCCGACATCCCGCATGGAGACTTGCACCATGGTGCGATTTTCCGGATTCATGGTGGTCTCCCGCAACTCGTCCGGGTTCATTTCACCCAACCCTTTGAATCGCGTCACGTGCAAACCTTTTTCCCCGGCCGATCGCACGGCGGGGAGCAGGCCGCGCAGGTCTTCCAGGTCCGTGGTCACCTCGCCGCGCCGCAGCACGTACCGCGGCTCTTCCACGCCGGTCCGTTCCTTCGGAATCAAGGAATGAATGTCGAAACCGAGCTGTGCAAGTTCGTTCAAGCCCGCGTTAATGGTTCTCACCTCATGCAGTTCCGTGATCTGCAATTTCATGCGTTTTCCGTCTTCCTCGTCGGAATCGCCGTCATCCGCGCTGTCCACGGAGAATTCCACGCCGCTTCGGGCTTCTTGTTCCTTGAGGAATTTTTCCAACGTCACTCGTCCCGGAAACCAAAACTCGTCGAGTCCCAGGAAAACATGCATGACGGGCAGTTTTCCGGTTTCGGGATCACCTCGTTCGGCGTGCTCCCGCAATTTAATGCCCCGCCGTTCCAGCGCGATTAACGCTTCTTCCATGGACGCCAGAGTGCGACAGAGCGCCGCCATTTCCTCGCCTTGGATCTGTCGACCATCCTCGGTCTCGAAGACCGCGCCTTCAATCCCCCGCTCCAGCAATTGCGTTTTCATCGCCTCCTCCGACTGCACGTAATAGATATTTTTTTTTCGGCGCACTTGGAAAAGAGGAGGCTGCGCCAAATAGACATGTCCGGCGGCCACCAACTGATACATTTGCCGATAGAAGAAACAGAGCAACAAAGTGCGAATATGGGATCCATCGACATCCGCATCGGTCATGACGATGATTTTGTCATACCGCCGCTTACTGATATCTTGTTCAGTGCCAATTCCGCTGCCAATGGCCTGAATCATGCTCTGCACTTCTTCATTGGCCAACACGCGATCTTCACGGGATTTGTAGGCATTGATGATCTTCCCCCGGAGAGGCAAGATCGCTTGATGTTCTCGCAACCGTCCCCCTTCGGCACTGCCGCCCGCCGAATCACCCTCCACGAGATACAACTCGCATTCCTCCACCTTGCGGCTGGTGCAATCGCGCAACTTTCCCGGCAGGCCACCGCTGGTCAGGGCTCCTTTCCGTTTGCGCAGAATATCCTTGGCCTTCCGAGCCGCCTCCCGCGCTTCCATCGCCAAAACGCCTTTGCGAACGATGGTCTTGGCGATCTTGGGGTTTTCTTCCAGGAAATGTCCAAGGTACTCACCCACCACGGCATTGACGATCCGTTCCACTTCGCTATTGCCAAGTTTGGTCTTTGTTTGACCTTCGAACTGCGGATAAGGCACTCGCGTGGAGAGGACCACCGTCAATCCTTCCCGAAAATCCTCCCCCGAGGGAACCAGATCCTTGTCCTTGAACATGTTTTCCTTGCGTCCGTAATTGTTCAGCGTGCGCGTCAACGCGCTCCGAAACCCCGAGACATGGGTGCCACCTTCCACGGTCGGAATATTGTTGACGTACGAGTGAATATTCTCCGTGAACTCACCGGCATACTGCAGCGCGATTTCGTATCCCACCCCTTCCATGTCACCGGAGAAGTAGATCACCTCTTTGTGAAGGGGATCGCTCGCCCGATTCAAATGCTCCACGAATTGCACGATGCCCCGTTCATAATGGAATTCCTCGCCCTCGTTGATCCGTTCATCGAAAAAGATGATACGGACTCCACTGTTCAAAAACGCGAGTTCCTGCAATCGCTTGTGCAGCAAATCGTAGACGAATTTCGTGACTTGGAAGATGGTGCTGTCCGGTTTAAACGTGATTTTCGTGCCGACTTTCTTCGTGGCCCCCACCCGCTGCACCGGTCCCCGCGGCACGCCTCTTTCATACTCTTGTTCGTACACGTGCCCGTCCCGCGACACTTCCACCTCGCACCACTGGGAAAGGAAATTGACCACGGTCACGCCGACGCCATGCAGCCCCCCCGAAGCCTGATAAGCCCCCTTTTCAAACTTGCCGCCGAATTTGAGCACGGTCATCACGCCTTCCAGCGTGGAAACCTCCCGCTCCAGCTCCTCCGACAACTGCTCGTGCATTTCCACGGGAATGCCCCGACCATCGTCCTCGACCGACACGGAACCCTCCGCATTGACGGTCACCTTGATGTTCTTGGCGAACCCGCCCATGGCTTCATCGATCGAGTTATCGACCACCTCGAAGACGAGATGATGCAATCCCCGCGAACTGGTGTCCCCGATGTACATGGCCGGTCGCCTGCGGACATGTTCGATGTCTGACAGGTGCTGCAAATCCTCCGGCGTATAGTCTCGGTTTTCCGCGGTTTCCGCGGTTTCCGTTTCTTCCACGCGATCCTCCGGTAACCCCTCGCTGAACTGGTCCATCGATTTATCGTCACTCATCGGTTTTCAAACACTTTCCCGTAACATTGTTCCGCCTTCCCCAAACCATCCAGATGCCGCGAAAGCGCCGCCGCCAGTGCGAACCCGCCTACGTATGGGTTTAACATCCGGTAACAAAACCACGATCCCGGCTCCAACACGCCTTGAACAGCAGGAAACCTGAACGGTTTCGTCATGGCTTTTTACAGCCCATAACAAAACTCGGCCCCCGCCCCAAAGGTCCGTGGGTGAGAGGAAACCTGAACGGTTTCGTCATGGCTTTTGATAATCTCTTCAACGGCAAGGCGCGAATCACAAGCGGGATAACAGAGCCGTCCGTTTTGCCGCTCCCCCACCATCTCACCGCGCCTTTACTCCACCCCACTGACACGAAACCGCATACCATGAATCTTTTGATCCGGCAAGGCCGCCGATATCTTCCGGATCAACTCGGCTTTACGGAAGGTAAGCTCCTGAAGCGCGGCGGAGTTACTAACGGTCACCTCAACCACGCCCCGCCGAATCACCCCGATCCGGCTATACGCCGCCATGGGCGCCCCCACCACCGCGTTCCACGCTTCGTCGCGTTCTCCGGCCGCTTCCAACTCCGAATAACCCCGGCGAGCAATGAGCGTATTCAAGACGTCCGCGATTCGGCGCGGGCGCCTGTCGTGATATTGCCGCCGAGCCACCTCCGCGTGCAGCCGCTGAATCTCGTCATCATGCGGGTTTGACATTCTCGCGCCTTTCAATCCCCGTTCAACGGTCGCGCGACAGCGGCATGACCACGTATCCGTACCCATCATCCGTCGATAATACAGCCGCGGAATCGGAATTTTCGATTTCAAACGTGATCACTTTCTCTGGATCGAGGACCCTGAGAAAGTCGGAGACAAAGCGGTGGTCCAACACCAGGGCAATCGGAGGCCCGTCGTAGGGCACCGGCAACTCAACCCGTGTCTGGCCAACCTCCGCGGTCGTTGCCGCCAAAACCAACGTGCCATCCCCGAACGTGAAATCAATGCCGCGACTCTCGTCACTGGCGACAATCGCCGCCTGTCTCAGCGCGCTATGAAGAGGACCAACCGCCAATTCAATTTGAACCGCTTCCGTGCGGGTGGGAAAGACATCGCGCCATTTCGGGAACCGCCCTTCCACTAGCCGAGAATAGATCGTGGCCCGGGCACTTTTCAGCAAGATGTCATTCGCGTGTACCGCGATCCGCACTTCGCCGTCCACGTTTCCCAAAGCCCGTTCAATCAGCTGCATGGACTTCGCCGGGACAATGGTCGTGGACCCTTCCTCCTCGCAGGTTCCCACCGTCTGGCAAGGGCCCTCCATTTTGGCCAATCGACGCCCGTCCGTTCCTACCGCGATGATCTTATCCGCTTCGAATTCCAGCAGTACGCCTCCCAGGGCATAGCGGCTGCTTTCAGTATCCGTGGCGAACAAAGTCCTGCGGATCAATTCCCTCAACAAGCGAGCGGAAACTTCGTGGTAATTTTCATCCGCGAACGAAACAACCTCGGGATACTCGTCCGGATTCTCGCCAGGTAACTTGAATTCACTGTGCTCGCCCTTGATAAGCGTGCCTTGAACATCGGACTCGACACACAATTTCGCGTCCGTGCTTTCCCTTAGGATCGGACCAAACTCCCCCACCGGCAAAACGGCATTGCCCGGCGATTCAACCTGGATGCCCTCCACTTCCAGACGAATGGCCGCCTCCATGTCCGTCGCCAACATCGTCGTTTGTCCCTCGCTTACCATGAGCTTCACATTGCGTAGTATTGGCTTCGGACTGCGACTCGGTGCCACGGTGGCCGCGGTCTGGAAAGCCGATAGAATCTTGTCCCGCTCGCACGTAAACTTCATAAGCAACTGCGCCTTTCGTCAACCTCGAACGCGTTCGACATACACTCCGCGACCTGGACCGGCCATATTGCAAGGATCCATTCCAAGGACTCACACAACAACCAAGCCACTTGGAAAGTCGTCTCGCTCTGGTTCAATCGTTGGTCGGTACGTTTCTAACTATATTGTTTCTTTGAGTAGTAGTATTGATGTTTCGATCGTCCGTGTTGAAAACGTATTCGCGTTTTGACTTAAGTCTTTTCCCGCTCGACTGATCGGTCCACGATCAACGGCATTCGCGCGGGTGGAAAACCTGTGAACAAGCAGTCACTGATTGGTCCATGACCGGTCATCGAATGAAGCCTTTTGGAGTTGTTTTGCTTTGTGATACGCTGCCCTGTTTGTTTCATCCACGGGATCCAACACGTATTCAACAAGTCTTCCACCAGCCTTTGGCGTCGCTCGAATTTCGATGTTCAAGGACGAAGGACACTCAATTATCCCGGTCGCGGATGAGTTGCTCCGCCGCGAGCCCGACCAACGGGAGGACGGCTTGCGTCGGGCCGCGTTCCATTCGGAACAATCCAACCGCCTGAAATATACCACGGTCGCGGATAAGTTGCTCCGCCGCGAGTCCGACCAACGGGAGGACGGCTTGCGTCGGGCCGCGTTCCATTCGGAACAATCCAACCGCCTGAAATATA
>JBNJEM010000466.1:0-6368 GCA_051745935.1 Planctomycetota bacterium
ACTGATCGGGACGCGGGGCGCGGTGTTTGGTGGTCCAGTCCAGAAACTCGTCGAGAAGGAGGGCGAGGGATTGAGGGGGAGCGACGGGGGAGTTTTTTCACCCCCGCATCAGCTCATAGAACCGATCGAAAGCGACCTGCTTGTCATAACCGAGACTGTGCTGCATACCGTCGAGTTGAACGAACCAGCCCCGTCCTTTTCTGAACCACGGTTTGGGATGACGTGCCATAGCAAAAACCCTCCAACTGCAAGGAAAAAAACCTTCCAGTGAGCCGAAGGGCTTGCTGTCGCGCCTCGCCTGGTGTCGGCCAGGCGGGGCGTCTGTTTGAAATTCCGTGCCACGACGAGAATCCGTCGTCCATCGACCGGACGGAGAAGCCACGTAAACCATTGATGTGACACGCTTTACGCGAAGCGAGGCCGAGGGGATTCGAACCCCCAACCACCGGATCGACAGTCCGGTACTCTAACCAGTTGAGCTACGGCCCCAGTTCCAGCGCGCCGCGTACAACCAACCCGCGACCACTGGCTGAAAACACCAAATTATACATCGGCAGCGGTCAACTGCAAGCCCATCGGAAAATCGAACCGCTGGGGGATTTTGCTTCCGGTGGGAAGAGTCCCCTGCCAACAGCGCCCGCCTGGCGCCTGCCGATGCACGCCCAAATTGTCCAAAAAATGATGCCACTGCTTGCAGGGTGACCTACATTTTCGAGGAATACACGCCTTGACTCACTTTTTTGGGGGAGGGGTATGGGGTACAGAATTGAACAGCTGTTGGAGTCCGTGTTTCAGACTTGTGGGACCCTGGACCGTGAGGAGTGGATCGGCGTAATGGTCGTGGTCACGGTTTTAGGGTACTTCTGCATGCGTGGTTTCGGATCCCGCACCAAATACTGAGCCGTACCCACTCCATCGCCTCTGCCGCGATTCGCTTCATATTTCACGGGGAAAAAAGCGATGGCCATTTTTCTATTCGCGCTGACCCTCGCCATCACGCTAATGAGTATGGGGGTGACTGGCTACTTGGCTAGCCGTCGCCAGCGACGCAGGACGGCCGAGAGAATGCTGGAGCTGACCAGCCGGCTGGATCATGCCAGTACGCTGATCGCCAGGGTGGAGTCGATTTCGGAGCGGTTACGGTGTGCCATGGCAACGCACCATTCCACGCTTGCCCACTGCCACGACCAAATCCAAGTACTCAGCGACAAGCATTCCGACAATGCCGACCCCGCGCATCACATGCATTTGCAGGACGCTTTTCAGCCCACCCAACGGCTCTCGGATGACATTGCCCATGCCTATGACGAGCTCCGACAACACACCCGAGCGTTCCGCCATTTGCAGAAGCCCCGACGGCAAGCCAGGGAAGAGTAACCCCGCGCCGCCCGGAAACACGACCTGGGCTGATGAAAACCGGGGAATTGGGCGGACTAGAGGCGATACGGTTTCCAGCATTGGTTCCGCCCCTTTGGGTTCGGCGTAGGCAAAGGGGTAAGGCGTGACCAAACGGGACACGCGATCCGAAACGGATGTCTACGTCAGGCGGTCGGATTTGTCCGGGTGGAAAGCTGCCCGACGCACCGCGTCCTCCCGTTGGTCGGACTCACACCGGACAAAGTCATCCGCGACCGGTATAACGGTGCGAGGTTTCACCTCTAAAACAGCCGCGGGGTCGGTTCGTAGCCCAACTGAACCACTTGATTTCGATCCTTTTCGGCCGCTTGGTCCATGCCGAGGGCCTGGTGAACCAGCATTTGATGATAGTACATCACGGCCTTGCCCTGCAGCGTGGCGTTGTGGGAAGCCATGAGGCGTCGCATGTCGACCATTCGATACTTCATGGCTTCCTTTTGCCACGAGAACGTGGAACAGATCGCATCAATCATCGTGGTGGCGTCATGCATGTCCCGCCGGGCCGCGTTGAGATGGCCCCGCTGGTAGTGAAGAAAGCCCCGGGTATCGAGTTTGTTGCTCGTGTCTTGGAGGCGGCGGACAGCGTCCATGAAATCGCTGGGCTCGGCCATGGCCAGATTGCCGTCGGGGGCCAGTTGGTCGATTTTTTTTCGAGTTTTTTTGGCCGCCCCCGGCTGCTCGAGCGCATCCCACACGTCCGCCCGCAGACTGAGAATTCCGGCCAAATGGGATTTCAGCAAACTTGCCTGTTCCCGGTAGTCCTCTTTCCGTCCCTGTTGCCTTGGAGGTAACTCGTCGAGCACTTTCAGACGGTCGACCGCCCGCCGATATTTGGTTTGGGCACTCTGGACCGCTTTATTCAAGCTTTTTGCCGCCATGGCGGGTTTGTCCTGAGCAAAGAGGGTATATCCGCGGTGGAACTGGAGGTATCCCAACGGATCGAGTATACCGATCCGCGTGCCGGAGACGTCCAAGGCCTCATTGGCCAATCGGAGCCCCTCTTGCAAATCGTGTTTTCCCACGGCATGGGCATACGCCAGGGAATTGACCAATTCGGCCCGAGCCTCGGTGGTCAGCCATTTGCTTTCCTGCAACAGTTCCGTCAACTCGGCAATCGCCGCCTCGTGGCGGCCCACTCGCATCAACAGTTGACTTCGTGTGTATACCAGTTCCGTCGTGTCGAGCCCCAGCTCCCGAGCCCGCTCACAATCCTTGAGGCCGCTGTCCCACTCTCCCGTCTCCAGTTTGAGTCGAGCCCGTTGCGCGTGGAACCGGGGCTCGGTGTCGTTCCAGGCGATTGCTCTGCTCAAATACTGTCGCGCCACGACGTATTCTTGGTTGAGTTCTGCTTCGTCCGCCGCGGCCTGGTACCACCGCGCCACCTCGCGGGGCCATTCAGTGATCAATACTGGCCCTCCAACCAAAGTGACCACGGACAAGAGAATCAGTAGTGTGGAGACCGCCATCCCGTACGTATGCTGCACGAATTGAACCCTTTTTCATACCCTTGGCTGCACCAGCAACCGAAAAACAAGATACTCACAGCGGCTGAAATCCCGACTGGCATCGCCAGAATCCATATCGACTTGGTCGGCCGCGGCGACGTAGCAGGCGGGTGTTGTCGCGGCCCGCCCCTCACACAGTCTTCGGGCTAACGAATTGTAACACCTTAGCCGATGGGCAGCCATGTACGCGAGCCGTGCCAGGCGGACGCCGGTTGACGGAGAATTCTCCCGTATCTTGCCCGGATCCACGGCTCTCAGGCCGGGAAAGCCTGAGCCACGGCAACCGGCGAACCAGGTTCCCCGAATTGTACGGACTCGCGGGCCGGGGGCGATCCAGGCATGCTTCACGCCGTCACAAAGGGCACGGATGTGGTCAAACATTTCCGCGAAAACCGGCTGAAACGTGATGAATTCCGTCTCCTCGCGCCGCGCGTCGCGGCCGCCCGACCGCGGTACAAATCCCCCGGGTCGGGTGCCGCTCCTCCGGCAGAAAATCTTCCAATAACCGCCCCGTGGCGAGAAGGTACACTTGCAAAAACGGGGATCGTGAGGCATGCTTGGCAGTTGGAGGGTATACCGGTGGCGGATGACTTTGTTGGCCGCGACTCCGACCAACGGGAGGACGGCTTGCGCCGGCCAGCTTTCCACCCGGACACATCCCACCGCCTGAAGTATAGAGCGTGCGGCTGACCTTGCATTCAATCCCTGGTTCCGTAACCCTCCCGCCGTCCATTAGTCTGCTTACCCGAAGAACGTCGTTCATTTTGAGTCAAGTTCTAGCGACCAACGGGAGCGCACCATCCCCGTGCGGTGTCCCTATTTGGTTGGCGGCCCCGCCGCCTTGGGCGTGTACTAGTGAGGGAAGCAGGGGACCAGCGATCGCCGGCGGCCGTCGCTCAGCACGCAGAGGCCCCCCTGCGGGACACGTTCGACGCGTTTCCCTCAGGGCGAACGGGCGCCGGGTTCGCGGTTAAACCGACGCGGACGATAAAACGGACGGGGTTTTCGATGACAGCACGCGTGCCATTGTGGTTCAGATGGCCAAGTGGACACGTTTCGCCAAAACGAGGAGGAGATCGACATGCCATTGTTCGAGGTCGAAACCGAAGCTCACATAATCATCACGTGGGCAAATGACGAGGCTGCCGCCAACGTGGTGGTTGCGGAAACCTACCCCCGCGATAAGGTAATCCGCTTAACGAAGCGACCTCGCGATACATGGGTGATTTCCAAAAGTGCGTTAGGACTGACGCCCGGGCAAAGTACGGATCCCTGCAACATCGCGCGAGACTGTTTATCAAAAGCGTGTGGTGACAAAGTGCACGCCATTCGGCTTTTCATGCACGAAACAGGGTTCGATTTGGAGAATGCTCGAAAAGTCGTCGAATCGAACATGGTCATGGGATGGTAGCTCAGTGACCAAAACCTAGGCCGCCCGCGGGGCAGGCTCATTGCGGTTTGCCCCCGTTGCTTTCCCCACTTCGAGCCGTTCTTGCTTCCCCATATTTGAGGGGTCGCGTCCGTGCTAGGCTCTCGTCCGAGCAACGCGGCTCAGCTCCGATCCTGGCCGCATGCTCGTCCTTGGCGCGATTCAGCGCGAATAGGTGCTCCCAGACGAATACGTCGAGTTCCCGGAGGGGGAAGCCGTGCGGGTGGTTGGCCATGCGTCGCTTTGGCGGCTCGTACTGCCCGGCTGATAGGTTTGGTCGGTGGGATAGCTACTATTGGCCGAGGTGGATGTGCTCTGTTCACTCGATGTTCCGCTCGCGGGATTGGTGCCGCCGCTGGCGCCATAGCTACCCCGTGCGTTGTACGCGGATGCCGTCGTGCCGTAGTTGCTGGACGGTCCCTCGCTGGAGGCGCCGTCATGGGAGGCCCCGTCGTGGGAGGTACCGTCGTGGGAGGTACCGTCGTTGGAGGCGCCGTAGCTGGAGGCCCCGTAGCGGGATCGCCCATAATTGGAGGACCCGTCGGAGGACTGGTTGTTTGGCGCCGTGTCGTTTGGCCCGCTGTTCGAAGCGGACGGGTTGGCATCTGTCGAATTCTGATAAGACGCGCCGGTGGATGGTTGCGTCGGATAGCTGCTGGCCCCGGGACTCGGATACCGGTTCGTGCCGGCGGCGCCGCTTGCCGGGTTTGTGGAGGGATAGCCGCTGGTTGCTGGGGTTGAGGGATACCTTGGGGTGGTTACGTCTTGACCAGCACTCGCCGCCGCCCCAGTTCCGTATCGCGAAGCCGCGGGCGACTGGGACGCGTGGCTTTGAGGATTCCCATACGCCGAGCTCCCGTATCCCGAGGCATTGGAAGCGCCGTTACCGTAGCTGTTGGACGGCCACGTTGCCGTGGAATTGGAGGCGCCGCTCCGATAGGTTTCCGCGGAACGCGCGTCAGCCGTCGACGCGGGAGATCTTCCCGCGGCGGGATGTGATTCGGAATAGAAGCCTTGTTGGGTACCGGTTGAGCTGCCGCTACCCGTGCTGTAGGGGCCCGTTGCATATGGCGACCCACTACTGTTGCCGGCTTGTCGCGCCGCGTATTTTTCCCGCTCCGATCCCGTTGCTGAAGCCTGGGCATGGGACGTGGATGAATCGGAATAGGAGCTACCCGTGGGGGCACTCGCCACGGCAGACGACGGGTTGGATTCACCCGAGGAATACGGTGGATATTGCACGGAAGGAGGCTGGGGCGTTGTGCGGGTGCCGGCAATCGACGAGGTGGGAGGCTTTTTATCGCCCCAACTCAACCAACTCGATCCAGGCAATCCCCACCCGGTGCTTTTACAGCCTGTAGTACAACACACCGCAGTGAGTGCGACGATTCCGAGCGAGTAACGCCAGATTGAATTGCGCATGGTTTTGAAGACCTTACGTAAAGACGAGGATTCGCGAGGGCCAGAACCAGAACTGCGAGTGGACCCGGCCGTTTTCTTTGTACCGGAAAAATCAAACGAGGAGCTTTTTGCAGCCGGAAACACAACCTGGGTTCCGCTTCCAAAACTCCTTGGCGGGTAGCAACTCCCAATGTGGCTTTGTCATGGCTTTTTACAGCCGGTAACAAAACGTGACTTCCCCTCCCAAGACGCCCTCGGGGAAAGGAAACCTCAATGGCTTTGTTATGGCTCTGTAGTGATTGACACGCGGCGGATGGCTCCTGCTAGCGCGTCCTTTTGACTCCTAATGTCGACCACTGCAACCGCTAGGATCCAGAGAATCCAAAAAGTTTGCCAATTCTTCCTCGGCAGGCTCAGGCGCGGCGGGCGGATGATAGGACGGTGGCTGGTCAGCGTCAACGTCATTTCCCAAGAAATCGGATGGTGCGGGCTGTGGGGGTGTGTGGGTGGGAGCCCCACGAATCAAACTTGCTTCAAACTCCAACGCTCCATAGAATGGCGCCTGCTCAACTCGGCTCGTGTTCAGCGTGCAGTTAAGCCCCTTGCCGGTGGAAATC
>JBNJEM010000467.1:0-6348 GCA_051745935.1 Planctomycetota bacterium
GTTTTTTAGGTCTCTTAGAGGTCCTTTCGTCTCCATAACCGGCGAAACGAACGGCGCAACAATATGGATGGCAACGACTTGGAGTTTTTCCTCACCCCACCCCACGATTGCCATACGTGCCACTCGGGAGGCAACCAGCTCGATCTCTGGGCCGCCGCACGCCGGATGGGTTTGTATGCTGCGGCAGTTTTGCTTTGCCATACGATCGGCCGCGAGGTTCCGTGGGTTGTTCGGTGGTAAACCATGTGCGGCAGGCATGCAAACGCGAACTCAAATGACCGCGTGTCGGGACCGCGCCGCGTCGCTGGCGGCCCGAGTCCCGGACGGTAACCCCTGACCTTGCACCAGCGGCGTGGACAGCGTCCCGTCTTGCAAGTTCATTACAACTTGATTCGCAATCACCAATTTCCGGTCGTCGATCGCGAATTGGCAAGGACTGGGCCTGCGTCGGTATGTGGGAGATCGGTACCAGTCGAGCATGTTTGATATCTTGGTGAGATCTCTCTGAACTAATTCATGTTCGGCAACTAATGACCGTCTGTCCAATTCGTACACGTGAAACGTCTGATTACCATTGGCGTCGCGTATTGTGCAGCAGAGCTTGGTACCATCGGGCGAGAAGACGGCATCCACGAGCTTTTCGCGTTCTTCCAGCTTCACACGAATCATGCCGGCTCGCACCAAGTTGCGAACATCGTGAATCTCCACCGTGCCGAAGTTGTTCTTGGGTCGTTCCTATGGTGAACTTTTCCCGGGACCGTGCACGAAATCTTGCCAGTATTTACGGTCGATGGCGTAGACGTCGACGGGGGCGTTGGCGGGTAAGTCTCGTGGCAGGATGCCGAAGTTTTGCATCTCGCGAATATAGAACCGGTTGGGGCGAAAGCCGGGCATGTCGAAGCGCCCGTGTTCGATGAGCCGTTGTCTCGCGGCTTGGATCGTGGCCAGAATCGCGCGGTAGTCCCCATCGGCGGCGTTCTGAAAGACCGGCTCACCGCATAACTCCAATCCACCCGCCTGTTCGGACAGCGGCGCCTTGAGAAAGAGTGACTTCGCCGGCCGGTCCAAATTGCAGAATGCCTGATAGAGTCGCGATTCGCCCAATTGAAAGTAGGCCAAGTGGCGGATGAGGATGATGTCGTTAATGTCGGTCAGCAGTGGTTGCGGCGGTTTTCGTTTGCCGAACTGATAATAGAACGCGCCCTCTTTCGGGTTGCGGTAGGTGGCCTGGGTTGCCGTGTGGCAAGTGGCACATCGGCGTCGCACGACCTTCTTGGGAAACTCCACTGTCTCCATGCCGGCCCCTAACGCGGCATAGGTTCCGGGATACGTTGCGCCCGATTCAATCCATAAACGAACGATCGTCTTCTCGCGTTGTGTAAGCTGAGCATCGTAGTGACTGCCGTCGATCAGCTCCGTCAACCGACTGGCGGAGCTGCCGATCGTCCGTGGCGGCCGATTTCCGTATTTGTTCCGCCCATCTTGGACCAAGCCGTGCACGAACATGGTCCAGTAGGATGTGGTGTATAAGGGAGTACGATCGCCACACAGGTCGACGCCGCCTTCGCGCCGATCGGGGTTATGGCACTCCACGCAGTGCCGGTCAAGGATCGGCTGAATGTCGCGTGGAAAATCGAGCACCTGTGGTACATTACTGAACGGCTTGATCTGGCTCGGTTCACGTGTCGTAGCCAGCAGCGCTGAGCCGGGACGATCGTGTGGCGCTCGCGTGCGCTGCTCGTGGCATCCCACGCAGCTCATCGTTTCGCCCGGCTGCACACTCACGAAACTCTGCATGCGTTTAACCGCTAAATCGTTTTCGTCGAGCGCGACGAAGAATACGGAACGCACCGCGGGGACTTCAAAATGTGCCGAGCCATCGGGTTCCACCGGCACCGTTCCCAGTACACGCTGCAAGGTGAACGAACCGCCAATCGTCAGAGGTTCCGGGCCTCCTGAAAAATTTGCCGGTTTGGGCAACTGTTCCAATACCAGCAACTTCTTGATGTCCCCCCGTTCCACCCCTCGCATGTTGCGCCCTTCGTAGACGTCCGAGAGCACCAATCGTCCGGTGGATCGTCGGTCCTCGTAGTGCGTCGGCAGGACGTGCTCCCGAGGACGGGAGCGCAGCGGACGAGGTTCGTGGCACGTCCACCGAGCTCCTGTTCGGGCTGGACGGTAGATCAGTTGTGTTTCTCCCTCTCCCGTCAGAAAATAAATGCCTTCGTCGTCTGCTGCTAGAAACAGTTGATCCGAGTCGTCACCTTCACCTGAAGAGGGCCTCGCTAGAGGGCCGAGCGGATATGGATCGCGGAACTGCCGGTCGCTCACGCGGCGAGCCATATCCATGTCGTCGGGCCCGGCGGCGGGACCCACGATTGTAATGTGTCCCATATGTTCCGGTCGTCCATGGCCGGGAGAGAAACTCGCGACGACCTTGTTCGTGTTCGGAATCGGCTTGGCGTCCAACATGACCAGGCCTTTGTGCTGATTGCCGAAGTAAACCATTACGTTGCTGCCATCCGGATCCACCGTCCAGAGGTGATGATACAGGAGCTGGTTTCGATCGACGTACTCCCAACGCATATAGAGAACTCGACCGTCTGGCAGCATCCAAGGCGTATTCTCCTGCTCGGCGTTGTTCGACAGCATCCGAATGTTCCGGCCATCCGCGTCGCAACGATACAATGTGGCAACTTGTGTTCGCCAACATGGGACGTACCGATGGCATCGACTGGAGCAGAACACAATGCCGCCATCGGGCGTGTAAATCGGTTCAATGTCGTTGTCCGGACCATCGGTCAATTGTTTCAGTCCGGAACCATCGGCGTCGATTTCGTACAGATGATAAGCGTCCGTGCCGCCTTTGCGGTAAGAAAACAAGATTTTCTTTCCATCATAGTGTACGTTGGGATCACGGATGCCGCCGCGAGGGTCGTTCAACAAGACGCGCAGTTCGCCCGTGCGGATATTGAAACGGCAGAGTCGCGTTCCTTCGCCGAAGGCATAGTAGTTACCGTCTTGCTTGATGAGGGCCACTTCCGCATAGCGGGATTCGGTTTCGCAATAATGGCCGAAATTGCCGTACCAATGATCCCGTCCCGGCACGCGTTGAGCGAACACAATCTCTTCACAGCCCGCCAACGGCCCGTCTAGAGCCCGCTGCAACAGAGCGGTCCGGGCCGGCTGGAACGGTTTGGGCATCGGTTCCTCCGGCAAGAGATTTTCAGGCGAGGGAGCGGGGAGCCCCAGGACGGCGACGGGGTCAAACGCTGGCCTGCCGGCCACGGCTTGTAGAAAAAGTCCTGCTGCGCTCTCGCCTGGCGCGTAGCCAAGCTCACTGAGGTCGATGCCGGCAACTGCCGCTCCAAACCCCCGTTCCAGCTCGCTGTGCAGCCGTAAAGCTACGCTGCAAAACTGATTGAGGTTCCGCGGCGGGGTCTGGCACGCGCTGAGCGTCACCGCTGCCACACGTTGCGAGCTGAGACTTTCCACTGGCAAGTCATAACGATCCACCGTGATCCCGTGCAGCCCCTCCGTGAACGATAGTGGAGACACATGAAAGGGGTCTCCGCCGCTTCCCTTTTGCAGTTCGAACACCACCACGTCGGGGCCGGGGCGATTCCTGATCGGCTCGTCAAACCGAACTGCCAGGCCGACCGTGGGATTGTCGCCGGTCATCGTCGGAGGCGCATCGAGAGGCGTCTTCGCCGCGCCGGGATTTGGCGTGCCGCTACTCAAGCAGGCATCTAACAGCTGGAGGCGATCATTCGCGGACGGCTCTTGCCATTTTCCACCCATGGCCACATTCACTCCGCCCGAGGACCGAAAATGAACGAGCTGCGCGCGAACGAGCTTGGTGGCATCGTAGATGAGTTGGTGATCGCCCACTTCCATGGTGACACTTGTGAGCGTCGTGTCCGAGTCGTTGGAGATGGTGTAGCGGACAATCCCACGGTTTCCCACCGCGATACCAGCGGGAACCAAAACAATTAGAGACCAGACGCTCAACTGGATCCCTCGCTGAACACTCAAATTGGTCACGGAATGTTTTCCTTATATCCCATGGTCTATTTGTGTACCCAACAGCCACCGACATACGATGTGATCACGAGAGGCATTTCGAGCAGTGCCTCGCGTTGCCACCTGTCGCTTAAACCGTGGGTGACGGTCCGCTAAGATGCACAGGCGCGACAATCCGACGCGGTTCGCTGAAGAACGGAACACGACTAATCCATCGTAACACGCGTCGGTACGCAGATGTAGATAACCTACACATCCCGGACATCCTCCGGCCGGGCCGACGCCTCGTTGCGATAGACTGGCCAACCCAGCTCGATCCATCGGTTGGTCATGAACTCAAACCGGTTGCTCAACAGCCGCAAAATGCCCGCCCAGGCCACTCCCGTCCTTTTCCTTACCAGCTCGCACACGCGCCATGCATCCCAACCAATTCTCGGCCCGGGTGCGGGAGTACCTGCAGCGAGCCGGGGTGATTCAGGCGGGCGCGTGTCATCTTTTCCGGCACACCCCGGCCACGTTGATGTTGGAAGCCGGAGCGGACGTGCGCTTCATTCAGGCCTTGCTCGGGCACGAGAGCCTGAAGACCACGCAAATCTACACGCACGTCTCCATTGCGCAGCTGCGTCGGGTCCATGCCAAAACGCATCCTCCCTTGGCCACTTTATCGTCGAGCGGACGGTCCATCGTCGGAGACGTCGCCCCAGCCGCCTGAGCCGGACGACGATCCCGAGGCGGATGCCCGACCGCCCGCCTGACAACTCAAGGCGTGCACCCGTGTCAGGACAGTCCGAGCGGTGACCGCGGGCGAGCCCTCTTCGGGCCACATGCTGACGCACGCCTTCTCCACCGCGTGCTCCGGGCCCCGCGGGTTACGCGTCGCCCACTTGCCGCGGGCCCGCAGCCTCCGTCCTTCTCTAGCCGTTTCCGTGGCCGGTCGCCGTCCCATTCCGGGGCCGCGCGGCCGGCGGCGGGACGGCCTCTTTTTGCTCTCGGCGGTCTCTTTCGCTATAATCAACGCCGAGTTCTTTGACATATCAACGCCCTCGCGCGCCCGCGCGCGAGTTAGCCGTAGCCGGATGTCCCAACCAAAAGTGACAGCCAGGGGCAAGGCCATCAAATACATGACCACCCCCATGCGAGCGGATCTTGGTCGGCATTGCATTTGCACATTCTGACGTTCAAACTGATGCTCGTGGACAGCGAAGCCAAGTCACCGTGGTTGAGTTTCCACGCGAGCGTGGCTAATACTGCATAACATGACTTTGAAAGGTAGACGAACCATGAACGAACCACATCATTCGCACGTCGAATTGGCACAAATGGCCGTAATGCTTCGTGACCTGACCGAGGCGGTGCAGGTCCACGCCCGGGAGCTTAACCGTTTGGCGGTGCTGGTCGAACAGCAGACGGACTTGCGAGATCGGCCGGACGAGGTCGCGGTCGCCGCCTCGACGGTGGCCGCCCTGCACCAGCAAGCGAGTCGCCTGGTGGAACGACTCGAAGAGGCGGAATCTGGCTAAAAAGCCTGACAGAACCACTCGGGTTGCCGCCGACGTAGCCGTTCACGGGTGCCGCTACACAGCCTGGACACGAGAGGCCGTGGGGTTTGCACCTTGAAAAGCCCTCCTTCACGAGATGTGCAACGGAAGTGCGAACGCCCGCGGACATCAGTCTGTTGCCCGTGAACGGTTACTGTTCGTCGAAAACGTGTTGCTAGGCTTATATTTCAGGCGGTTGGGTTTTTCCGGGTGGAAAGCCGCCCGACGCAAGCCGTCCTCCCGTTGGTCGGACTCGCGGCGGAGAACGTCATCCGCGACCGGTATAACACCATGTGAGATGTAGCCGCGCGGCCGCGTTACGTGGCACGGAACGTAAACGACCACGGGACAAGCCACATGGCATCCGTGTGCCGTCACGCTTTTCTGCAATGTTGGAGTAAACCCTAACGTTGCAAACAGTATATGTAGGACGGGTCTCCAGGCCCGTCTTTTCAAGTACGAAATATATGTAGGACGGGTCTCCAGGCCCGTCTTTTCAAGTACGAAATCGTACTTGATCTGGTGTCCGCGGATCTCACGAAATGTGAGATCTTCAAACAACCGCAAAAAGACATTTATGCGCTGTAAAAGACGGGCCTGGAGACCCGTCCTACGCCGTCTTTATGCAACAATAGAGTAAAGTTCGATCCGGAGGGCTGGCGAAACTCCTCAGTCCTCATTCCCCACCGCCCGGCATGGGGCGAATCGAAACGCGGCGCCATGGTGCCTGTTTCGAATGTGGTGAATGAGTTATGCTCATGGATTCACGCCCTGCGGCCCATTTCCG
>JBNJEM010000468.1:0-6346 GCA_051745935.1 Planctomycetota bacterium
GCTTGACATCTTACTGGGAAAATGACGGGCTCCGGATGCTTCAATATCGATGGGAACCAAGCCTGATTCAGGTCACCTTCAGCGTCAAACCCCACGGGTCGCCTGTCTTCCTGACCCGCCAAGCCAAAGGCCGATTGCAACATGCCCTTCGTGTCTCCGGCAGCCCCACACCCTTCTTTTGAAAGGGTTCCATGGGAACCGTCGGCGACAACACCAAGGACGACGTCGAGTCATATATCGCAAACCAAGTTGTCAAAGAACCGGTCGTCGATGAACGGTTCCGAGAAACATTGCGACAGTTCACAGTCGTCAACCCAGATGTAGACCTTACGTGACCCACACGTACAAAACGCGGTCGGTACTGGTATACCCTACATCTGGTCCTGATTTCGTGGAAAACACGCCACAAGCTCGTGTGAACTACGTCTCGCACCGCCTTAGCTTACGAGTCTGATTCACCCACGAGATGAACTCGTGGGGGTCTGGCGGGTTGCGCGGCGGCTAGCTCACGAGTCTGATTCACCCACGAGATGAACTCGTGGGGGTCTGGCGGGTTGCGCGGCGGCTAGCTCACGAGTCTGATTCACCCACGAGATGAACTCGTGGGGGTCTGGCGGGTTGCGCGGCGGGCTTAGCTCACGAGTCTGATTCACCCACGAGATGAACTCGTGGGGGTCTGCCTCGGGGCTTGAAAAGCTGGCCTTGACATGAGGTTATGAAGATGGTGTAGATCCGCGTTTTTCTGCCAGGTTGGATGCCCGAAATCGGAAGAAAGCCGTCATGTCCCAGGTTTTGTCGATCAAGGAACCCGAAGAAGTCGATTGGTTTTGGCACGGCTTTGGAACCGGAACCACGTGACGGAAAAACCGGAAGACCCATAACTCCCGAAACCCCAAGTTTTCAACGTGCCAGGGCAGCCCCGCAGCCTCAAACGGCATACACCCCGTAATTGCAAGTTTTCCTGAAGTTTTCGTGATTTCGATAGGAAAACAAAGGGATTTCCATCGGTTCAGAGCATGTTGCCAGATCGAACGGAATGCGCCCCAGGGGTAGACACCGTGCCGGGTTCGTACCACAATTCAGCTGCTTGTATTTCAGGCGGTTGGATTTTTCCGGATGGGACGCTGCCCGACGCAAGCCGTCCTCCCGTTGGTCGGACTCGCGGCGGAGAAAGTCATCCGCGACCCGTATATTTCAGTCGGTTGGATTTTTCCGGATGGGACGCTGCCCGACGCAGGCCGTCCTCCCGTTGGTCGGACTCGCGGCGGAGAAAGTCATCCGCGACCCGTATATTTCAGGCGGTTGAATTTTTCCGGGTGGGACGCTGCCCGACGCAAGCCGTCCTCCCGTTGGTCGGACTCGCGGCGGAGAAAGTCATCCGCGACCTGTATATACTGCCCCAATTGAGATCCGCGGACTGAACACGGTCCCACCATGAGGGCGAAGGCCGGCGGTAACGGATCGTGGGCGTGAAAGCCGGTTGGCCAGATCGAGTTTCGTGCGTGCCCCAAAGGACAGGTGAACGATGAACGTATTGGTGGTTGGCAATGGCGGTCGCGAGCACGCGTTGGCGTGGAAGATCGCTCAAAGCTCTCGAGTCGAACAGGTGTTTGTCGCGCCCGGAAACGCCGGCACGGCCACGGAGGCCGAGAATGTGGATTTGGATGCCCAAGACTTCGCCGGGCTGATCAAATTCGCCAAACGCAACCGTGTTGGCCTCACCGTGGTCGGCCCCGAGGCGCCGCTGTCCAAAGGGATCGTGGACGCGTTTCAAGACGCCCAGTTGCGTATCTTCGGCCCCACCCAGGCGGCCGCTCGCCTGGAAGCCAGCAAAGTGTTTTGCAAGAAGCTGCTACACGGCGCGGATGTCGCGACAGCCGAATACCACGTCTTCCGGGACGCCAGGAGCGCCGAGCGGTTTGTCATGGATCGGTATCCCGAGGAGGGTCAAGACGTACCCCTGGTGGTCAAGGCGGATGGACTGGCGGGAGGCAAAGGGGTCATTGTCTGTCGCCGACGCGAAGACGCCATGGAGGCCATTGAGCGAGTCTGTGTGCAACGCGAATTTGGAGAAGCGGGGCACGAAATCGTGATTGAAGAACGCCTTGACGGGGACGAAGCCAGTGTATTGGCGATCACCGACGGGCGCACGATCGTGACGTTGACACCCGCGCAAGATCACAAGCCGGCTTATGATGGGGGAAAGGGGCCCAACACGGGAGGCATGGGCGCCTACTGTCCCGCCCCATTAATCAATGAAAAAAGGTTGGCGTGGATCGAGGAGCATTTGCTGGTGCCCACCGTGCACGCGCTGAAACGCTCCCGCAATCCGTTCAGCGGGGTGCTCTATGCCGGATTGATGGTGACGACCCAAGGCCCCAAGATCCTGGAGTACAATGTGCGGTTTGGCGATCCGGAGTGCCAACCGATCCTGATGCGGCTCAAAAGCGACTTGGTGGACATCTTGGACGCCACGGTGGACGGGCGGCTCGACGAGATCCGCCCACTCGAATGGGACCCGCGCCCCGCCGTGTGCGTGGTGATGGCCGCGGAGGGCTATCCGGGGGCTTATGAAAAGGGGCATCCGATTCGGGGGTTGGACCAGGCCCGTCAACTGCCCGACGTGAAAGTCTTTCACGCCGGCACGAAACAGGTGGAGGATCAGATCGTCACCAACGGGGGCCGAGTCCTTGGGGTCACGGCGTTGGGCACGTCGATCTCCGCCGCCAAACTGCAAGCCTACAAGGGCGTCAAGTGCATTCGCTGGCCCGGCGCCTGGTGCCGCAAGGATATCTCGGATAAAGCGCTTGGCGGTAACCTGTGATGACGCCACGCGGGGCACGCATCGAGAGCTCGCATCCGGAGACTCGCTTCTCATCCCACGTCCGCCAAGTTTAGCATCTCGCCGTAGCGGTTGAGTACTTGCTGTTTGAGCTTCTCGAATTCGGGCTCGAAAAAGGGAGGGGCGGCTTGGTCGGTGGAGAACAGTTTCCGAGCGTCATCGCGGGCTTGTTCCAAGATCTCGCGATCGCGTTGCAAATCAGCGACGCGAAAAGGCGGAAGCCCGTGTTGGCGGGTACCGAACAGGTTTCCGGGGCCGCGAAGGGAGAAATCGAGTTCGGCCAGATGAAACCCGTCGGTGCTCCGCACGAACGCCTCCAATCGCTGTTGAGCGGCGGGATTGCCGGGCGAGGCAAACACGCAAACATAGCCGGGGAATGTTCCGCGTCGCACGCGGCCACGGAGTTGGTGGAGTTGAGCGAGCCCGAAACGTTCGCCATTCTCAATCGTCATCAGCGTGGCATTCGGGACGTCGACGCCCACTTCGATGACGGAAGTCGCCACCAGTACCTGAGTCGCCCCCCGGCGAAACGCGTCCATAACCGTGCTCTTTTGAGCGGGCGACATGCGACCATGTATTAAATCGACACGAAACGCCTCCAAGGGTCCGTTCGTCAGCTGCTCGTATTTCTCCTCCACGCTAGCGAGCGCCGCCGATTCGTCCTCCTCGACCCGGGGGGCAATGATGTACGCTTGCCGCCCTTCACGCAATTTGCCGCGGAAGAACTCCCACCACCGCTCGCGATCGTCCTCGGACCCTACATAGGTGTGCACGTTTTGCCGTCCGGGGGGAGATTGGCGCAACGTGGACACATCAAGGTCGCCGAACAGCGACATGGTCACGGTACGAGGGATGGGCGTGGCGGTCATGATCAAGTAGTGCGGATCACTACCGGCCACTTTCAACGTCGCTCGCTGCCGCACGCCGAATTTGTGTTGCTCGTCGATGACCACCAATCCCAACCGGGCAAACTCGAGTTGCTCGTGCAACAGGGCATGGGTCCCCACAACCAAATCGACGCCCCCCTCGCGCACCAACTCGTGCAGCTTCCGCCGTCGAGGACCTGTCAGCGAGCCGGTCAGCATTTCGATTCGCACCCGGCTCTGCTCCAAATCCTCGGTCAACGTGTGCAGGTGCTGCCGCGCGAGTACTTCCGTCGGCGCCATGAGCACGCTTTGGTAGCCGTGCGCGACAGCCAGCAACATGGCGTACTCGGCCACCACCGTCTTTCCGCTTCCAACCTCCCCCTGCAACAAGCGATTCATCGGAAATCGCCGGCCCATGTCGGCCGCGATTTCACCGATGGCCAACTGCTGGTCCGTTGTCAGCTGGAAGGGAAAAAGCCGCCGGATTCGCGCATCGATCTTCGTGGTGGCCGTCAACCGGGGCGCCGTTCCCCTGTTTCGCAATTGCCAGCGTCGCATGGTCAACGCCAACTGCAACACCAACAACTCCTGGTAGGCCAATCGACGCCGGGCACGTTCCACATCGCCAGGCCCGTGTGGCACGTGAATCCGGCGCAGGGCTTCACTGACCGTCAACAAATCATGTTCGGCCAGAAAGTGCTCCGGAAAAACGTCGGCAATCGTGTCCGCGCACTCGTCCACGACATGTCGCGCCACATGACGCAATTTCGCCTGGGTTAATCCATCGGTGGACGGATAAATGGGCAACATCTCCCCTCGAACAGGCCCTTCCCGCTCACCAAGCATCACCAGCCGTGGATGCGAGATCTCCCAGCATAGCCCCTTTTTCTTGGGGGCACCGTACAGCATCACTCGCTGGCCTACCGACAGTTTTTCCCGCATGAAGGGTTGATTAAACCAAACGGCCCGGATCGGTCCCGTCTCGTCGCGTAACAAGACGCCCAGTACCGAACGACCGCCGTTCAAATTTCGCAACTCAACTTCCTGTACCGTCGCGCGGACACACACTTGGCCGGAGCCATCAATCGATTCCACGGCACTGATCCGTGTCAGATCTTCGTACGCGCGAGGAAAGAAAAAGAGAACGTCCCCAGCCGTCCACAGCCCCAGCCGGTTGAAAAGCGGCGCCAGCCGGGGCCCAACCCCCTTGAGGAATTGAACAGGCTTTCTGAGTTGTTCCGCAACGGTTTCCTGACTTTTCTCCGTTTCCATGATTACGCACCCCCCTGGCGGACAGGCCTCCCGTGCCGGTATCGCCAGCCTTACACAAATTCCCTCTCGCGTTGCCGAGCGTCATTGTAGCAAATGCTAAGGCTTTGGGGGGGCCGGGATCAGAGCGTCCACGGCACGAGCTAGGGCGGGGTACATCCACCGTTGACGCGGATTTCAAGTTTGAGCGCGCTGCCGGCGTCTTCGTTTTCGCTGAGCCTGCGAACAAGTTTGACAGATTCCCGAAATAATGAGCCGATGACCGGCCACGGTAAAGCCATGATCGTGGGCCACGCGATCACGCAATTCGATCAATTCGGCACTTTGAAACTCGATCAGCCGCTGGCAACTCTGGCAGTAGAAATGATCATGTTGAGGATACCCGTAATCGTGTTCGTATACCGCTCGCCCCGCCAGCTCGAACTTTCGTAATAACCCAGCGTCGACGAATTCATTCAATGTGCGATAAACCGTGGGGCGACTCACGTATCCCCGTTCTCCTTTTTTCGGCAGTTTTTCAATCAAGGCATCCGCGTCAAAATGATCATGCTGACTGAATACGTACTGAACCAGAACACGGCGCTGCTCGGTGTTCCGCATCCCCCGGCTACGAAGATACTCCTCAAACCGACTCATTGGCGTGAGAGATCCTTCAACCGGATTGAACGAAAGGTCCTCGGGCATGGTACTGCCACTCTGTTTATACCGGTCGCGGATGACTTTCTCCGCCGCGAGTCCGACCAACGGGAGGACGGCTTGCGTCGGGCAGCTTCCCATCCGGAAAGAATCAACCGCCTGAAATATAGGGCGTGTCCCGAACTGTTGCGAGACGGACTTTCATCCGCCGAAATGGCCAATCGAGGAGTTTGAACGTCCAGCGCGAAGGCCGGGTACGATGAGTCCATCGCGCGGCTGGACATGTCCCGAGATAGCCGGCGCGGAAAAGATGGCCACGGCCCCCGCTTCACATACTGATTTCGTCCAAGAGCCGCCCAACCGCCACGTCAAGCTTCTCGGACGTTTCGTACGTGCCGGCTTGGATCGCGTCGCGAATTTCGGCCACTCGCTCCGTCCGGATGTCAGGCACCTCCCGAGCCCGGCTGACCATGTCCGCTTCTCGTGAAATATCCAATTGGTCGGCTCCCGCCACGTGACTGGTCCCTGCCGCCGGTCGAGAAACCTGGGTTCGGTGCGGCGAATTGACCGGCTGTGGGCCATGTAAATGTGTAGGTCCATGAATCTGCATCGTTCGTCTCTCCCACAAGGGCAAACGAACTCTTCGAGCGTGTCGCTTGCTCAGACAAGAAAACTGAGATAACACCCGACGAGTCTCGTCCGCTACTGTTCGTCAATGGAACAAGAGCGTAAA
>JBNJEM010000469.1:0-6342 GCA_051745935.1 Planctomycetota bacterium
CCGCGAAATTCGCCGCGTTTGGCCTCGACAACCACGCCGGGTTCAAAAACGATCTCCTTGTCGCTTGGCAACCGGATCGTCGTGGCAACAATCCACGGACGGTGCATTTTTTCGACCACGACCTGTTTGGCGGCGGAATTCAACGCGGCCCGCAGGGCTTTGGTGGCATCTTCCGGATCGAAGCCCCACCAGGAGGCTCGAGCCGTTTCGGTTCGTCCAGCCTGTACGTGGCTGATCGCTTCCTCGTTGGGGGGCACCACTTCCGCCGCATTCCCCACGGCCGCGATCCAAGCCAAAAGCACTACGACTAAAACAGTAGAGCACGCCGTCTGGCGCGACACGGAGTTCGAATCGGACATCATGGCAAATCAGCTCCCCAAAAAAACATTGATATACCGGGCGCGGATGACTTTCTCCGCCGCGAGTCCGACCAACGGGAGGACGGCTTGCGTCGGGCAGCGTTCCACCCGGAAAAATCCAACCGCCTGAAATATATCTCTTTAACCATCCGAAGGCACGACAGTAGACTGGTTGTCGCACACCACGCATCATACGGTTCCACCCTACTCGTTTTCAACATTCGTACCATTTTACAGCCCGTGACAAAACCGAGCTCCCGCTTCCAAAACCCCTTGGATTATGGGGAATGTGCATTTTGCAATAGGATCGCCGATTCCCTGCCACTTTTCCCGCCATCGCGGAATCCCTGTTTCGCCTGTTTCATTACCGCCGTCCCCTCCTACCGCTAAACCCAACAGGTTATAACAATACCAGGGAGGTTTCAAAACTTCGACTCGGCCAGAAGGACAATCCCCGCTGGTGGCCGTCGCGATGTGGACTTCGACGGCGAAGCGAAAACCCTGGAGATCGCCGTGACACCACGACGCAAACGGATCATGATCACCGTGCTGGCACTGGCGGTCGTGTTCTGGACGCAGTTCGGCATGCCCTGGATCGGTTCGACCATCCGCGTCTCGCCCGAGACCACTCGCATTACCGGGCCGCTGGACGAGGAAGGATACGTCGACTACGTGGCCGCGTTGAATCGGATGGCCAGCCGCGATACCACGCCGGAGAACAACGCGGCGGTCCTTGTTGCCCAAGCTCTCGGTCCGGGATCGAGCAAAGTGGGATCGCGGCATGACGATTTTTTCGCGAAGCTGGGAATCGCCAAGCCCCCATCCGATGGCGACTACTTCGTTTCCAGCGATGAGTTCGTGGCACGGCGTGACTCTGCCGATGCAGCGGCCAGCAAAGAGGCCAAGAGAAGAAGATGGCAGGACCTGCGCGCGGCCATGGTTCAGCCTTGGCGGGCTAACGAGCATCCCTGGCTGGCCGAGTGGCTGAAGGAGAACGAGGGACCACTGGGCCTGTTTGTCAAAGCCAGCCGACGCTCATGCTGGTTCGCCCCGCTGCGGCAAGATGTGATGCTGTTGGGGCAAACAAGTCTGGCGAGTGATTTGCGTGAGCCAGGACGCGCTCTGTGCGCGCGGGCGATGCTGAGATTGGCGAACCGCGACCTCGAAGGGGCCTCCGACGACGCGATCGCCTGCCGGCGTCTCGGGCGATTGGTGCGGCAGCAACCACTGGTCATGAGCATGCTCATCGGCAGCTCGCTTGAGACGACGGGCATTCAGGCAACAGCCGCCCTTGTCCATTTCGCTCGCCCGCCCGCCAAGATACTCGACAGGCTAGGCAAAACGACCAATGGGCTGCCACCACCGCAGTCCCTCGTCCAATTGCTCGACATCGGAGAACGATTCGTGCAACTGGATTCCCGCATGGCCGCGGCGCGCGGGGAAATTGGTCAGCCTATAAATATAATTCAGGAGGTGGCGATGAGGCGAGGGTTGGATTGGAATATCATACTTCGCCAGGCCAACGACGCGATGGATCAGCTGGTGGACGCAGCCAAAACGGAAGACCCAGCGGCCCGAATTCGGGCTTTGCGCCAGAGGCACCAAAAGATTGACAACCACCTAGAGCAACGAACGAAGGGTTGGAAAGCAGTGCTTTCAATGCTCTATAGAAGTGGGCGGAGTCGTTTTCTTGGGGATATGTTGACGAGTATCCAGCTGCCGGAGGCGCATATCCTCGCGAGTTCCCTGAACCGGACTGAGATCCTGTTAGAGCTGGCCCGGATCATGCCCGCTATCGGTGATTACCGCGCTGAACATGACGAGTACCCTGAAACGCTTAAGACCCTGGTGCCGAACTACCTCGATGTTCTCCCGGAAGATCCTTACACCGACGGCCCTTACCGTTATCGACGCACTGAAGCGGGTTGCCTGATCTACAGCGCCGGGGCGAATGGCCGCGACGACAAAGGACGTAACCAAGCGCTGGAACCGGGCGACACGGTGCCGGACGAGGCGGACGACGTTTTCCTCCGCCTTCCACCCCGCGTGCCATGACTGCACCCGTGACGGGTTCCAATCCCACCCACCTGGACACGACCTGAAACCAGGGCTTTTCCAGCGTCTGGGTCGTTCGAAGGGCGCGAAACGCTCACACTTTGAGTTACAATACGAATGCTGTGTCAGACCTCAATACTGGGGCGAGGGGCTCCACCCATGGCGGGTTCCGAAACATGCCGATGTGCGAGCACTGTCATGGTCACCGTGAGTCCTCGCTCGGGCAAGGTATTCGGTTGGGTCGGCTAGGACGGTTTATGTTCCATCCCTTACGAAGGAGACAGCGATGAGAATAGCGGTTATAGGTACGGTTTTTTTTGTGTTACTAGGATCGTCGCCAGCCGTGGCGGAATCTCCTCGGAAGGCCCCTTTGCAGGAGACGGAGATCAGCGGCGGATTCGCGGTGCAGGTCGGCTGTGATCAGGGAGAGTTAGCGGCGGCTTTGCAAGCCAATGATTCGCTTGTTGTGCAAGCCCTGGATACCAATGCGACCAACATTGAGAGGATACGCGCGCGGATCGCGTCACTCGGCCGCGACGGGCAGGTGTCGGCCAGGCTCTTCGATGGCCAGCGTTTACCGTATGCCGATAACCTGGTGAACGTTATCATCACCGAGGACCTGGGAGAGGTCGCCATGGCCGAAATGATGCGAGTACTCTGTCCCGGCGGCCGGGCGTACATCAAACGGCAAGGAGGTTGGACCAAGAAGGTCAAACCCTGGCCGGCGGAGATTGACGAGTGGCCTCAGTGCATGCACGGTCCCGGCAACAACGCGGTGGCCGATGATTTGGTGGTGGGACCGCCACGGCATTTTCAGTGGATCAACGAACCAAGGTTCGCCCGCAGCCATGACCATTTGGCGAGTGTCAGTGCCGTTGTCTCTTCGGGTGGCCGCCTGTTCTATATCGTCGACACGGGCTCGATCGCCTTTGTCGCGGCCAAGCCGAAATGGCGACTCGTTTGCCGGGATGCTTTCAATGGGGTCAAACTCTGGGAGCGAGGGCTTTCGAGTTGGGAGTATCACCTGCGGGACTTTCGTAGCGGGCCGGCCGATCTTGCCCGGCGACTCGTGGCCATCGAAGATCGCGTCTATGTCACGTTGGGCTATGGAGAACCGGTCACGGCGTTGGATGCGGCGACGGGAGAGACGGTTCGCACCTACGCCGACACGGAGGAAACACAGGAAATCGTTTATGACGATGGCACCCTGCTGCTGGTACTCGGCCGCCGCGACCGAAGCTGGCGAGCCCAAAAGGCAAAACGGATTGTAAGCCAGCAGGACTATCATCCACCGTTCGAGAGATACACGCCGCCCACCCACCAAAAACGCATCATGGCGATCACCGCTGAGTCCGGCGAGACTCAGTGGAAGAATGCCCAACCTCACACACAGGGTATCATGCCTTCGACGCTGGCGAGTTCCGGCGAACGCGTCTTTTTCCAAAACGCGGACGCGGTCATCTGCCTGGACGGGCGCAGCGGCGAACTGGACTGGCGGGCGCCGCGTTCGATTCATCGCCGGCGGCTGGCCTGGTCGACCCCCACTCTGGTCGCTCACGATGGCGTCGTCTTTTCGGCGGACCGCCGAGCGGTCGACACGGAAGGGGAAATCCTGTGGATGCCAAGTGGCGGGTATCACGAATACTTGCGAGGCGAAGAGGCCGAGGGCGAATTGATCGCGTTTGACGCCGAAACGGGCGACCGACTGTGGAGCTGTCCGGCCTACGAGGGATTCAACGCGCCGGTCGACGTGATGATCGCCGACGGGCTGCTTTGGACCGGCCGTTTCGCCTGGGGGAATGATCCGGGGATTACCGAAGGCCGCGATCCACGGACGGGGGAAGTGGTCCGGGAACGACCGGCCGATCAGGAGTTTTTGCCGCGCATCGGACACGCCCGATGCCATCGCGCGAAGGCCACCTCGAAGTATCTCGTGCTGGGACGCCGAGGCGTGGAATTCGTGAACCTCGAAACCGGCGATATGGTCGCGAATTTCTGGGTCCGCGGCGGTTGTCAGTACGGCTTCACGCCAGCCAATGGACTACTGTATGTTCCTCCTCATGCCTGCGCCTGTAACGTGAAAGACATGCTCAAGAGCGGCTTCATGGCGTTGGCGCCGGGGGCCGGCAAAGAGAGCTCGACTCAATCTGAACCTTCGCCGGCGCTCACCCGCGGTCCCGCCTACGGAATGGTCGCGACAGACGGCGGTTCGGATCAAAGCGACGCTTGGCCCACGTATCGTCATGATCCGGAAAGAAGCGGTGCCACCGCTTCGCCGGTCTCGCCGAACTTGACGACCGATTGGGAAACCAAGCTGGATGGCCAGCTAACAAGTCCGGTCATCGCCAAGGGGGTTCTGCTGGTCGCGGCAACGGATAAACATCAAGTGCACGCGTTGGACGCCGACACCGGCCAAAAACTCTGGAGCTATCAGGCGGCGGCTCGCATTGATTCGCCGCCGACCATCGACCAGGGAGGCGTGCTGTTTGGCTCGGCGGATGGACGGGTCTATTGCCTGCGACTGGAGGATGGGGCCCTGGTCTGGACGTTTCACGCCGCGCCAAAGGATCGCCAGATCATGGTCGACGGGCAGCTGGAATCGGCTTGGCCGGTTTCCGGAAGCCTGCTGGTGGTCGACGGCACGGCGTACTTCGCCGTGGGCCGCAACAGTTATCTCGACGGCGGAATGTTCCTCTGTAAGTTGGATGCGAAGACCGGGAAAAAACTGGACCAACAATTACTCGCCGTCGACCAAGAGAAGCGAGATGGAGGGATTACGTCGGGAGGATACCTGCCTGATGTTCTCGCCGCCAAAGGCGACTCGATTTTCATGCGCGGCTCCCGATTCGATCGAGAACTTGTTAAACAAAAGGACAACGTGCCTCACCTCTGGAGCTCGGTTGGATTCCTGGACCACAACTGGTGGCATCGTACGTACTGGCAAATCGGAACCTCGATGGGCAGCGGCTGGGGGGGATGGCCCAAAGCGGGTCGGAAAGTCCCAGCCGGAAGACTGCTGGTCACGGACGGTTCACGTGTATTTGGGTTTGGCCGTAATCAGTACGACATCCCCGGCGCTCACGTCGGGATCGATGCGGCCACCGTCTGGGGCCCCATCGGCAAACAACAAGGCCGCTGGACGTCCTACCGGCTGTTTGGAGAGGCCTTGGATGGGGTCGAAGAAAAGAGTTCTTCCGCCGATGCAAAAACGGAAAAAGAATCGAGCTGGGCGCATCGCGTGCCCGTATTGGCTCGGGCCATGGTCCTGGCCGGCGAAACACTGCTGGTCGCCGGCCCTCCCGACCCGGTCCGCGAAGTTCCCCACGAGCCCGCGCGGGTTGACCCACTCGCCGACGCGCTGGACACCGATCGCGCGGGGCGCCTATTGGCCGTTTCGGCCACCAATGGCGAAACGCTGGCTGATTACGAGCTGAACAGTCCGCCGGTCTTCGACGGGGTGGCAGTGGCGAACCAACGCGTCTATTTGGCCACGAAAATGGGCGAAGTGATCTGCATGGAGGCTGCCCAATAGAGAGGGTATTTTCCATTCGAATTGTACAGGGTCACGTCGTTACTTCCCCACCGGCGACTGGCCGGTGGGGTTAGAACGCCCTGTCACAACGCTTGGCGTTCGCCGATCCAACCAACGTGGCACTTTCCATGCTAGGGAACGGCTCAGGAATACCTGTGGCGTTTTTCGGAGGGTGGCTGAGCGAGCGGCACAACGCGTTCCCTCTCCAACCGACCGGCCTTTGACCGTCACGTGCGTCGTGCACAGACACTTCAGTTCAGCCAGTCCTTCTTCGACGCTGTGGTCGAAATCGCGCCAACACGTGGCCAGCTCTTGAACCAACAAGTAAGCCAGCATCACCACGAGCAAATGACCTCGGGTTCTCGATTCCAGGCAGACATGAATCGGGCGGGCCTC
>JBNJEM010000470.1:0-6342 GCA_051745935.1 Planctomycetota bacterium
GACTGATGTTCGCAGGCGTTCCCACGTCCGTTGCACATATTGAGGAAAGGCTTTTCGAGGTGCAAATGCCACGGGCTTGTCCCGTGGTCCGTTACGTTCCACGCTACCGACAGGCAGCAGTGGTGTATCTGGCCGGTGTATAGCGGCGAGCGTGAACCACCACGGGACAAGCCCGTGGCATCCATGCGGGCGTTGCGTGTCCAGGCCGTGTAGCGGCACCCGTGAACGGCTACCAAGGGAGAGCATGCATTTTTCGTGAGGCTGCCCAGTTCGGCATATTTGGGAGGAATACAATGAAAGCGGCTCGTTTCTGTTTCGCGTGCCTGGTTTTTTGCCTTTGCGCTGTGGCGTTTAGTGGCGAACCCGCGGGGCTGGGACCTGTAGCTCATGACCTGCGGTCGGACATCCCGGCGGTCCGGCGGAATGCGGTCAAGATGTTGTCACGGCACGATGACAGCCGCGCGATCGAGTTGCTAATACAGGCACTCAAGGACAGCGTGCCCTTGGTCCGTTGCGAAGCGGCAAAGGTGCTTGGAGAGCTGGAAGACGAACGTGCGGCGCCCGCGTTGGCCGAGGCACTCAACGACGAGGACAAGACGGTGCGCTACCATGCCGCCCATGCGCTGGGCGAGATCGCGGCGCCCGGCACGGCCGCGGCGCTTGTTTCCGCACTGCGGGATCCGGAGTGGTGTGTCCGCGTCGAGGCGGCATGGGCGCTGCGTGAAATCGACGATCCGCGCGTGGTTCGCCTCCTGGCAAAGTCGCTGGAAAACGGTGCGTCGCTAGACGAGGATACGGTTTTGGATTTGGGGCAGGTGTCGTGGATCCTGAGAGAATCCCATCCGGAGCGGCTGATTGACATTCTGTCCGGAATGTTGGAAAACGGGAACGTGGAAAGACGGCTGGAGGCGGTGGAAAGACTGGGCGGCTTGGATGGTTCCAAGACGGTGGATGTGTTGGTAACGGCTCTCCAAGACGAAAGTCCCACGGTGCGATCGGCCGCCGTGGAGGCGCTGCGCGAAAGCGGCGACCGGCGCGCGCTGGAACCACTCCGGATGCTCGCCCGCCGCGAAACGAACCAACGGGTCAAGCAAGCGGCGTCGAACGCGGCGCTGGTTTTGTCCCGGCACGAGGACCTGGTAGCCCATTGGCGCTTTAACGCGGAGGAGGGGGACACGGCGATCGACTCCGGGGGGCGCGGGATCCACGGCACAATCAAAAACTGCCGCCGGGTTGAGGGAAAGAAGGGAAGGGCTCTGGAGTTCGGTCGTAACAGCCGCGTCGAGCTGGGCAAGCCGGCGGAATTCCCAGTGGCCCAGAGGCCCTTCACCGTGGCCGCCTGGGTGAAAACCCCGGACGACGATGGCGTGGTGGTCGCGCGGGGTGGCGCTTTTTGTGGCTTTTCCTTGTACGTGAAAGATGGCGTGGCTAAATTCGGCATCCATCGGACCGAGGAAGGAGAGAGCCATATCGCGGCCGGAACGGAGAACGTGACCGGCAGGTGGGTTCATCTGGCCGGCGTGGTCGACGAAAACGCGGTGCGTGTTTACGTGAATGGAAAAAAAGCGGGAGAAACGAAAACGCCCGGTTTGCTGCCGGGAAACTGCGGTCAGTCGATGGAAATCGGTTTCGATATCGGCAATAGTGCCGCCGAGATAACGGATCATTTTGTAGGGATAATCGATGAGGTCAAGGTCTTTCACGCGGCCCTCGCCGAAGAAGATCTGGCCGAATTCTGCCATACCCAGGAGTGAAGCCAACATGAGAACGCTCGCAACAATCTGCTGTGTCACGCTCGTTCTGGAATGCGCGTTTGCCCAGGCGAAAACCGGGATCGCCGACGATCCCCGGGAGCAAGCCTCGAAGATTACGCAATCCGTGGACAGACGCGGCGGCGTGATCAGCGTCATCGGAGGTGATGGAGACTTGGCCGTTGCATTGGCCAAGCAAGGTGAGTTTACCGTCCACTGTATCCAACCGGATGAACAGGGACGCGATGCGGTCCGACGACGGGCGGACGCCGCCGGCATGGGCGGAACAATATCGGCCGTGGTTGCCAACCGGATCGATCGGTTGCCCTATACGGCGGAGCTGCTGAATATCGTCGTGGTGGAGAACTGGCCGAGACTGAAGCAACAGGGACTGTCCGCCTCGGAACTGGCGCGCGTGATCGCGCCGTTGGGGCATGTCGTCTTGAAAGCCACGGGGAATCTCACCGATCCGACACAAGATCCAACACAAGAGCTGAACCAGGCGGGCCTGAAAACCGTGGACACGCCGGGCGCGGAAACGCCGTGGCTGAATTTCCGAAAACCGTATCCGGAAACAATCGATCAGTGGACTCACTATTTGCACGGCCCCGACGGCAACCCGGTGGCGGCGGACGAAGTGGTCGGCCCGCCGCGGCACTACCAGTGGATTTCCGGGCCTGACTGGTTGAAGTCCCACGAAACGGTCTCCAGTATCACCACCATGGTGACCGCTCAAGGGAGACTGTTCTACATCGAGGACAAGGGACCGACCAGTCTGGCCGGCCAACACGAATTGCCCGACAAATGGTTCCTGGTCGCGCGGGATGCGTTCAACGGCAGGTTCCTCTGGGAGGTGCCGATCCGCCGCTGGGGATGGCGGGAATGGAAAAGTTCGTGGTTTTCACCCCGTCCTGGAGACGTGCCGCTGAATATCCAGAAGAAGCTGGTCGCGGACGGCGACAACGTGTTCGTCACTTTGGGATATCACGCGCCGGTGTCCATGTTGGACGCCCGCACTGGAAAAATCAAACAAACCTACTCGGAAACAGATCCCACGCTGGAGATCCTTCATCACGACGGCACCTTGATCTTGTCGGTGCTCTCCGATGACGAAAGAATCAAACTCGTCGCCGTGGATGCGTCCTCCGGAAACGTGCTTTGGAAAACGAAAGAGGCCTACGGAGGAACCGAAGTGGACTATTACCGGTGGCGGGCCATGCGCGGCCGCATTGAACCCGCTGATATCGACCCCACGTTGAATACGGCCACCGACGGCGAATCAATCGCTTTGATCGATCGCGACAACGTGGTATGCCTCGATTACGAGACTGGCGAGGAGCGATGGCGCGGCGAGTTTCCGCTGGAGGAAGCGGACCTGCGAGCCGGCGGGGTCCAGACCGAGGGCAACCTCTGGACCGGAACCATGATCGTCACCGATGGCGTCGTTCTGCACGCCAGCCCCCACAAGCTGGCCGCTTTCTCGGCGAGCAGCGGTGACATACTGTGGGAGGCTCCGAAAGCGTACATCGGGCACCTCTGGTTTGAATGGAAGGATGTCTTCGTCACCGGCGGCTTGGTTTGGACCTGGGAAGGGGAACTGGAACGGTCGAGCCTGGAGCGAGGAAACGGCCGGTCCAACTATCCGCGCAGAGTGATGGGGTACGATCTACACACGGGAAAAACCGAGCGAGTGGTGGATCTAGGCTACATTTTCAAAACGCACCATCATCACCGCTGCTATCGCAACAAGGCCACCTCGCATTATATACTGGCCAGCCGCCGGGGAACGGAGTACGTGGACTTGAAGGGCGGGGAGCATACGGTTCACAATTGGGTCCGCGGCACCTGCCACATGGGCATGATGCCGGCCAACGGCTTCCAATACGCCCCCCCTCACCCCTGCCGCTGCTACGATGAGGAAAAAATAAAGAGCCTCAACGCCTTGGCTCCGTTGCGTCGCGACGAGCTGCCGGGCAACGGGTCTCCGAGCAACGAGCGGACGGTGAAAGGCCCGGCGTTCGGAAAGGCAAAAGGACTGGCGGCCGAACAGGCAGACTGGCCGACGTTTCGCGGCGACAACCAGCGAACGGGGTCCGTTGACACGCAATTCCCGCGAACAGCATCCCAGGTTTGGCAAAGGCGTTTGGCCGGGCGGATCTCTTCGCCGATAGCGGTTGGCGATAAGGTCTATGTGTCGGAGGTCGACGCCTGCCGCGTGGTCTGCCTGGACGCCGGCACCGGATCGGAACTGTGGTCCTATACGGCCGGCTCTCGGGTTGATTCCCCGCCGACATATTACAAGGGGACCGTGATTTTCGGTTGTAGCGACGGCCGAGTATACTGCCTTGACGCGGCTGAAGGAAACGCCGCGTGGATCTTCACGGCCGCTCCGGCCGAGCGGCTGATCGCCGTGGAAGGTCATTTGGAGTCGGCCTGGCCCGTCCATGGAAGCGTGCTCGTGAAAGAGGGCACCGTTTATGTCGCGTGCGGCCGATCTTCGCAGCTCGATGGAGGCCTTTATCTTTACGCGCTCGATGCCATCTCGGGGCAGGTCAAGAACGAACAGCGACTCGCGGGACCGGACTACAAGACGACATCCGGCGGGCGAATCGAGGTATGGGAGGAAAAAACGAGCCCCGCCATGATGCCCTCCGACGATGAGTTTGGCGAGAACTACAGACTGCCCCAGGGCGTACTGCCGGATATCATGGCCTGTGAGGGGGAAAAGCTCTACATGAGGTCGCGGGCGTTCGATATGCAGCTCCAACCCACCAGCGGCAAGCCCGCGATGTTACCGGTGGGCGGATACCTGGACGAGAATTACTTCAAACGGATGCCGTGGACGTATCTGGGCAACTATGCCCGGATGCTGGTTCGCGATGGCGACAGCGCGGTCTACATCCGGATGTTCGATTCGCTCCGCGGCCTTGACCCGACGGTCTATTTCACACCGGGAAAGAAAGGGTACCTGTTGTTTGCCGTTGAGGGGATCAATGAAACGCGCGGGAAGCCACGGAGAACCTGGTCGAACCGGATTCCGCTACGGGTCCAGGCGATGGTTTTAGCCTCCGGGCGCATTCTAGCCGCCGGACCGCCCGATCTCATGGATCTGGACGCGTTCGAGGGCAAGGCCGGCGGCGAGCTCCAGATCATCGACGCCGCGTCCGGGGAAAAACTCTCCGAGAACACACTGCAGTCCCCGCCCGTGTTCAACGGCGCCGCCGCGGCGCGGGGAAAACTGTTCATCTCCTGCGAGGACGGGAGCGTGGTTTGTTTCGGAGAAAAGGAGTAAACAACAGCGATCACTCGCGAGGCCATGGTGGCCCGGCTGAGTACTTCCCAATCCGCTCGTTGATTACCGAAAGCACTCTGGTCCATCCAATAATGGGCCCACGGATGGCAAAACGGACCCACGGATGAAGAAACGCCAAATCAGCGCGGCAAACCAGCCGGCCTGCTACGCCTCGTAATCGATTACGCAATAGCCCATGTTTCCCACTTTGCCTCGACAATGGGGCCTGTCCCTTTTTCTGGACGAGCTTCCAGACTGAGGAAGACGTGGATGCATGTTGGGCCGAAAACTGGAAACAGGTCGTCAAAAAACTAAAGGAAGCCTTTGTAATCCATGGATACAGAAGGCATGAGAGACCGAGCGCTAGAGTATCTTCGTGTGGCGCTGGCACAGCCGGACGCGCAGTTTCGTGAGGGGCAGTGGGAGAGTATCGAAGCCTTGCTGAGTGGCCGGCGCCTGCTCGTCGTGCAACGCACCGGTTGGGGCAAGAGCATGGTGTATTTCCTTGCCACGCGCCTGCTCCGGGATTCCGGAGCCGGGGTCAGCCTACTGATCTCTCCGTTGCTTGCCCTCGTGCGGAACCAGCTCGAAGCAGCCGCACGGATTGGCGTGCGCGCCGAGTCGATCAACAGCACGAACATGCCCGAGTGGCGGCTTATCGAGCAGGGACTCAGAAAACACGCGATAGACATTTTGCTGATTTCCCCCGAGCGTCTGGCAAATGATAAGTTCCGTGAGAACGTCCTCTCCCACGTTGCTGAGCACGTTGGCCTATTCATCGTTGACGAAGCATACGGCATTTTGCTTCACGGGGAGGAAGACGAACGCATCACCGATTTCTTCATCCGCAGCGCGTTCCCGCCCCAGAGGCACGTTGAAGTTATTCTTGAGACGCTCGACAACGCCGACGAAGGTCTCTCGGTTCGGGAACTGGAGGCGCGTCTCAATCTGAGACACGGCCAGATCGAGAAGGCGCTGAAGTATCTTTCGGTCGAGTCGCCGTCTCCGGTCACGAAGATCGGCCCGAAGTGGAACGTGACGGCTGTGGCCGAAACTTATCGCATCAACCAGGAATATGTCGAGTCCATTTCCGCGATTCGCAGGCACGAGCAAGCCCAGATGGCGCAATACTTGGAGCACGGCGGGTGCCTCATGGAGTACCTGGAACGGGCATTGGACGATCCGGCTGCCCGCCCTTGTGGTGGGGTGAGGAAAAACTCCAAGTCGTTGCCATCCATATTGTTGCGCCGTTCGTTTCGCCGGTATTGAGACGAAAGGACCTCTAAGAGACCTAAAAAA
>JBNJEM010000471.1:0-6339 GCA_051745935.1 Planctomycetota bacterium
GTTGCAGGCCGCGGACGTTGGCGGCGTGGCCTGGTCGCTTGGGGGCTGCCGGGGTCGTTGACACGCCGCGGTACAACTCGGCTGCCTCTTCGACGGGCGGGGGGCGTGGCGGGGTGTTCCGGCGGTTCGTCTCGGGAAAGGATTCCCGAGCTACGGCCGGCGTTCCGGTAGCTTGACAAAAAGGGGAGTGGTGTCCCAATACTGTTCTCGTTTAACGATCTCGATTCATACGAAGCACCGAGCTGCCAATGTCAGAAAGGAATCGCCCTGCCTGTATGGCCCGGTAGGCAGTGGGGTTCGCTCGGCGACAGTAATTGTTCACAATCGTTTTCACCTTGGCCACAGACAAACCGTAAGTCGCGGCAGCGGTCGCAATAGACTGTCCGCCTAGCACCGCGATTGACACTTCGTCGAAAAGGGGCTTTAAGGATTCGTCCTAAGTCCATGACCACTCCCAAGCGGATGCATTGACGAATATGTGGTCCCGCTTGCAGTAGAACAAGAGGGCTTCATCCCTCTTCTCGCCGATTCTGCGAAGCGGCCTTGCTTGTGCCGCCCGATGGTGGCATTGTCCCTATGCAGCAGTCTGAATTATTCGCTGCACGAATGCGAGAAGTGGCTGTGGAATGCAAGCTCGTCGTCGCGAAGGGAGAAGGCCACGGATGGAAGACGCCTCTAGCGTATGAAAGCGGCGAGATCACACAGTGGTTCGGCCGACACTTGTTACGCCAAGAAGAGGTGGCGTCACCGCCGAATCAGTAGCGCTGATACGGATCACACGGGGTGAGCATCAAAGTCGGTTACAGGTTCGGCGGTGTTCTGCTCCGATTCCTCGGCAGTCTTCCGCGAGTGATGCGGATCTCAGCAGACCGAGACGACAGCGGCAAGAGGTGACTGGCTTACATATCAGCACATGCTACAATCATAGGGACACGGCCCCTTCAAGCGATAGCTCGATGCCCCACGGTGTTGCCATGCCAGGTCAGCTCATCCCGCCGCCCGATCTCGCCCCGCCCAGCGTAGCCCATCTGCCGCTGGAAAAGAGGGTCGAACTGTGGGCGGAATTAGTCGACGAGAGCGAAGCGCTGCTCATAGCCGGTCTCCGCGCAAGAATCGGCCCCGATGCGGATTGGCAAGACGCTTACCGCCAATGGTACGCCCGCCATATGGAAGAGCACGATCGTATGCTGTTTGCACTCGCCGAAAACACGAGCCGTCGGGAGGCGGGAAATGGCAAGTGAGACGGTTCGGGCGGTTCTCAACCATGTTCTGTCGGCCCTTGAGCCAGGTGGATATCCGTGCGCTTTGATGGGGGGCATTGCCCTGGCTGTGTGGAACTATCCTCGCGCCACGCGGGATGTCGATCTGTTGATCGGTATCGAAGGCGGCGAAATAGAATCGGTCGTCGGATGTCTGGAGGCGAGTGGATGTCACCCCAAGCGATCGCAAGCCGTAGTGGCTGTCGGGACACACCGCTTTCTCCAGTTCCTGTACACGCCCCCCGGCGAGTTCTACGACGTGCAGTTCGATCTGCTGCTGGCCGAAAGTGAGCTACACAAGTCGGCCATCGGGCGCCGAGTGCAACGAGATGTGCCAGGCGTGAACCGGCCCGTCGACGTTGTCCGCTGCGACGATCTGATCTTGCTGAAGCTGCTTGCCGGCCGAATCATCGACCGCGCCGACGCTGCTATGCTGCTGCGCGAGAATCGCGATGCCATCCAGTTCGATTATCTCCATGCCTGGGTGGCGCGTCTCGATCTCACTGTGGAGCTATCTGAAGTCTGGCGGGAAGCGTATCCCGACGAGGAGTCGCCGCCGGCGTTTCCGCCGGGTTGAGCACGCCGGTGAGTTCGCGCTTGGCGGCATCGCAGCGGAAGCACGCGAATCGTTGTGGAACCCCTTCGGGTGGCACGTCCTGCAAGAACGTGGCTGTCGCGAAGATGCCGCCGTTCCACACCCCGCTGCGCTCTGCCCGGCGACCGCACGCACGCCTGCCTGAACTCAGCCGACAGCCGGCTTCTGGCTCCGCCGGCACGGAGCCGCTATCATCATGGGCAAAGGCATTCGTTGGCCAAAGGCCACGCCCATGACCGACGTCACGAAGATTCTGAACGCCATCGAACAGGGCGATCCGTCTGCCGCCGAGCAGTTTATACCGCTGGTCTACGACGAATTGCGGAAGCCGGCGGCGCACAAGATGGTCCAGGAGGCCTCCAGCCAGACGCTCCAGGTGACGGCCCCGCGTCTCGTTCCCCGAGGGATTCCCCGCCGGATCCATGAGGCACGCAAGCGGCACGCCCTGACGCGATACCGATTGCCCCAAATCGCCAATGCTCCGTCGACCGTCGTGCGCGGCATCGAAGAAGGCGAGGACGTGCCGGTATCTCAACTGAATGCCGTGGCCACGGTGCTGGGCTTGACGCTGGAGTTGGATGAACGGACGGCCTGACGCCGCCCAGCACCATCAAAAAAATACGCTCGTCCATCCCCGCTGAAAGAAAGCTGCACCGAAGGGCCTCCGGAGCCGAAGGTTTTCCAGGAACGGTTCGAATCCTGTCGCGCCCCCCGCGCGTGCCCTCCCGGTCCATCCTCTCGCTCGCTGCCCCCCATCTTGCCGCCTCCTTCCCTGACATCGCGCCTTCCGGCGACTATTACGCTCTGCAAATGCTTGACCAAGCTCGCAAACCCACGGCGAAAACCAGGCCAAAAATCAGCATGTCTGCTTTCGGACACTTTCGGACACGCCGCTGCAACCACTCCCCTATTCTGTTCCATCGACAGCTGACGATCCCTTTGAAGGTGCAACGACATTGACGGTGTGCCAGGCAACATGTTGACCGTTTAAAAGCAATTCGAATTTTACTTCGCCTGGCTCCAGTTTCGGCATTCCTTGAAACCTAAACGACAAGCGATAACGTGGACGCTCCATCTTGAAATTCATTGGAAAATCTTTCGGCTCCTGCTTCGGAGCGTGAATTCGGAGCGTTGCCTGGAAGTCCTTGTCCTCATCACCAGGCTGTTGATTCCAACAAGAAACAGCCACGAATTGCGAGACGAACAGCTTGTTCTCTCGTCCCGTGCCTTGTGGTAAGACTTCCAGGTCTTCAAGTACGTTGAACAAACTGACCCGATTCGTCTCCTGGTCAGTCGATATTGACTCACAGACGAGGAAATATTCAAGTCTTGGCATTAAGATTTCTCTAAGTCAAACTGATATTCTGATTGTCCAACGACTACCTCCCGAGACCTGCAAGCTGGTCGCCAATCATCCGACAGCCTTACGTCACGGTCTAAGGAAAACACCTTACTTCTGTTCGCTGGCATTTTCAGTCGTTCCTGAGATGCTTTCCGGGCTACACGAATCGCGATCGGCAACTCTGCCAAATCCAACCGTGCCAAATCCAGGATGTATTCTTCTGCAAATGAAGTCGGACGCCTTTCAAGAACTACGACAACAGCTGCCAACGCTAATTCATGATGGTGCCGTTGACCGGGTTCTAGCTCTCTGAACAGACTGCTACTAAAAGCACGAAGTGCTTCTTCACTGATTTCACCTGTTTCCAGAGCTAAACGCACATTATTGACATCCTCACTGCGCTGAAGTGACCGATGAATGGCATTTACATTGGAGATAAATGAGAATTTCAAGGCGAACTCGTCCGTCTTCAGCTTTTCAAGAACACGATGAGCCATTGTCCCTTAATCCTATATCGCTAATCTGTCCGTCCAATACTCAATCGACACAATAAATCCAAACGCTTTGAAAGGATGGTCATGCTCAAAATGAAACACCTCACCGGTGACATCACTCCATTTGCTAACCACCCAAGCGATGCGGGGGCTCTCCTGAGTCATCCCCTCCCTTAATTCTACCACTCGTCCAATGTGCAGTATCCCCTCGTTTTCCCGCCCAATATATACTACCAGGTCGTCCGGTACAGGCTCTTCTGTAATCCGGAAACCATCTTCACGGAAGATCATCCGCCAGTCTTCTTCTTCGTAGATGCAGGTCCGCCGACTGGCCCAGACATGACCCGCACAGTTATATTCCCCTGATGGAATTCTTCGTTTTCGCCAATTTTGGCCACAACGCTTTAGCAGAGCTTCGTAACGGCGCAAATGCAGTTCACTGAGCTCCACACCCACTGAATTCGTGATGTCGCGACCGGTCCGCGTTTGCAGAGCAATTCCATGATCGCCGGTTCCTTGCAACCGTTCAAGCTCAAACATAAACAACAATCCACATGGTAACGCGACAAGAACAAAGCCGCCATCTCGATAAGATGGCTCTGCAAGCAACAGCAGCACAAGTCAGACTTATGGGCGGTAAATGACAGGTTTTGCCACGATCACACGTCCGTCATCGCCTAACAACAATGTCCCTTGGTGCCGTCATTTCCCAAAACTCTTGATCCTCACGCCGCCGTGAGGCAGCCACTGAATTCGATACGCCATCCATACATTCTGGCACGAAGTGTGTCTTTTCGGCAAGCGTGCGTAGCCGATTTTTAGCTCCGCCGGGGGGCCGGTAGAGCGGGATGTCGCGGGTGGGCCGGAAGAGCATGGCGATCGGCCGCTACGCGGATATGGCGGCGACGTGAAAGGTCACCGCCGTTTGAGATGGCCGCGGCGGTCGCGCCGGCTGATGTCGCCCGGCGTGCGCGTTCACCGTGGCCTGTTCGGTGCCGCGGCGCCATCGGCGGGCGTCGAGAGGGTGGGTTGCACCGGGCATGGCGGGCTGGCGTGCATACGTTCCAGCGTGGCTTGGTCGTTCCAGGGCATCCATTCCTCGGGCTAGCTCCTGGACCACCGCGCCCTGGCATGCCGCCTTCCGAGCCCGCTTGCCCATGAACTCCAAGATCTTGTTCGTGGTGTCATCGTTGTACACCACGTGTCCTTGAGCCGCCAGGCGAATCAACCCCAGCATTGTCGTGACGAGTTTCCATATCGAGTCGCTTCCGACGCGCACTTTCTTGGCGCAAAGCATGCCTGTCTGATGGGTCTGCTCACTGCGTGCTATCAATGCCATCCTTCTTCCTGAGACAATGGCTGTTGCCGTATTCGTTCAGAACCTAAAGGCGATGATGTTACAAGCCATCGAGTCAAAGAAGCCCTTGTATTTCATTTTTTGACCCGCCGCGACAATCGACGTTGCGTTAAGGCGCAGTATCCAGTCGCGGCGGAACTCAGGGCGCGGGTCCATTCTTGCCGTGGGCGCGGAGAGCGTTGCCATTGTTCCCCGCTCGACTCGCCCGCGGAATCGGTGGGTAGTTGGTGCTCGAGTCTGGACGGCGAGGGGGTGGCCTGTGCCATGGAGCCGGACTAGCTGGCCGGCGGAGCCGGGATGGCCGGGGACCAGATGAGAACGATTCGACCATCGAAACGGACCATCCCTGGCCCGACTTGCCCGCCTCGATCGTGGATGAGATACCGACCGAGGGCGGGGCGGCCTACGCCGACGTGCTGGCCGCCCGGGACGAGGTGGCGGCGGACATCGCCGATCAGTTGGCCGAGTTCGCCGCCGACAAGGCCGCCGCGCTGGACCGGCTGGCACAGCAAAAGGCCGCCACCGACGTGGCCATCGCCGAGACGATCGACGAGGCCCACGAGAAGCTCGCCGCGGACAAGTACGCCCAAGCGGAGGCCAGCGAACGGGCGGCCAAGAGCTCCTCCAAAGAAATCGCCACCGCGCGAGAAACAGGAAACCAGGCGAAAGCGTCGATGGAAAAGGCCCGCGACGCCGCCCTGTCCACCGCCAACCAGGCCCACGCCCAGGCCGGCGAGACATTGGGCCAACTGGACGCGGCGCTGGGTGAGTCCGACGACCAGATGGTGAAGTTGAAAGAGAAGGACGCCGAGGATTCGCACGACGAGATTCTCGATCGAAGGGCCGAAAGCAGACACGCTGATTCTTCTCGCTGGTTTTCCTGGTTTTTGTCGTGGGTGTGACAGGTTGCTCACGCATTTGCAGAGCGTGATGGCCGCCGGAAGACGTGATGTTAGGGGGCTAGGCGGCAAGGTGCAGGGACCGGGGGCGAGAGGATGGACCGGGAGGGCACGCGTGGGGGGAGTACGCGCGATGGAAATCACCAGCGGCGCGCACCGCGATGGAGACTGGCGTCGCCGTCAAAAAAAATGACGTGCAAAAATCAGCATGTCTGCTTTCGGCCAGTCTCTTGTTCTGGGTTCTCTGCATCGGTGTCGTCTTGGTAATTCTCATCGCGTTGGCGAACGCTGTTTGTAACGCCCGCCGCATGGCAATCGCGTTAAGTTCTGAATCTCGGCTGAATCAGATGCAGCTTGCGTTCCACAATTACCATGACGCGCACGGCCAATTTC
>JBNJEM010000472.1:0-6336 GCA_051745935.1 Planctomycetota bacterium
CGCGAAATCTTCCACTCTTCAATCAAGCACGCGCGACAAACTCGGGACAACCCACTTGTTCTATTTTGTCCGATTTTCGGGTTTTTCATCAGCCCAGCGCGTGGGCGTCGCCACCGGTGTCATGGCACGGTTCTAGCCGCTTCACCCGCTGGGCGCCCCGCGCGGCCTCCTCCACGGCTCGGTGGTCATTACCTGCCACCGACCTCCCGCTTGAACCCGCCACACGGGAATCAGCGGCTCGATTACTTCATCCTTTTAAGTAGAGAGTCGTCCCGCTCCGGACGTTCTCCCCGACTCCCTGACGGTGCTTCCCCGTGCGTCGTCACCGTCTTGCGGGGCCATTCGGTCCTGAAGCCAGCCGGCGCGTAATCCAGAACAGGCAGCCAATCAGGATACCGCAAAACAAGCCGGAGCCGCCGAACATGATCACCCACAAGGCCATCCATCCGTCTTTGGGGCCAACGATCAAGGCCCACATAAGTAGCGTAAGAAATCCGGTGACAGCGCCAACTAACAGTGGCAGGCGTTGCATCGTCCCGACGACAAATCCCGTGAACGTGAAGCTCGTTGTATACACGAGAAAAGATAGGCACATGGATGGCGGCCCAGCTGTCAACGGTCCGAATACCATGGTCCACAGAATACCAACGCAGAGACCAACGCCCGAACCCAGGCTGGCGCAGAAACCGCATGATGATTCATCTCGGTCGTTCGGCGTTGATGGCCGAGCGAACCGCGCTTGCCGCCAAGAGCAAGTGATGACGATCAACCCACCGATAATGACACCCAGGATGGCTCCCTGCGAAGCGCCCAGGCCGATTCCCACGTCAGCCGGGTTAGAGTCTGCCTGCTCTCCGCCGCTGACCACGGCCTGGTAATAACCCGGTATGAGAAGCCCGAGGCCAAGGCCGACCAATCCACCGCCGATGGCGAATAGCGCCGTGCACGCGGCGACCATGGCAAGGCCCCGCGCACACGCCGCCCACTGCAACTGACCGAACCACGCGAGTCCGCCGGCCAACGCTGCGCCGACGAACAGGCCGAGCCACGCCCCCTGAATGATTCCAGCGCCAACGCCGACCTCTGCCGCAGAGTTGACTTCGCCGGCGTGTGGGAACACGCCCGGGTAGTAACTGGGCGCCAGCCAGTTGAGCGCCGATGCAATGACGCCACCCCCGATAGCTGAGAGCACCCCGCATGCGATCACTACTACAATGCCACGAACAACCGCCATTGGTGTATCCTCCTTCGCGCAGCGATGATCAATAAGACGATATACCTTGCGCGGCGCGTGATGAAGGCCCACTAACCGGTGGTTTCTCTCGCAATGTCCTTAACCCAGTATATCGGCGCAGTAGAGCGAGTTGGGTTCAGGCTAGCCCGAGTTTACTAGTTATTTGAGAAAGTGTTTGTAACGTCAATCGTGCAAAGGGGTTATTTAGATGCTCGTGTTACCCTAACGGCGCGGTTTGGCTCTCGATACGAAGGGCGGAAAGCAATTCTCGCTGCAAATCGGAGGTCTTGGTGAGCACGGTTCGCGTTGATTCACGCTTGCGGCGGCCCTTGCTTGGATATATGGTCAGGACTTCACGGATGCCGTCCAGTTCTCTCAAGAGCCGAGCCATGGAGATCCCGAGGTCGGCAGCCTGTACGCGGCGAAGCATCAACGCACGTAATAATAGAGCAATGGTACAGTAAAACGCATGCACCCTGATCTTCGAATCCGTCCAATGATGCAACGGCCACCAAGTTCCCACACTGCGATCTTTCGTTTCCTTGAACACACTTTCGATTATGAATTGGCTGCGGTATGCGGAGATGACGCGTTCATTCTCCCATTCGGATCGATTGGTGATTACAAGGTTCTTTCCCAGGTAGGTCTTGGAAAGCGTGTCCAGCGCCAGTGCGTCAACCGAGTATTCGAGACGAGGAAGTTTATCATTTCCATCACGCACGTGGGTTCGGATCACCCGTTTCATGTACTGCCGACCGAGGATGGCCTGGCACTGTTTCTCGACCGAGGCGATCGACGGCGCACGGCCGCCCTTGATCAGGCCGGTGGCTCGATCTTCCAGTCGTGCCCGCAACGCGGCAAGTTTTTCCAAGGCCCGCGCGATATCCTGCTGCAAAGTCTGCCACTGAGAATCAAACAAGCTTTGGTTGTAGGTGACTACCAACACCCGGTCACGACCAGCGACCTTTCGGGTCACACGAAAGGCTTTGGTCCCTTCCAGGTCGGCCGAGGTGCAATGGATAAACCGTGGGTCGTTGTTCGGAATCTCGGCCAAGTCGCGGTGCTGATCCAATTTCACCGAACCGACAAACTTCAACTCCAGTTCGTCCAGCAAGCGAAAGTTATCCTCGGAATTGTTCCCCTTGTCGAAAACCACTGTCGTCTCTGGCATGGGGAACTGTTCCCCCGCGATTTCACGGAAAAACGCGTGGAAGCGACGCAACATCTGCGGGAATTGCTTGGCATCGTTGCGATTTCCATCGTACACGTCATAAAACAATGGCAGGTGTCCGTCGGCGCAACAGAACAGGCCGTAGCTGACTTGGCGGAGATTGTTGCGTCCTTGTTTGTTTTTGCCCCGTTTGGCGATTTCGCAATGAACGTTAAACGTGTCGATGAACGTATAAAAGTTCGCCCCATCATAGCTCACCGACGAAAGATCAATCGTTTCGCGGTGGATTACGCTTTGCAACAACTCCTTCCAGACGGCTGCAAGGGCGTCACTATCAATACGATCCATGTGATCCCAAAACCGTTGGGAGCTGAGCGCGTCCGCCGAGGCCGCGGAGACATGCCGCGGCAGAACGGTTTGGGAAAACCATTCCCACATGGAGCGTTTGCTTTGGGGACGGATGGCTCGGTTGACCGCCGCGATGGCAAGGTACTCTCCCGTCGTCAATCCTTGCTTTCTCTTGCGGCAATGTCGGTCCACAATGCTGACAAGTTGAGTGCCACGACACTCTTTCCAAAGCGCTTCAGGCAAGCCCCATTGAAAGACTTCCGCCGAGATAGGCTGCGGCCCGCCCTCAACGGCTTCGACGATGTCCGTCAACTTGCCCAAGTACCGTTGCCAGACACGGCGACACCTGCCGTCCACGCGCGCCCACTTGGAATAATAATAGTAGGTGTGCCCTTTCACCTGCTTGGCTTCCAGACGTTCCATGCGGCAACCTCCTCCATGCAACCAGCAGCCAATCACCACGATCCGGTTACCCCATACCGCGATCGCGAACGCTTCTTCCGGAGCGTCCTTTTAATGAATACGCCAAAGGTTAGGGCATATGTTCCGTCGATTCAATATCAAAATGCCGAGAAAAACTCCATAAAACGATCCAAACAGTTAGGGCATACGCGAAAAACACTGCAACTTGTTTCGGACAAACAGGTTACGACATCCTTGGCTTCGTAACTAGGAAACTCGACCTAGCGACGGGTTGTCTTGCGAAGCCCGGGAGCCGAGAAGCGCTTCGGCAATCCAACATCCATCAGCCAGGAGAATCCCCATGGCATCCATCATGCGATCCACCGGCGCCGTTTCGCGGCGAGGTTTTGTGACCGGGGCCACCGCAGCTTGCGCGAGCGCTGCCGTATCGCCGGGCCGGCACGTGCGGGCCGCCGAGGCCCCGAGGCCGGACGGCCCGCCCGACGACTACCGCATCCAGAACGGCCGCATCCGGCAATCGGTAATGGGCTGGTGCTACAAGCCGATGCCCATGGAAGAGCTGATCGCTGCCTGCCACCGCATGGGCATGCCGGCGATGGAGGGCATCAACAAGAAGTACTACCCCAGGCTCCGCGAGCTGGGCATGGTGCCGGCTATCGCCAGCGGCGGCCACGGCTTCAAAAAAGGCCCCTTCACACGCGAGAATCACGCCTTCTGCATCGAGAAGCTCCGCGAGGCGATCGATGTGGCCGTGGAGTTCTCCGCGCCCAACGTGATCACATTCACCGGTTACCGGGAGGAGGGCATCGCGGACGAGCAGGGCGCGCGGAATTGCGTCGATTGCTGGAAGCAGGTCATCGGCTACGCCGAGGAGAACGGGGTGAACCTGTGCCTGGAACACCTCAACACCCGCGACGATACCCATCCCATGAAGGGCCATCCTGGCTATTTCGGCGACGACATCGACCTGTGCATCGACTTGGTGAAGCGCGTCGATTCGCCACGCATGAAGGTGCTGTTCGACATCTACCACGTGCAGATTATGAACGGCGACGTGATCCGCCGCATCGGTCAATACAAGGACTATATCGGCCATATGCACACCGCGGGCGTGCCTGGCCGCGGTGAGCTGGACGACACCCAAGAGCTGAACTACCCGGCGATCATGCGGGCGATCGTGGAGGTCGGCTACACGGGCTTCGTCGCCCAGGAGTTCATCCCCACTTGGCCCGACAAGTTGGCCGCGCTGCGGCACGCGGTGCGGGTGTGCGACGTGTAAAATCAAACGACGAACCCCGTCGCTCCACGAGTATGCAGCGATCTGCTTTGTTCCCTCATGTTGAACCCGAGTGTGATCGAACAACCAATCGCCGCTGACCTTTTTGAATACCAATAAACCGGTCCCTCTGCCAGCCCCAATTCCAACGCTGGCCAGATACTCGTTCAGCTACTTCGTCGGTCCCGGTGTTTCGATCCGTTTTTGACAAGCCCACTCCGCCAGCGCGCGGCGGGCCGTTACAGTTGGCATGATGCCCTTGTATTTCAGGCCTATCACCTGCAGGCTGGAACCTGGCAGCCTAATACCCATGCGGCCAGTCGTCAAAAGTGAAGTTCTAGCTGAGATGTGTGCGATTGTCATGCCGTATTCGGCGCGATAGGCTGTTTCGGCGTAGCGTTCATCAACCAAAATGGCCCGTTGCTCTGCTTGCCAGGTGATTCTGGCCCATGCGCAAGCTGCCCAGGTGGCGCGCCCCGGAGTAGGCAAGGGCGATCGCGTCGCTCAGAAATCCGAAGAGGGGTCGCGGCGACGTGGCAATCGTCACACATGCTCGGATGAAAGGCACAATATCATGTCTAAAGAACTGCAAATCACGAGGCGGCGGATGTTGAAAGTTGCGACGGTGGGCGCGATCGCCTCGACTGGGCATCGGCAACCAGCGCACGGTGCGAATTCTCTCGCCGACACAAAGGCAACAGTGGCCCCCAGGACCCAAGGCCCGTTCCTGATTCTCTCAACCCCGTTCACCCCATCGGGCGATGTGGACTTCGAGGCGCTGTCCCGGCAAGCGTGTTACGTCGACTGGTGCGGGTGCCCGGGCATGATCTGGCCGCAGTCGGGCGACAGCGTCGATCTGCTCACGACCGACGAAAAGCTAAAGGGCATGGAGGTACTCGCCAAGACGGCTCGCAAGCTGAACGCGACGGCTCTGTGCCTTGGCGTGCAGGGGAAAGACACGGCCGAGATGCTCATGTTTGCCAAACATGTCGAGAAGCTGGCACCGCCGGCGATCATCTCGCGACCTCCGGACGTGGGCAAAACGGAGGACGATTTACGCCAGTACTGGCACGCGCTGGCTTCGGTCACCAAGCGGCCGGTGTTCATCCAAACGACGGGTGGCGTGGCCTACGAGGGGCCAACCCCTTCCGTGGACCTGCTGATTGAACTCGCAAGCGACTTCCCCAACTTCGGCTATGTTAAAGAGGAAGCGGGCAACGTCCTCGCTCGCACGCGTGCCCTTGTCGCGGCGAAACCGCCGATCCGGCGTGTATTCAGCGCTCGCGGCGGATATGGCTGGCTCTACGAATTGCGACTCGGCTCGGAGGGGCTGATTACCGAGCGTGCCATCTACGCCGACGTCCTGACCCGCATGTGGCAACTGCACAAGAGTGGCTCGGATCCCGCTGCGGTGCGCGATGCGTACAGCAAATTCCTGCTCATGATCAACCTCGGCAAGACCCATCCCGGCGATCTGCGCGGTTACCACTTGTATCTCTGGAAGAAACGCGGCGTGTTCCAGACGATGGTCTCGCGTCACTATGGACCTGGTAGAAGCATTCCCGCATCGCCCATCTACTCGGCACTAAAACTGACGAAAGAGGAGATCGCGGAGATCGAATATCGATTCGCGGCGTTGAAGCCGTACCAGCGACCGGGTTCGCCCAGTTTCGCCGCGGCCGTCGAGTAGCTTCGTTGCGCGGATTCGCGAGCAAAAGCAGACCCTGATTTATAGCTTGATTGTAGCGGGTTCGTCACGCATTGTGAGCAACTGATAGTCGCCGAAAAGGGGAACGTGGAGGACGCGGGGTGAAAGTGGGCGAGAAAACCGTCCAAACCGGGAGGAAGCAATGGTAAACGGGCGATGGAACTCACCTGTGGCGC
>JBNJEM010000473.1:0-6333 GCA_051745935.1 Planctomycetota bacterium
AAGAAAGACGCAGACGGCCGCGCCAATTCCGGCTCCTGCTGGCGGAACAAAAACGGGATAAAAACACGATCGACTCAGCAACGAATTTTTATCGGTCCAACAGGCTCCCCGTTTCCGATTTATCCATCCTGCCTCACCTGCTGGAAAAAATGTCCCACGCCCCTTTTCCGCGTCCCACAAGGACTCGCCGGCAAACTAATCGGTCGTCTTCTGTAACCGACCACCATTTCGATCTCGGACCCCCTTTCAACCGGCTGAATACTCTGTCCCACCAGAGATGGTTTTAGCCTGTCTGCTCTTACTCCCCTCTTAGGTACTGCCTTGTGCGCTCTTCATCCGCATGTACCTGCTTAGCTTCGTTGCAATCTTCCGTTGTTCGTGTGCGATCCTGGATTCGCTGATATCGCCAAAGCCCCTTGCGGGACAAATGGTACATCAAGCCGTTAAAATAGAAGATGTCAACCGTGTCATCGGGCAGCGGTTGGCCGGTGCGTTGTCGGTACGCCGATTCGATTTTCCTTTTAAGGAATGGCACCAACGAGCGGTTATTACACACGGCAAGAATTCGAACGGACCGGTCTTCGAAAAGGACGGAATTGGCCTGCTGACGTTGCAGGCGGCGAGCCAAGTTGTTCGCAAGAACAATCGTTTTCCCGCTCCCGGCAACACCCCGCACAAGCCTCGGCCCCTCGCTCCAGTTCTGTGACGATAGCTTCTGCTGTTCATCGGACAATGATTTGTAAGTTGTCGACGCCTCGTCGAATTGCTCGCCGAGTGTATCTTCAGCAACGGGACGGGGAGGGCGGTCCTCTGGTCGCGGGTAAAGAACACCAGCGTCACCAAACGCTTTCCATACAGCGTTCATTTGATCGCAGGGCCATTGTTTCACACCTGCGTTGGTGAGCCTTTCTTCGCCAGTCTTGCGAAGATGACTAGCCAGTCCATCCATATCTTCGTGGAAAATGAATTCAGGTGGGCGGAATGCATCATTGCCCCAACGATTTGCCCAGTCGGACCGGCGGATATTTGGAAAGGCGACCCAGGATGCGACCTAACGCCTCCGGTGTCAATGTGTCGGTTAAAAAGTAGACGGGAGTGGCCGTCAGTTCGATGGTACGGGGATTGAGTTCATTGCCCATCATGTCGACGACTGTGATGTCCTCGCTTGTTGTTACTCGCAGGGGCTTTTCCTCTCGCGTCCAGGCAATTGCCAGCAGGCCGCGTTTAACGCGAAAGACGTACAGCCGTCTGTCCTGGGGCTGAGGCCCCGTGTCGACGGGTTCGAAATCCGCACCCAGCAGGCGAGACAACGCCCAAACGGCAGGAAGCATTTTGCGAGGCGCGCCGCCGTACTCAAAAAAGACTCCACCAGCGCTGGACCCATTAATCGGTCCACAGGTACCGGCATGCAGAAAGATCTTGCGCACTCCGTGTGAGCAGAACGCGGCGGCGGATTGAACCAGCGCTTCGGAAGCCGCTCGCTCACTGGGCCAAACACTCTTGCTCATGGTCGCATCGCCCACACGCTGCGGTGTGCGATACGGGTCATCGTCAGCGTAACATCCGTACTCGGTGATCCACATGGGGCGCGGCTGACCGCGCTCCTTCATTATCCGCGACAACTCGGCGATATCCGGCTCGTAGCCCTCCGGGTCGGCGGTCACCGGATAGTTGTGCAGATCAAGGATGTCGACCTTGGCAAGCCCACCGCTGCGAACGAACTCATGAGTCCAACCGCTGGAAGCCCAGCTACCCATGCCGCCGATAATCACCGCGTCCTCTTGTTCGGACCGAATCGTATCCGCGGCAAGATTCATCCAGTGAATGTAGTCCTTTACCTCGTAACCCAATCGCTTCGGCAACGAGTAGTGCGTATAAACCGGTTCGTTGAAGATCTGATAGTGTCGAATGCGGTTCCGATAATGCCGGACACTGCGGGCGATGTAGTTGCGGAAATCCCGCTCGTTGTTGGGGGCACATGCGTATCGCATCACCCGATGCCGATAGTCGTTCGCCTCGGCCTTGCGGATGGCGGCCATGTGGGCCGTTGTCGTCCAGTCACATGACGGAAATGGGAACATGATGTCCAGGTTCAGGCCCTCCTCAATCACCCGGTCGATTTGTGGATCGGTGCCGGAGAAATCGAAGCGTCCTCTCTTCGGCTGGACTTCATGCCACTTCACCGACCAGTCGCGGTACCAGGTCAGCCCGGCCTGTTTGGCGAGTTGCAGCAGAAAGGGCCAGCCATAGGCATGATTCATGCCGAAGATCGAGTCCGCCTCCTCGTAGGGCTCAATCACCATGCAACGGAGATTTTGCGGTTGGGCCGTTTCGCCGGCCGGCGACCAGACGACGCGAAAGAATCCAGTTTTGCCTTTCACCAACCCGCCAATGGTTCGCTCGACAGTATCACCGGCACCGACCGGTAGTGACACGTCTTCCGTATGGACGGATTCATCAAAAAAGTCGCTGATCGAGAGCGTCCCTCGCACCGTGGCACTGCTATCCGTATGATTGCACGCGGTAAACTGCACTCGCAGTCCCGCATCGGGATCAAGAAATGTGTTTCCTGTCACGCCGGTTGTGACACGACATTCCATTCCGGCTTTTGGTGAATAGCCGGTTGCCTGGTTTCCCTTTTCGAACTGCAAGGCGTCGACCCACATCGTGGCGCCGTCGAGATGGGAATCGGTCAAATCTGGTCCGACGCCGAACCAGGCGAAATTCGCGTTCGCCCGATAGGTCATGGTGAACCGTTGCCATTCGGTGCCGACGAGAACACTCTTCGCGCGATTGCGTGCGTCTTCCCGAACCAGGAGGCGAGCAGGCACGTCCGGCTGATCGGCTTTGAGCGCACAAGAAACCGTGTATGCCGCACCTTGTTCCACAGGGATCCAGCCGTGGTGTACCACAAGAGGAGCGAGGATCTCCTCCTCCACAAGATCGAACCAATCCCACATGAAGACGGGCGATTCGCCTTTGACAACCTGAACCCGCATGCTGCGGCGACCGTGGAAGGCGGTCCGTTCGTCGATCTTGCCGATAAGCCGGAACACGTTGCCCGCCCAGGTCGTCATCTCGGGGTTATAGCTGCCCCAGCCCGCCGCGCCACACTCGAAGCTGCCGTTGGGAATGTAATTGGAAACTCCGTCGGTCCGAATCTGAGGGTGGTACTCATAGCGCTGCGCGGCGACCGGGACCAGCACTACATCGGCCAGCCATAGCGTGCCGGTGCTGGTGAACCAGAACTGTAGCCGGCTGTCCGAGGCAGGCAAGTCCCGCGTGGCCTGGAAAACGTGTTCGTACTCGCGCCACCCACGACCGACAGAAAAAGACCAACTCAAACCGGCGTTCGACCACTGACGCGTATTCGACAGCGCTACCTGCGCCGCGTTGATCTTCATGTCCCGTGCTTTGGCCCGCCACGTCAATCGATACCATTGTCCTGCCTCCACGGCCACATGCTCGGTTTGGCAGATCATGGCATGGCTGGCCGGTGAACCGCTGACGAACCGGCTGCAGGTAAGCTTAACAGCCTTGGCTCCGTCGGGCCCCATGTCGATCGTCAACGTCTGCTCCATGCCGGCCACGCCGGATGTGGACCAATGGTCGGGCTCGCCGTCGCCGTCGACGTCAGATGCAAAGGATCCGTTTGCGACGAGGTTGTCTTGGGCGTGTGCGGGAGAAGCAAGGAACGCCGCTCCCAGCAGTCCACAGGCTATCCATCTCGACATACAACGCATCGCGACCTCCCTCGCATCAATGATGTAGCTCGTTCTATCTGCTCTTGCGCGGCACGACGGGGCCGCGCCAAACGCTGCCGCCGAACGTGGTGACGTACATCCGCGTTTCATCTTCCGGGTCAAACGTAAGGCGTTGGATGTTAGCGAACGGCAGATCTGGGAATGGTTGCCACCGCCGACCGTTGTCTCGTGACAGCCACAGTCCGGGTCCCGGGGCACCTTCCGTCAGCGTCATGTAGATCCAGCCGTCCCGTTGCGGATGGAAGTAACCGCCGAAGGTTTGGCGGCCCTGGCGACCGATCCGTTGCCACGTCCGGCCGCCGTCTGTTGTGCGATACAAACCACCGCTTTCATCTCCCCAGCCGGCATCACACGTGCCCACGAGAATCTGTCGGCTGTCGCGCGGATGGACCGAGAAATCCTTGGGGTAAAGGAATAGCTGGCTGCTGTTGACTTTGGCCCATGTATTGGCACCGTCTGTCGACCGATACAGGCCGACACCTTCGCTCATCAAGCGTTTTCCCGCCGCGGGGCGTTTGGCGCAGACCATGGCAAACAGCGTGCCGTCTCTGTGCAGCACCACGCGGGAAACACGCATATTGCGCCGATGCCCGAGTCCGTTGCTGCGCTTGTGCCAAGTCTTTCCGTCGTCGGTCGACTTGTACACGCCACCCATGAATACGCCGGCGTATAGGTGCCTGGCCCCTTGCGGACTCGAGGGATCGACAACAACTGAAGTCACCGGCTTTTCCGGAAGTCCTCTCGCCTGGTGCTGCCATGTGGCGGCGAAGTCGTTTGAGACGCAGACGCCGCCCGGCCGATTGTGACCATGCCGTTCCGAGATGATGTTGTCGTTGGGAATGTCATGGACATCTGAAAAGGCCCCCCACATCTTGCCGGGGACATCGGGGTCGAAAGCAATCTCGTAACAGGTGTTCCGCCACGGTGCCCAGGAGTTCGGGCCCCACCATAGCCAGGATTTACCGTGATCGAGCGATCGAGCCATGCCGATGTCAGTATAAGCAATGTAGTGCCGATGCGGTTCATGAGGATCGATGTAGTAGTGCCACGTGGTGGTGACGACCAGGCCGTTGCAGTGCCACGCGGCACCGGCTTGCGGTTTCTGCCCGGCCGCCGGATAGGTATCGCCGTTAAACCAGGAATCGCCCCCGTCATGTGTCACATAACACCGACTGCGAACGACCAGCAGCCGATCAGGATCGGTATTGCAGATCGCGACGTCGTGGGGCGTGTCGCCGCCTTTCCAGCTTTGATTCGTGTTGGCCGTGACGTAGTTCGGCGCAACGTTGTATCGTTCAAAGCGGGGATCCATGAAATAGACATCCCGCCACGTATCGCCTCCGTCATCGCTGCGGTAAACCGTCTCGTGGTGGGGCGGATGGAAGCCCGTGCTCGTGTTGAAGGCATAAACCGTCAGCGGCTCCTCGTCGGCGACCCGTAGCTGTCTGTACTGTGCGATGGCTCCATATGCCCAGCGATCGGCCTGCACGGTTTCCGTATTGATGCCGGTGCCCATCGCCGATTCCCACGTTTCTCCACGGTCGCGGGAACGATAAATCCCGCCGCAAAATCTTCCGTCCTGGTTCTTGCTCGTGACGGTACAGTAGAGCATGACCTGATTGTCCCTCACGTTGGAGCCGGCCGCGAACCCTTGGATCTCGTTCCACGGCAATCCATCGGTCTTCTCGGTCCAAGTCGCGCCTCCATCGTCGGTTCGCCAGATGCCGTGATCGGTCGCGGCAAAAGCAACGCGTGCTTCCTGGGTCCGATCAAAGTGAAACCCGAGCAGTCGCCCAACCGGGCCGAGGCAGGGTTTCCAATGACGACCGGCATCAACCGAGCGTTGACATCCACCACTACGCGTTCCAATCAGCATCCAATTCGGATCGGTGGGATGGATCGCGATCTCTCCGTATAGCGATTCCTTAAAATCCCCGATCGGCGAAAAGGTCTTCCCCTGGTCACGGCTCACTCGCAGCCTTCCGCCGGACGACGCGTAGATTACGTTCCGATTCGTCGGATGAAATGCCGGCCTGCAGCGCGTATCGCTCCGGAGTTGCCCGTGGTGAATCATGCGCCAGTTGCGTCCCCCGTCCTCCGAAATGTACGCGGCGCTCATGTCGCAGTTCAACATCATCAGATCCGGGTCTGCCGGAGAGATAGCCGGTGAAAACATGCCACCGCCCCCCGACAGTCCGACGGGATGCCAGGCGACCGAGGAGTGTTTCGTGGATGGATCTTTCGCCCAGGCATAAGAGCGTACCACAGTGGCAGAGAACAGGCTGACCAGCACGGCGAGGAACGCCATATGAATCAACCGAGTAGCCAAACGCTTTGTGTCAGAAGGTTGCATGGTAGGTTCTTTGTTGCTCCGTAGAGGATGACATCGCTTCGCCGCCATTACTGTGCTTAGCATCGGAAAATCAATAATTGTCGCATGACCCGGGCTGCCGGGCGTCGGGCCAATGCCTCTCGGCTTGTCCGAGGGATTATTACGTTCGTCGCTAATAACGCGGTTGCGCGCGCCATCGCCCCGTTTCGGTCCGTGGCGGCCCAAGCCGCCACGGAC
>JBNJEM010000474.1:0-6331 GCA_051745935.1 Planctomycetota bacterium
CGCGTACCCCGCCACCTCTGGCCCATCGGCGACAAGCTGGAGCCCCGCTTCGGCCGGTTGGGCAAGGAGTACAAGCAGATCGTCTTTGACAAGGCCCTGCTGGCGAAAGACCCAACGTCGGAGTGGGTCACGCCCGGCCATCCGCTCTTCGAAACGGTCCGCGAGGCTCTCTGGGACCGGGTCCGCGAGGACCTTGAACGCGGCACGGTCTTCTACGACCTGCACAGTGCTGATCCGTACCACCTGGATGTCTATTCCGCTTCCGTCAAGGACGGCCTCGGCAACGAGCTGCACCGCCGGCTGTTCGTGGTCGAATCAACCGACGACGCCCGCCTCGCCGTGCGCGAGCCGACCGTATTCCTCGACCTGGCCGCCGCGCCCAAGGGAACCGAGACGCCCGCCGACGACGGCCTGCCTAGCGGCGGTCAACGCGAACACGCGCTGGTCGAGAAATGCCTCAACGGATTCCTCGCCGAGATCGCCGAGCAGCGCCGCAAGGAAACCGACACGATCCTCCAGCACATCGAGACCAGCCTCAACGAGCTGATCCACCGCCAGCAAATGACCTTCGCCGGTCTCACCGAGCAACAGCCCGCGCAGGGCGCGACGCCGCCATGGCTGGCCGCCAGTCTGAAGCAGTGCGAGGATCGCCTTGATGAGTTGAACTCGCGCCGCGAACGCCGCCTGGCCGAGATCCAGCGGGAGCGCGAGTGCAGCATCGGCGGCATCCAGCACGTCGGACGGGCATGGGTGCTGCCACATCCCGAGCGCAGCGATCCGAAGATGCAGCCGATGGTCCGCGACGATGAGATCGAGAAGATCGCCGTGCAGGCCGTCAGTGCCCACGAGGAAGCCCAAGGACGCCAGGTCGAGAGCGTCGAGGCCCAGAATCGCGGCTTCGACCTGATCTCCCGTCGCCCGCATCCCGAAGACCCGGCGACAGCTATCGACGTTCGGTTCATCGAGGTCAAGGGCCGAGGCAGCATCGGCGAGGTCGCCCTGACCACCAACGAGTACAAGACTGCCGACCGACTGAAGAACGATTACTGGCTGTATGTGGTCTACAACTGCGGCTCGGAGCCGGATGTTCACGTCATTTGTAACCCGGCCCGGTTGGGCTGGAAGCCGATCGTCGCCGTCGAGCACTACACCTGCGATCCGAAAAGTATCCTTGCAGCGGAGAAACATTAACAATGGACACGGACACGAAAAAGTATCTTGGAATTGATATCGCTGGTGCGGGAAGAGCCTCCGAATCTGGCGTCGCCGCAATCACTGATGATGGCACGAATCGAAAGTACCACTTTCCAAGAGGCGACTGGACTGGAACCGATGGACTAGCCGAATTGGCTAAACTGGCTCACGATGCAATTGTCTGCGCCGTCGATCAACCGTTTTCATACGCTCAGGCCACGACTCGGCTTCTTCTCAACACGGATAATGCCCGAGGCAATGATGAGGTATCCGCGTACTGTTCGCGCCGCACCGATAAAGCGATGCGAAGTAAACTGACCGATCTCGGGTTGAGTACTAACTACGTGATGTCCCCTAACCGGTGCCAGAACATCTGGCGAGCACTAGCGTTAGCAAAATTGCTCGAACTCACGCGCGAAGAAGTCTGTTCCTGCAAGTGCCGCGCCGTTGAGACGCATCCCCGTGTGGCTTGGTCGGTGTTGCTAGCGGATCGGTGTGGGAACCAACTCCGTTCGATTATCAAAGGGTACAAGAGCGGGGAAAACCCAGAGTCAGAATCTGAGTACCGCTTGGACATGCTCAGACATTTCGAGTGCGCGTCAGGCATTTGTCCTTCCGGTGATAGTGACGAAAAGCGAAATCGCGTAAGGGAAATGGCAACAGCTTCGGCGGACTCACTAGAAGCTTTGCTCTGTGCGTATGTTGCATGTCTCCACAATAACAACCAGACGGAACTCTACGGTTTCACTTGTGGGATCGATGAAGACACACTAAAGCTGGAGGGTGCTGCTGTATTGCCAAAGAAGGCTTGGTCGCACGACAATACGGAGACTTCAACTTGAGCTCGCCACGACGACTGATCGAAGTTGACCTGCCGATCAAGCGGATATCGGCGCATGCGAGGCGGGAGAAGTCCGTCCGGCATGGACATATCTCGACCTTGCGTATCTGGTGGGCACGTCGACCGTTGGCAGCGTGTAGGGCGGTGATCTGCGCTTCGCTATGGCCGGATCCCGCAGACCCAGCTTGCCCCCAGGAGTTTCGCGAGGCTGCTGAAAAGGAGATGCTTGCGTTTGCCAAAGCCGCCACCACAAACCGTGAGATCATGGAAATCTGCGGCCATCAGTCGTGGAAACGATACGTCCGACTGGTCAAACGCAATGAGCGAATGGACCTCAGCACGCTGCCAACCGGAACATCCCCCACTCCTGCGACGGCTGGTGACAAGGTTGATTCAGTTGAGTTGACCGACTTGGAACGAATTCGGGGCTTACTGCTGGACTTCATCGCAGATGCGGCGGCGTGGAAAGCATCAACAAACGGGATATTTCTACAGACAGCCCGCAATCTGACACGGTCGGCTCATGAGGCGATTGGCGGTACACCTGGCACCCGTCCACTGGTGGTTGACCCTTTCGCCGGCGGCGGGGCCATTCCGATAGAGGCCCTGCGCGTCGGGCCCGACGCCTTCGCCAGCGATCTCAACCCAGTCGCCGTACTGCTCAACAAGGTCGTCCTGGAGTATATCCCCAAGTACGGCAAAAAGCTCGCCGACGAGATCCGCACCTGGGGCCAGTGGATCAAGGAAGAGGCCGAGAAAGAGTTGGCCGAGTTTTATCCCAAAGACCCGGACGGGGCGACGCCGATCGCGTACCTGTGGGCGAGGACGGTTTTGTCAGAAGACCCCGGACAGGGATCGCCGCCGATTGAAGTCCCGCTCATGCGGTCAATGTGGTTGAGCAAGAAGGCGAGTAATCGGACGGCCCTTCGCTGGAAGCAGAACAAATCGGGACACGTGGAATGTGAGACGGTCCAGGTGACGTACGTCGATGGTCAAACATTGAAGGTCCGTCGCCCGCAGTTGGAAGTGTTTTCGCCAAAAGAGGAACGGGACGTCGAACCAGGGACGGTGGCACGGGGGAGCGCGACCTGCCCGGTCACGGGTTACACCACCAAACTCGACCGTGTGCGCGTCCAGCTCAAGCCTCGCCGCGGTGGGACGGCCGATGCTCGCCTACTTTGCGTTGTCACAACCCGTACGTCCGAACGGGGTCGGTTCTACCGGCTGCCGACCCGTGACGATGAGGAAGCATTCGCCGCGGCGGCGGAAGAAATGGAGCAGCAAAAGCAGGAAGACGAAACCGCCCGGGCGACGAAAAAGGGGCACCAATCGGCACCAGTTGAAGCCGCGCACGGGAACCCGTGCAGCCTGGTTCCCGATAAAGCGATCTCGTTGAACGAGCTTCGCCGCGTAAGCGTTCCGATATATGGCATGGAACGTTGGGGCGATCTCTTTTCCCCCCGCCAGGCGTTGGCTCTGAGCACGCTCGCTCGGCTGGTCCGCAAGGCCAGAGAGCAAATGGCGTCGTCTGACGACGCCGGACTGGCGAAAGCGGTGCAGACGTGCTTGGCGTTGGCTGTAACAAAACACGCCGACGCGAACTGCGCCAACTGCGCATGGCGACCGACCAGTTTGGACATTGGACACCTGTTCGGACGTCAAGCGATCGGTATGGTCTGGGATTTCGCGGAAGTGAACCCGTCGAGCCGAGCTTCGCGCGACTTTTGGAATGGAGTTCAAGGAGTGCTCAAGGCGCTCGATTCGACAGGTGCTGACTTCACGAACGCCGGTCACATCGAATCAGCCTTTGCGACCAATCATCCGCTCCCCGACGATTTTGTGGCAGCCTTTGTTACTGATCCGCCGTATTACGACGCCGTCCCGTACGCCTACCTGTCCGATTTCTTCTACGTCTGGATGCGGCGGATGCTGGCCGACGTCCACCCGGCGCTGTTTCGTGAACCGGGCGTGCCGAAGGATGCGGAGATCGTCGTCGATCGCCCCCACCAACTCAGTCAGAGCACCAAGGACATCGCGTTCTACGAACGTGAACTGACGAACGCATTTGCGGAAGGACGGAGGATTACACAGACCGGCGGCGTAGGTACAATTGTCTTCGCCAGTAAGACGACCGCCTCGTGGGAGGCGATCCTCAAGGCCGTCGTCGATGCCGGGTGGGTCATCGCCGGTTCGTGGCCGATCGATACCGAGATGGAAACGCGCGTCGCGGCACAAGGCCAAGCCCGGCTGGCGTCATCGGTTCACCTTGTCACTCGTCCGCGGCAGAACCATGACGGCTCACTCCGCGTGGAAGTCGGCGAGTGGCGGGACGTCCTCTCTGAACTACCAAAGCGAATCCACCAGTGGATGCCGCGGCTGGCGGCCGAGGGGGTCGTCGGGGCCGATGCGATCTTCGCCTGCCTTGGTCCCGCGCTGGAGATTTTCAGCTGGTACTCACGCGTCGAAAAGGCGAGTGGCGAAGTGGTGCCGCTGCGGGAGTATCTGGAGCACGTGTGGGCGGCCGTTTCGACCGAGGCAATGTCGATGATCTTCAAGGACGCCGACGCGGCGGGGCTGGAGCCCGATGCCCGGCTGACGGCGATGTGGCTCTGGACGCTGGGGGTCGGTACGGGTAGGGCCGGCGGCAATGGTAACGGCAACAAGGTCGTTCCCGGCATGGCATCCGAGAACGACGCCGCCGAGCCGGCCGGCAAAGTAAAAAGCGTGGGGTTCACACTGGAGTTCGACGCTGCCCGGAAGATTGCCCAGGGGCTGGGCATCCACCTGGAAAAGAGCGAGTCGTTCGTCGAGGTCAAAGGTGACAAGGCCCGGCTTCTGCCCGTGGCCGAGCGGACGAAATACCTCTTCGGCAAAGACTCGACCGCGCCGGCTGCCTCCCGGCGGAGGAGAAAACCGAAGCAGAAATCCCTGTTCGACGAGCTGGACGAGATCGAAGCGGCCGAGGCCGGCGCGGCTGGCAAACTGGCGGGAGCCTCGCCCCGGGAAACGGTACTTGACGGCCTCCACCAGGCGATGATCCTCTTCGGCGCGGGCCGCGGCGACGCGGTAAAGCGTTTTCTGGTCGACGACGGGGTGGGCAGCGATACCCGCTTCTGGCGTCTCGCTCAGTCGCTATCGGCCCTTTACCCGCCGGGCTGTGACGAAAAAAGGTGGGTGGACGGCGTGCTGGCGAGAAAGAAAGGGTTGGGGTTCTGAGGGCATGAAAGAGCTCGACCAATTGGAGAAACTGATCGCGGCGGGCGAATCGCTCGACCGGGAATTCAAGTCCGACCGACAACAGATCAGCGACCGAGTCATCTATGAAGAGGTGGTGGCTCTCGCCAACACCGACGGCGGAACGCTGCTCATTGGCGTGGAGGACGACGGCGAGGTCACAGGCGCGAAACCCCGGCATGGCAAGACGACGGACCCGACGAAGCTCCGGGCGGCGATCTTCAACAACACCGTGCCGAACGTGAACACTCGCGTCCATGTGCTGACGCACCCCCAGGGGCCGGTGATTGCCATCGAGGTCGACCCCTATCCCGAGCCGTGCGCGACAGCTTCCGGCAAGTCGCTGCGAAGAACGGTTCGCGCGGACGGCAAGCCGCAGACGGTTCCGTTCTATCCCAGGGACCAGCGATCGCGGCGTTCGTCGCTTGGGCTGTTGGATTTCTCGGCGCAAGTCGTGGAGTCCGCGACCTTTACCAGTTTTGATCCACTGGCGTTTGAGCGACTGCGGCAGGCGGTGGCCCGGCTTCGAGGGGATCGCAGGCTTCTCGAATTGGAGAACAAGGAACTGGCGCAAGCCTTGCGCCTGGTGGAGACCCGCAAGCAAGGCTTGATTCCTAACTTGGCGGGTCTGCTTCTTTTGGGCCGAGAGGAAGTGTTACGGGAGCTGGTCCCTACCCACCAAGTCTTCTTTCAGGTGTTGGACGAGCAGGGTAACGTCAGAGTAAACAACGCGTCTTGTCGTCCGCTCATCGAGGTGTTGGAGGATCTCGAATCCCGCTTCACGGCAAGGAACGAGGAACGCGAGGTGACCCTCGGTCTGTTTCGCTTGCCGGTTCCTGACTACTCACCAGAGGGGTTCAGGGAAGCCGTTAACAACGCCGTGCTTCACCGCGACTACGCCCGTCATGAAGCGGCGTACGTGCAGTGGCATCCCGACCATCTGCTGATCACCAACCCAGGTAGCTTCCCTGAAGGAATCACCGTCGACAACATTCTGGTGCACGAGCCGAAACCTCGGAATCCACGGCTCGCGGAGGCGTTTCGGCGAATCGGGTTGATCGA
>JBNJEM010000475.1:0-6316 GCA_051745935.1 Planctomycetota bacterium
GGCTCAAAGGGGACTTGGAGTCCGGGAATAGCCAGTTCGTGTATGCTGGACGCAGCTATTCCGCGGGTGAGGTGAAAAATGATTTGGCCAACCGTTTCGAGCATTTCAAGACCGTGGAGGCGACCACGAAGCAATTGAAGCAAGTGCTGCGGGCCCGCCAAAACGGCCTGAACGCGGCTCGTCAAAAGCTTGAGAATATGCTGGCGGCCAAGCGGCAGCTGGCCGTTGACATTGAGAACCTGGAGGCGCGGTTGAAAATGATCAGGGTCGCCCAGACGACCAGCGAGTTCACTTTTGATGACAGCAAGCTGTCTCGTACTCAGGAGTTGGTCAACGAGATTGGGACCCGGTTGGACGTCACGGAGAAGTTAATGAACCATCACGTTGAGTTGAGCGGTCGCATTCCGCTGGAAGAGAGCGAGGCGACGGGCACGGACGACGTGTTGGGTGAAATCACGAAACATTTCAGCGAACAGTCCGAGTATGATGCGGTAGCGAACTCTGAAACTCGCTAGGGTCCGTGAGAGGGTTGGAAGGGACGGCGGCGGTGGGGTTTGTTCGCCGTCTCCTGATCAAGGGAGTTGATGGGGGGATTATCCCGGTCGCGGATGACTTTGTCCGCCGCGAGTCCGACCAACGGGAGGACGGCTTGCGTCGGGCGGGTTTCCATCCGGAAAAAGCCAACCGCCTGAAATACGCCGGTCGCGGATGACTTTGTCCGCTGCGAGTCCGACCAACGGGAGGACGGGTTGCGTCGGGCGGGTTTCCATCCGGAAAAAGCCAACCGCCTGAAATACGCCGGTCGCGGATGACGTTGTCCGCTGCGAGTCCGACCAACGGGAGGACGGCTTGCGTCGGGCGGGTTTCCATCCGGAGAAAGCCAACCGCCTGAAATATATTCTGGTTTTGTTCCGCGTGCGGCGGTACCGATCCGCGGCATCTCGTTTCAAGGGTGCTGACTGCGGTCGTGCGGTGCGAGTTTTGGGGCCAGAATTGGTCCCATCGGGCTCTGAGTGACCGGGTTGGCATCTGGTGGCACCATCCGTCAATCGGGGGGGAGTATAGTGGCCAAACAAATACCGGGCGCCCGCTTCCTGCTTTGGATTGATGGCGTGGGAGGCTATTTGGTTTGCCTGGCCAATGAAACCGTGTTGGGACAGGCGACACTGGACAATCCGGTGGATGTGCCGATACAAGCGGACGTCTCGCGACAGCATGCGAAGATTCATCGCCAGGGAGACGGGTATATCATTGAGCCGTTTCACGCAACTTGGGTGAATGGTCAGGCAATTCATGGCAAAACGCTTTTGAGCCCCGGTGATCTGCTTGAATTGGGGAGAGGCGTTCGGCTCTTTTTTCGTCAACCGCATGCGTTAAGTGCTTCGGCGCGTCTTGATTTTGCCAGTCGCCACCGAACGAGTCCCCGGGCGGACGGCATCCTGTTGATGGCCGAATCCTGCGTGCTCGGACCTCAGCGGCGGAACCACGTCATTTGCCGCGACTGGGAGAACGACGTGGTGCTTTACCGCCGAGATGGAGAGTTATGCTGTCGAGCGGTGGATTCAATCGAGATAGACGGCCAGCGATGTGATGGCCGAGCGACACTGGCCCCAAACTCGCATGTCAGTGGTAGTGATTTTTCGATGTCGCTAGAAGCCTTGGTGTAAGCGGGCGATGCGCGCGGGTTCGTGACGGGAGAAACTGGACAGATGTACGATCCAGCCGCTACCCTAGAGCAAGGTGTCCATCATTTGAAAGAGACAGCCGCGAGGCGGAAAAACCATGTATCGGGAACTGGGCCGATGAAATTCGTCTACACCACCGGGGCTTCTCCGCTCCCTGGGTATACCATCAAGCGAGGCGTGGGGATTGGTGGCTTTGGCGAGGTCTATTTCGCCCAAAGCGATGCCGGCAAGGAAGTCGCCCTGAAACGCATCCAACGGAACCTGGACGTGGAAATCCGGGGCGTCACGCAGTGTCTGAACTTGAAACATCCAAACCTCATCGCCATCCATGACATCAAATACGATGAGCGGGGCGAGGGCTGGATCGTGATGGAGTTCGTCTCCGGCGAGAGCCTCAAGGAGGTGATCGAGCGTCATCCCAGTGGCTTGCCGATGGAAAAAATCAAGTACTGGTTCACGGGAATGGCGGCGGGCGTTGCTTATCTGCACGACCACGGGATTGTTCACCGCGATCTCAAGCCGGCGAATGTCTTCGAGGACGAAGGGGTGATCAAGTTGGGCGACTATGGGCTCTCGAAGTTCATCTCCTGTAGTCGTCGCAGTGGTCAAACCGAGAGTGTCGGTACATTCCATTACATGGCACCGGAAATCGGCAAGGGAGTGTACGGCAAGGAGATCGATATTTACGCGCTCGGAGTCATGCTCTTCGAGATGCTGACGGGTCGAGTTCCATTTGACGGGGAAACAAGTCAGGAAATCATCATGAAACACCTGACGGCGAATCCGGATTTGGATCGGGTGCCTCCCCCGTATCGTGGCGTTATCGAGCGGGCGTTGTTCAAGGATCCAGCCAAGCGACTCGGCGGTGTCGACGAGATGCTGCGTGCATTGCCATTTGAACCGCCTCGGCAAACGGTGGGGGGCGGTCAACATGGCCATGATCAAGAGGCCTCTGGTCCCCGCCGGGCGACCACTTCAGCGGCTTCCACCGAGCCCGTCTATATTGACGAAGAGGGGATTACCACTGACGAAATCGTGTTTGGACCCGTGGTGGAAGTCGTTGCCACGGACGTCGAGAAACCGCCCGTCGTTCGCTCAGACACCGCCAATCGGGAACCGATCGCGGCCGCCGTGGGCGCGGGGTTTGACCGGTTATCCCATTGGTGGGCCACGGCGAACATGAGCACGCCAGTGAAGATCATTCTCATTGTCGTTGCCATTTTGGCGCTGATCGTCAACTCGGAATGGCTGGCTCCCGCCGCGGTCTTCCTGGGAGTGATGTACGTGGTCTACTTGGGCATTCGAGCGATCGTGGTCAGCCCGAATGGGGAGCAGGTCAATGTGGGGCGGGGCGGTCCCGCCGCCAGGGCCGCCAGTGGGGAAGAGTCCGGTGATCGCCGCCGGCGACGTTCGAGTCGCGTCTATTGGCGCGAACGGGCCCGCCAGGCGCTGGCTCAAAAACCGATCGGCCAGCGCATGAGCGAACTGACCGGTTCGTTCTTGATGGCGGCGACGGTTTCCGCGGTGCTGTCACTCATCATTCTGGTTGCCGTGGGCCACGATCTTAGCGCCTCGCTGCAGGTTTGGAGTCTCTATGCGTGGCTGACCATGACCACTGTGGTGGCGTCTTGGTTGATTTTGGGATTGAGTAAGTGTTGGGAGTCGGCGGAGGGAGATGCCGTACTTCGTCGGTTCGTGATGACGGTGGCCGGGCTCGTCGTCGGCGCGGCGGCGTTCGCGGCAAGTCAAATGCTGATGATTCGCCTGGCCACGGATCAGATGTTTAACGTGTTGGAACTTCCCGCCAGCGTGATCCCGCAGGCAATGTATGCCAATGGAACGCCGGGCGTGACCGCCTTTCTGGCGTTTTTCGTCACGCTCTTCGCGGTCTTTTCGTGGTGGCGGCAAGTCGATCCGTTGCGGCCCAGTCGATTCAGTTTGTTTGCCACTTTGTTGTGTGGGCTCGTGGCCGCCGTGATTCCCTGGCAGATCCCCTGGGGGTTCCTGTTGGCCGTGACGATTTCCATGTCGATCCAATTGTCCGCGCCCTGGATGAGTGTCTCCGAGCGGAATCATATTCGCGCGGAAGCCCGGGCGGCGTAGTGTTCCGTGTGGCGTGCTCGGAAGGGAGTAGATCATGGCGTTTCTGGGACTTGCCTTCGCGTTCGGTGTCCTTTTGCTCTGTATCCTGATCTTGACGGTCATTTTTCACGTGACCCGGCCCGGTCGGACAGTTCGAGGCGCTCCTCGAGGGCGTGCTCTCCCGTTGCTCCTCCGCAGCCTCGGTTGCTTGCTGCTCGTCGCCTTGGGAGCGATGATCTGTATCCGCGGGAGCGTTCATTCATGGCACCGCGGGGCCGGAGGCTGGCGGGGCGGTCCGCCGCCAACCCACATCTGGCGGTCCTGCCGGCACCAACGCCCGCGGACTGATGCGGTGGGCACGCAAACGAATACGGCCTTGGCCCCCGCTCCCGAAGCCAGTTCATCGGGGGAGGAGCGATCCATGTCCGCCTCAAGCTCTTCAGAACAAGCCCCGATCATTTCTTTTGAGGGCATCGAGGGGGAAGAATCGGAGAAGTTGGAGCCGGCGGATTCTGGCCTCGCCCCCCAACCGGGAAACAAAGTCCAGATCGATTTTGAATCCCGGCCCGAGTGGGTGGACCAACCTGACCAGGATGTGGGCCAGGTCCATCAAATCTCGATTGCTTCCGGCCCGTTCCTGCGGCTCCGTCACGCGCGAAAGGAACTGTACGATAAGCTGAAATCGGCGACGGACGAGTACATCAACGAGGTGGTTGGGCATCCCCGGGCCGCCGAATGGGTGGGCTACGATGAGGATGAGGTCCGGCGGCGATTCGTGGCGTCCGACCATTACTTCGATGAAAAAGTTGTATCTCCCTCGTTCGGTCCCATGCAACAAGCTCATGCGCTCCTTGAATTCGGTCCCGAGTTCCACCGAGAAATCGAGCAAGTCTGGCAGAACGTCATGGCTCGCGCTCAATTGATCAAGGTCGCGTTGGGCAGCGCCGCCATACTGGGCGCGTTGGTTCTTCTGTTCGGCTACTTCAAAACAGACACCGCCACGGGGGGCTCTTACAGCGGCCGCTTGAAGTTTGTCACGATAGTCGCGATACTAGGGTTAGTCGTGGCCGGTTTCGTGATTGCCCGTTCGATACCCTGGTTGTGGCTGTAGCCTGTACGCGGTGGCGTTTTCCCGTTTGGCGGGGGCGGGGGCGGCTGGGCGCTGGTTGACTGGGCCGCTGTCTCAAAGCTTCCCATCACGGGCGGATCGTTCGGGGGCGCCCGTCTGGTCCGGGCGTGAGCCGCGCCGCGGGCCAATGGAACGCGCCGTGTCCCGGCCGTTTTATCCCGGTCGCGGATGATTTTGTCCGCCGCGAGTCCGACCAACGGGAGGACGGCTTGCGTCGGGCAGCTTTCCACCCGGAAGAATCCAACCGCCTGAAATACAATTTCATGTCTGGAGCATCCGAGCCTAACAACTTGCTGATCCAACGGATTCGCGAGGGTGATTCGGATGCCTGGCGTGATTTGATCTCGCGTTATGAAGGGCGTTTGCTGGCGTTCGTGGAGAGTCGGATCGGGCGTCGGGGCGCCAGCGAGGATGTGGTTCAGGACGCATTCATCGGTTTTCTCAACAGTCTTCCAAACTATGATGGCCGGCGGCCACTTGAGAGCTATCTCTTCTCGATCTGCGCCTACAAGTTAACCGACTACCTCCGCCGCGAAGGGCGGCGGCCGAGCATCCCCCTCTCCGCCACCGCTGATTCGAGCGGCCACTGGCAGGTGCCCGGCGGGGCGCGTGCGGCCAGCAGTATTGCTCGGAGCGGCGAACGACATGGAATCGAGGAACGAGCGATTGTCGCCGCGCTGCGGGAACAGGTTGCCCGCTGGCAGCAGCGAGGGGATTGGACCAAGTTGAAATGTATCGAGCTGCTTTTCGTGCGCGGATGGGCCAACAAAGACGTAGCCGAACGACTGAAGATCACCGAACAACAAGTGGCGAATTACAAGTTCGACTTTGTGGCCCGTCTACAATCCATGGTTCGCCGTCAAGGTTTATCAGAAGACATTTTCCCTGAACTTTACCAATAGGTCGTTGCCGGAATGCGCGCGATGCCCGTCCGGTGAACGTCCCATCACAAACGACGTGAAGCCATGTCTGGTCAGCTCACCGACGCGGAACTTGAAGCCTATCTGGATGAAGCACTGGCGCCGGCGGAAATGGCACGGATTGAATCCCAGTTGCGCCAATCGCCTGAACTGCTAAAAGTGCTGGAGGAAATCAACAGCCGTCGCGAGGCCGGGGCCCATTCGCTGGGCGCGATTTGGAGGCGACACCGCATAAGCTGTCCCGCCCGCGAGCAGTTGGGCAGCTATCTTTTGGGGGTGTTGGACGATGAAGTGGTTGAGTATATCCAGTTCCATCTCGAGGTGGTCGCCTGTCGACTCTGTCATGCCAACCTCCAGGATCTCAAGCAGCGGCAGGCCGAATCGAATGAGATGACCGTCACCCGGAGGCGGAAGTATTTTGATTCAAGTGCCGGATACCTGGAGAGAAGATAACAGGGGAACAGCAGGGCGCCTCCTGAAAACGCGGTATCCATCCCAGC
>JBNJEM010000476.1:0-6298 GCA_051745935.1 Planctomycetota bacterium
GAGCCACCCGCTCCGGACGTTCTCCCCGACTCCCTGACGGTGCTTCCACGTGCGCTGTCATCGCCACGCGGGACCGTTATTCTGCTAATCCTGCAGAAGGGACGTCCTCCCCGACTCCCCAACGCTGCTTCCACGTGCCCCGTCAGCGTCACGCGGACTGGCTATTCTCCTATTCTTCTATCCATCAGCGCCATCGATGATGCGATAGAGCCCTTGATGTTATCATTCCTCCTCAACTTCGATATCGTCAACTCGAATGTTTTCGAGGTCCAGGCTCTCAATCGCGGAGAAGACTCTCTGTGTTACCACGAACGACAAACCAGGATAGGGGTTAATGTGAACCTTAAACATATCCGCATTCAGCATGTAACAACGCGGAAGCACCTTGCGTCTCCACAAGGCTGCCTTGCGTGACTTGTTTTCACCGGTCTCCTTCCGATGGACAGCGCCGCAGCGCTCACACCTTATGGCACAAGCCCATTCGTGCTCCCTGTATAGCGGCAACGTTGAAGCGTCAAAAATCACGGCGCGATAGGACTCGTACTGCGGACGCAGATCACCGGTCGGAACATCAATTCGTTCTCGCTCGCAACCATCCTCAAACGTATCCCAGTAATATTCGGCGACCACAGGCCAAAAGCGGACTCCCCGAACGGGCGCTATCCGCTGCAAAGCCTCGTAAAAGGCAGGGGAAATCATTGCGCACCCAATTGGATGCATTAGGTCATGAAACGGCGTACGTAACGGCTCCCAAGCCATGGGAGGGAACTCATCGCCCGGCTGCAAGACGATACTAGATCCTGCACCTGACACAGCAGCTTGCCAGCGAGCACACTTACGCTTAAACTCACCCGGGGACATTGGCCATACAGGCGATTCAAGCTCCTCGCGAATGGAAAGTGGACACTCGATAGGTAGACGTCGCCTGAGGTTCCCCACACCATTGCAGTGCGGGTGACCACAGTAAACGATCGGGAGGCGATACTGTGCCTTGGCCTTACCGTGGTCCCAACCAGAAGAAGTAAACGAAATACATTTCAGGATCATCGTCGTCGGAATACCTTTCAAAAACACTTTCAGCGAGGGCGCATTGGAATAGGGGCGTTGCATGGATCGTTTGCTATGCCTTCGGTGATCTCCTCAAAGCGGCGCCGATGTAGATCACCAGCTCGCTTAGCCTCATCCACAAAGTCTCCAAGCTCCCGACCGGCCTGCTCGGCCATGTCGACGAACGGCCACGCTGCATCACGAACAGAGTTTTCTACGGCTATATGGAAGCCGTCCGTGGAAAAGTCATAAAAAAATATCAAAACAACCGCGGGCTTCGCGATCTTGTCGGCAGGCACCTTCCTCAATAGCTTGGCCACTGTAGGACATTTCCTCTTTCGCGTACGCAGCATTGCTTTCTTCATCACACCGATGTGGCGCCGCCATTCCCTATAGCTCATGGTCGCCTGAGTACCTCGGGAAAGGATATGATCGTATCGACGCTTCATACGGTTAAGTTTGTCGATCACAGCTTCCTTATCTAACGTATGCGCTGGGTGATCGTCAAAGAACTTTTTCCATTCTCTCTCCCACCTGGGATGCAGTCTTCCCCGGCATCCTTTTTTTCTTCTTCGTCCGTGATATTCCGCGTCGATAAGCCAGCCCCACCTCTTTGCATCTATGTCGGGCAAAAAAGGGGAGCCGTACATTTTCGCTGGCAAGCGAGGAAAGCCGGATAACCATCCGGGTGCGGACCGCGTGCCGAGAGGCGATAGTGATCTTTGCCCACTCTGCGCCACTTGCCGAAAAAAATGTACGGCTCCCCTTTTCCTCATGTCAAGATCAGAAACCAACAGTCTTCCAAGAGAAGAAAAGCCGCAATCGGAGAAACGCGCGTACAATCAACGCATCTTCATTCCGTGGAGCGGGGCGAACGGCACGCACTATTTCATGCTATACGGAACCACCCGCACCGGCCCGAAGAGGCCCGCGTCGCGCAGCGGAAGTTCTTTCCATTGTTTCCGATCCGTCGTCCGCGTCGCGGTGATGTTTGTGTTGGTCGTGCGCTCCGCCTCGGGCAGTTGCGCGTCGCCGGCAAGCCGGTTCGCCCAGGTATTGGCTATCTCGACGCGCAGCGAGTTCGAGCCGGATTCCACAGCACTGGTGATGTCCACGCTGTACGGCGGCTTCCAGACAATGCCCAAATCCTCGCCGTTGACAATCACGCGCCCGATGCACCAGAGATCGCCCAGGTTCAATTCGACCCGTTCGCTGTTCGCCACAGCATCGGAAATCTCGAAGGTGGTCTCGTAAACCGCAATCCCCGAGAAATATTTGATCGCCGGGCTCGGATGCTGCGTCCAGGACACAAGTTGGTCGAATTTTGCAGTTTCGGCCGTGTCGCCATAGGGGAATCGCACCTCCCAGTCCACGTCCAGGGGAATCGGCGGCAGCGCTTCCATCCTGGACGCAGGGGGCGGTACCGCGTCCGTGTCCTTGCGGAACACGACAAACACCGAACCCGCCGGCGCGAGGTCGAGCGTGCAACGCACCCCGCCATCGACTTCACTGTACGTGGACGCACGCCGCGTGGTGCCCGTGGCGGGATCCCAGAATTCGGGAACGCGATCCTGTACTCGGAAGACCGCATCGAAGGCCGCGCGCGCGTCGCGCCGGTTGCTGACGAAGTAGATCTCCGCCGCGTCCGTCGTGCGGTGGATGAAATCGATGTCCACGTCCTCGCTGAGCACGGTGAAGTCGGGGCCGACGCCCTTGGCCGCCAACGTCTCTCGCAAAGTCCGGCCCCAGACGATCTTGCCCTCTCCGTAAGTGTGCTCGGTGACGCTCTCGCCGTCGCAATCGCCCCACAGTTCGTCCGCGATGCGCCGCACCTCCGCGTCCCGCGCTTCGTATTCGTGCAACCCGTTCGACCGCGCCGGCTTGCGGCCCACAACCGTCGCGCCCGCGCGCACCAACTCCCGCACCTTGCGCAGCACGTCCAGGTCGATGTCTTCCCGGTCGGGCAAGACCAGCAACTCGTAGTGCATCCCGTCCGGCAAGACGATACGCCCGTCCCGCGCGCTCATGCGCTCCAGAATGCCTTCGGGATTCGTGACGTCGTAGTCGAAACCCGGGCCGAGCGACGGGTCTACGTGCTTCGGCGGCACGAAATTGAAGCCCTGGTCGCCGTAGTAGTAGCAGACGTCCGCGACGAAGTGCCCCTGCTGCAGAAGGTACGAGCATCGCGACAGGTAGTCCACGAACGCGCCCGCCATCGGCCACCACACGAGGTTCGGGTTGCAATGCGTGCCCGCACCGTAGACCCAGCCCGGCTTGCCCGCTTCGGGCGGCGAGTGGGACGACGTGTGCCACACCACGTGGTTCATACCCTCACAAAACGCGCGGTCGGCCGAGGGCTTCAGGTCGACGGGCCCGTCCTCCCAGTGCCGGAAGCCGGTGAACGACTCCATGTGTACCCGCTTCCGGCCGTAGATATGTGCTGCGCAAGCCGTCTCCTTCACCACCCACAAGCGGCTCTGCTCCTCGCGCCACGGCCACCATTCCCCGCGCATCTCGTCGATGGCACCCAGCGCTTTGAGCGCGTCCACCGGTACTTGGTGAATCGGCGGTCCGGGGCCGCCGGCCTCCGCCTCGACGCCGAGCCCCACCTTGTGCGCCGACGTGCTCGCGACGCGGTAATAGGCGTCCACCAGCAGGTCGCCCAGCGTTTTCCGGTAGTCGTAGAGAAAGCGGTCCGTTACATCCGGGCTGTCAATGACCGTTCCCGTCAGCGCGGGCAGAAAGCGCGTAGGGTCATAGCCGCGGTACGCCTCGAACTGGTCGAGGAAGTCTTCGGTCCACACCGTGCCCCGCACTTCGTAGCTCGGCAGGTAGAGCAGTTCGAGTGCGGTGTCCCCGAGCGGGCCCAATTCCGCTTCGAGCGCGCCCGTGAGGTGGTCAATGAAACGTTCCGTCACCGGTCCGCTGAAGTGGTCCGTAGCCAGTCCGTCCGAGACGGGACTCGGCACCTTGAGCCGCTCACCGGTATTTGCGCACACGTAGCGGATGATGTGCCAGTCGCCGGGCGGCACGCCCCAAACCAGGCGGCCGTCCGCGCCGAGTTGTTCCGTCAGCACCGCTACGTCGTCCCGGTTCTCGACAATGACAGGCGGCCGTCCCGCAGACGCCCAACTGCCGCCCGCGCCCGAGTGCGCCCCATCGTGGATGTTTTCCGCGGTCCAGTTGCCGCTGTGGCCGGCTTCGTCGCTGAATCGGTGCAGGAGCGCCGTCTGGCGCATCCGGGCTGCCTGGTGGCTTGCCGCGACGTTCAGCCCGCCGGTCGTGTACAACTCAAACTCGCCCAGTTGTACGCTGTCGAAGTCCGGGTTGTGTCCGTTGAAAATGCGGAGGCGTACGTACTGTGCATCGGTGGGCTCGAAATCGAAGGTCTGCGCGCCGGTGCGGGGCTCAAGCGAACCGCGCATGACTTCCTCGAAGGCCGCCTCCGACGCATCCGTCGTGCTCACCGCGACCGAAAAGTCCTTGGCAAAGAGGTGCATCTCCCCGTAGCGCGCCGCGTCGCCGCTCTCCGTGTTGTACAGCACCGCGCGATGCACGGGCGTGCCGTCGCCATCCGGCAGCTTGAACACGAATTCGTGCGCTGGGGTGCGCTCGTTCACGGGTACCGCGAGCACCGCGATGTCCGTGCGCACAATGGGATTGCCGTCCGCGTCGCGCGGCGCCGCCGCGGGCAGATCCGGATAGGGCAGCACGGCGTCGAAGCGTGCCGGCCCCCGTACCTCGGTCGTGGTCCGGTACAGCGCCTTGCTCGCGTCCTCGGGCGCCACCCATGCGCCGCCCAAGTCCCAGCTACTGCACGCCGCCAACTCGACCTCCATGCCGAGATCCCCGGCCTTCTCGAGCAAGCGGCCGAAGTTCGCGATCCATTCCTTGCTGGCGAATGCCGGTCCGTCCGGCGGCAACGCGTCCGCCGCGCCGCGCGCGCCCATGTCGAAAACGCAGAGCCCGGTAATGCCCGCCGCGTGCAACTGCTCCAACTCCCACTTCATGTGCTCCGGGTTCATGTAGCCGTTGAGCAGGAGGTAATATACCGACGGCCGCGCTTCCTTGGGCGGGTCGGCGAAACCGGCTTCAAGCGGCGTTTGTGCCAGGGTGCTTGTAGCAATGAGTGCGACGAACAGGGCCAAGAAAACCGTACGGATGGAAATCATGCCATTCTCCCATATGTTGCGCAATGGCGCTCGCCACGGGTGTCGCCGTGGAAACTTGCCCAAAGATCTGCGCCTCTCTCATTACCGCGAGAGGGCTATGTAAAAAAACCTTCGCTCCCTGTCATTCCTGCAAGGGACCTTCGCATACTTTCCGGTCAGTACTCCAGGAACGGACATCTCTTTCTATCTCATACAACTTGCTTTCAGAATAGCTGAAAGGTCCCGCAAGCAGGAATCTCCGTCTTCTGTGTACAGCCGAAAACACGGGACACCCCCTCAGTCGCTGCCGGTGCCCTCAACGCAAGCCCGTGTGAACGGGGCTGCCAAGGTATTTGTTAATGACGTGCCTCCGTCCCCGGTGGTAGAAAGACTTCCGCAAGTTTGTGGCCGGTAACGACAAATGGTAAGCCATGTGTATGGATGGTAAAGAGACAGGGGGGGAAAGACCAGAGGGGAAAGACCAGACGCCCTATGATGAGTCGCTTTACTTGGAAAGCCTTCGACGCCGCAATTCCCCCATATTGCAGTACTTGACTGCCAACGAGAAATAACTGGAAAAGCGTCATGAGAACTCGACAACCCCCTTGACCAAACACCTCAGATGTCTCCGTTTGGAACTGGCCGACACGCTGTTGCCAGCGACCTATCTGGAATACGCCAGTCAGCGGGCTTCGAAGGCGGAGGACGCTCGACGCTTGCGGGCACTCAGTGAAACCCTGTTGGCTCGCGCCAGGGACGGCCCCCTGCAGGCGTTGGAGGGGGCCCAGAAGGAGGAAGTCGAACGGGTGGTCCGGGATTGCGCGGGACTGTTTCAGCGATCGAGTTCATGCGTGGAGGGACGAAACGGGCGACTGGCCTTGCACCATCATGGCTTGCATCGCTTGAGCGACAGGAAACTCCGTGTCCTCACCGCCCTGCATAACTACTTCCTTCGGCGATCTGACCGGACGACGGCGGCCGAGCGATTCTTTGGCCAGCCTCCACGTGATCTGTTTCAATGGTTGCTCGAGCGATTGCCACTGCCCGCGCGGCCCCGTCGCTGCTCGGCATAACGTGACGCCCCGCTCGCGCCCCGCGCT
>JBNJEM010000477.1:0-6286 GCA_051745935.1 Planctomycetota bacterium
CGCCGTGTTCCCTGAGGTTTTTTAGGTCTCTTAGAGGTCCTTTCGTCTCAATACCGGCGAAACGAACGGCGCAACAATATGGATGGCAACGACTTGGAATTTTTCCTCCCCCCAGCCCGCCGCCCTTCGGCTCGCCTGGTTCTTGGACGGGGGGGCGACCACGGGTGAGTTAGCGGCGGGTCAGAGCATGTCGACCGGATCGACATCCACGGTCCACAGGATGCCGGAGGGGGGTTGCAAGGCGTTCGTGGCGTCGCGCACCAGTTCCCGCAACGGGTCGTGATGGGGGTGGTACAGCAGGATGTGGAAGCGAAAGTTGCCGCGAAGGCGGGAGAGTGGAGCGGGGGCGGGGCCGAGGATACGTGGCATCTTCTCCATCTGTTCGGCCCGAGCTCGGTGCAGACTGGCGATGTGCTCGGCGAATTGCTCCACGCTCTCCGCCGCGGGGCCGCGGACCACGATGCGAATCATGGCCAAGTAGGGTGGATAGCCAAACTCGCGCCGCACCGGCAGCTCTTGCTTGGCGAAAAGAGCGTAATCGTGCCGCTGAGCGGCCAGAATGGCGGGGTGATCAGGGGTGAAGGTTTGCACGATAACTCGACCGCCCCGTTCGCCCCGGCCGGTCCGCCCCGCCACTTGGGTCACGAGCTGGAACGTACGTTCGGTGGCCCGAAAATCGGGAAAGTGGAGCGCGATATCGGCGTTAATGACCCCGACGAGCGTGACGTTCGGGAAGTCCAATCCTTTGGCAATCATCTGGGTGCCCAGCATGATCTTGACTTCGCCCGCGCGAAATCGGTTCAATGCCTTCTCGTGACTCCCCGGCTTGCTCATCGAATCACTATCCATTCGCAGGCAGGGGACGTCGGGAAAGCGAGCCCGAACTTCCGTCTCCAGCTTTTGAGTGCCCAGTCCCGAGTAGCGGATTCCTTCGAACCCGCATTCGGGGCATTTGGGCGGCGCGGGGATCACGTAGTCACAATAGTGACAGATCGCCTTCTCCCCTTCACGATGGTGCGTCAAGGAAATGTCACACTCGGAACATTTCGCCACGTAGCCGCAATCCGGACATTGAATGGTCGTCGAGAAACCGCGACGGTTCAGAAGCAGAATGACTTGACCATCCTCGCGCAGGGCTTCCCTGACCGCTTGATATAACGGTTGACTAATGGCCCCGCGTCTTCTTCGTCCCCGGCTCTGGGTGCGAAGATCGACAATCGATACATCCGGTAATGGAAAATGAGACACCCGATACGGCAACTCCACCAGCTGATAATCATTCCCTTGGGTCTTTTGCCAGCTTTCCAAAGATGGCGTGGCCGATCCCAGGATGACCGGAACGCTTTCGCGACCGGCCCGTTGGAGCGCCACGTCCCGGGCGTGATAACGGGGGGCCTTGTCCTGTTTGAACGACGCGTCATGCTCCTCGTCAATCACAATGAGCCCCAGATTAGGGGTTGGCGCGAAGACGGCGCTCCGGGCGCCCACGATCACTTGGGTCTTGCCGGCGGCGATTTGCTGCCAGTGCCAATGCCGGTCACTGGGCGTTAAGTGACTATGCAACACCGCCACGTGGTCGAAACGGGACTGGAATCGAGCCTGGGTTTGCGGGGTCAAGCTGATTTCCGGGACCAGGACAATGGCCTGCCGCCCGTATTCAATGACCTCCTGAATCGCGCGAATGTACACCTCGGTCTTTCCGCTGCTGGTGACCCCATGGATCACGATCGTCTCGTGACGGGCTTCACGCAGCAAGGACAGCACGGCATCCAGAGCCCCCTGCTGGGCTTGGTTGAGCGGGAATGGCTGTTCTCGACGGGTTGCCGGGTCGTGCTCAACCCCCCGGTGGACACGATGCACCTCCTCGACCACGAGCTTCTTGCGGCGCAACGCGCTAATGGGAGCTTGCGTGCAGCCCGCCGCCTCGGCCAACTCGGCGGGGGTCATGGCATGCGAGGATTCCCCCAGAACGTGCAGAGCCCGTGCCTGCTTGGGGGGTAGCTTGAGTTGCGTGAGGCGAGCGGTCGTGGAGGTCGGTACCCGGAGACGAATCTGCTCGCGAGTGCCCGCCCGTCCTCTCACGCCCGACGGGACCACCGCCTCCAGGACTTGTCCCAGCGGGCACAGGTAGTGCCGGGACATCCAAGAGGCTAAGTCCAGCATGGCCGGGGAAAGTAGCGATTCGGAATCGAGTACCCTGAAAATCGCCTTCAGACGTCGCGGGCTATCCAGTGCATTGGAAAGCTTGACGCAATACCCGGTTCGCTTGCGGTTGCCACGCCCTAGAGGAACCTCCACCCGCATGCCCGGGCGCGCCAACTCCCGGAGCGAGTCCGGGACCTCGTAGTCATAAGGCCCGAACGGAAACTCCGCGAACACGACCTGCCCCACGCAAACCTCGCGTTGGTCGTCCAACTCCCACGGAGACGGCCGCTTATCGAAAAGATCCCGTTGCTCGCTGCCCATTAGCTTCCCACGTCCACCCGTTGACTCGCCTTTATTCAGAGCCTACACGTACCATCCCCGACTCCCAGTTTACCGGATTCAGTGGCGAAGCGAACGAGGGGATAACGAGGGGATGCGGAAAGCGGCGAGAGGGGGCGTGGTGGCTGGCCAGCCGCCAACGGCTGGAATGGGGGCGTTATGATCGGAGGTGGATTGTGTTACGCTGGTCGGGCAGCAGTATACTTCAGCCGGTCGGATTTGTCCGGGTGGAAAGCGGCCCGACGCAAGCCGTCCTCCCGTTGGTCGGACTCGCGGCGGACAAAGTCATCCGCGAGCGGTATGGAGTGTGACAAGTCGGTCAGTCAAACGTAATGAGGTTGCAATGCCCCCCGCGCCGCGACGGTTAGGTATTTTTGGTGGTACTTTTGATCCCGTCCACTACGCACATCTCCTGTTGGCTGAAAGCTGTCGTGAGCAGTGTCACCTGGACGAGGTGTGGCTGATGCCGGCGGCAACGCCCCCTCACAAGGTCGAGCGGGAAGCCACCGCCGGCCGGCACCGGCTGGAGATGTTGCAACTGGCCGTGGGGGGACACGACCGCCTGCGCGTCAGTGCCCTGGAGATCGATCGGGGAGGCATTAGCTATACGGTTGAAACTCTGGAGGCGATCCATCAAGAACTTCCAGAGACCGAACTTTTTTTGTTGATGGGAGCCGATTCGTTGGAAGATCTACCGCATTGGCGGGCTCCCGAACGCATTTGCGAGCTCTCGGTGCCGGTCGGCGTGCGACGTTCCGGCCTACCCGACCCCTCGCTTCACCCCTTGCGCCATCTGGTCGACGCGCAGCGACTGGCCCAATTCGAAGACTGCCAGGCCAGCATGCCGATGATGGAGTTGGCAAGTTCGGATTTGCGAACCCGTGTTGGGAGGGGACTGAGCATCCGGTACCGGACCCCCCGCGCGGTCGAAAAATACATTGAGACCCAGAAGCTGTACACGACATGATGCCGCTTGACGTCATTGGTGCCAGGCGCGTTCCCGCGACGCATGACTTCAGGCGACGCGGCGGGCGTCGTGCCCCCCGTTGGATTCGTGCCGTTCGGAATCCGCCTCGTGCGATTCGGTTCCTCGCTGCCCGGACTCGCGAGTGAGAATCCTCGGTTCCACGTGGATTTCCAACAGCTGTTGCAGGGGTGAAGACATCGATGCAAAGTAGATGCTCGGATCGTTTCGCAACGCGGTGGCTACTTGATCAAGCTGTTCGATTGCGTTGAGTGCCAAGTCAATGAAGATCCATTTCCGCCCCGCGAACTCGCACGCCCCGCCTCCAGTTCCACCTAACCATTCTTGCCGGATTTTATAACCGAGCGATTCAGCGACTCCACACGCTTCTTCCAGTAATTCGACCGTGTGCATCCCAGCTCTCCTAATTCGCCCCAAGTCCGTGGCTGCTATCTGTTCTGGTCGAGCGGATTATACTGGCTTCCGTTACAGTTGCCCAGTTCGGTTCTCCGATATCTGAACAGTGAGTTTTATGTCGAATGTGGCCAATAAGTGAACATGGGCTCTGTTTGGACGGAGCCTTGCGAGATGCCCGCTTCGGCTGCAAAGAAGAAGTGGAAAGGGATTTACCACATGTCAACCGGCGACACGAGCGGCCCATCCCTTGAAGAACAGGTCGAAATCCTGACCCAGCAACTGCAACATGCTCAGAAGCTGACGTCGCTGGGCGAGCTGGTCAGTACGACGACACACGAGTTCAACAATGTGTTGATGACCATCATCAATTACGCCAAAATGGGACTCCGGTGTCGCGATGAAGACACACGGGACAAGGCGCTCAAGAAAATCCTTGCTGCCAGTGACAAAGCCTCTCGCATGACCAACTCCATCCTGGGGGTGGCTCGCAATCGGTCGGATGGGTTCGAGTTGACCGATCTCACGCGACTGATCGAGGACGCTTTGGTGCTGTTAGAGCGGGAAATGAACAAATATCGCATCCACGTGGAAAAACAGCTCGCGGCCGTCCCCCCCGTTTCGGCCAACGCCAACCAAATCCAGCAAGTCTTGCTTAACCTGTTGATCAATGCCCGACAGGCCATGTCCGATGGCGGTCGGCTGTTGGTCAAACTCGAGCACGATGAACAAAACCAACGGCTGGTCCTGGTGGTCCGCGACAACGGGGCAGGAATTCCCGCGGATCGCTTGCCGCGGATTTTCGATCCCTTTTACAGTACCAAAGCGGGGCCAGATGAAACCGGCAAAGGCGGAACAGGGCTCGGTCTAGCCGCATGCCGCAATATCGTCGAGGCGCATCGGGGCCGGATTCGCGTGCAAAGTACGGTGGGCAAGGGAACCGAGTTCACCATCATGCTGCCCGCTACCGATCCCAGCCGGACCCCCGCCCCAAGTAAGGTCTTGGGCGTACCGCAATGAGCTTTGCCAAAGAGCTTCACCATGGCAGCCCGCCGTGGTGCAAAACCCTAAATCAGCGCGCCGCATTTTCATCAAGCCACTCTACCCCTCGATGACCACGCCCAACCGCTGCCGTAATTCGGTCAAGATACGCTGTTCGAGCGCCGTGTCGCGTCCGACGGGAATCCAGCCCAAGGTGGTTGGACCGGAATACAGTCGTTTCCGGGGGCGGTTCAGACCGCTGTCATGCCGCAATGATTCGAGGCTCACCGTGGAATGTTCCGGTTGGCTCAGGTCTTCCAGCTCCTTGTACACCGCGACTTCGACAAGGTAGCCGCCGTCGGTTTGAGGCCGGACATGGGCCACGGCCCGGCGGCGAATGGATTGCAGCGTGGCGTAGGTTCGCTCAAAGCCGCGAGTTGAGTCTTCACGCCACGGCTCAAGGGCCGTGGCTCCTGGCTGGGGAAACGTTTCGATTTGACCTTCCGTCAGTACCCCTCCAACGAGCCGCACTCGTTCCTCACGCTGAATTTGAAAGTAGTTGTCCATCGTGTCCACCAACTCGTTCCAGAGGACCTCCCGATCGCTGAGCGGCACGTACATCGGGTTTTGGGCCAGCGGGGCCTGAGGCACGGCGTGTGGCGGCTGCCAGCCGCGATCTAGACCGCAGCCGAGCAGAGTCGCAAGGACAGCCAAGAGGCAACACATTCGAATCCGCATCATTGTCCAGGCGTGTTTTGTACCACTATCGATTAGAATGATCGTAACAATTTAGCCGCCTGAAGTATATTTCAGGCGGTTGGATTTTTCCGGATGGAAAGCCGCCCGACGCAAGCCGTCCTCCCGTTGGTCGGACTCGCGGCGGAAAAAACTATCCGCGACCGGTATGTATTTCAGGCGGTTGGATTTTTCCGGATGGCACGCCGCCCGACACAAGCCGTCCTCCCGTTGGTCGGACTCGCGGCGGAAAAAGTTATCCGCGACCGGTATAAGCCGTACCGTTGTTCGGGGCGGCTTGCGCGGACCAAGCGGCTATTGCGTCCCTGCCGCTTGCGCGCACGCGCCCGAAAACGGGCCGGTAGTGTCCTGGAAATCGCTTTCCGTCGCAAGCCCAGCTTTGCCGGTTGCTCGCGTGTTCGCGTGTGGCCGTGGTGCTGCAGCCTGGGATGGGGAAAAACTTTGGGGCCTTGTAGCCCGTTTTGTTGCGCCTTGCGTCCTTGCTCGCGTCGAATCAAGGATCTCGGGTCCTGAAAGGACCAAAGGGAACACGGCGGACGGGGCTCACGCGTGAAAAAAGCCGCGCGGCGTCTTCCGTTTCTTCATCCGTGGGTCCGTCCTGCCATCCGTGGGCCTATCATGGCACCTGGCGCACCGCTGATGATCGTCACGGCGTGGGTGGGGAGATGTTCAGTGTTTGAAACGAGG
>JBNJEM010000478.1:0-6279 GCA_051745935.1 Planctomycetota bacterium
CTCCGCCGCGAGTCCGACCAACGGGAGGACGGCTTGCGTCGGGCCGCGTTCCATTCGGAACAATCCAACCGCCTGAAATATACCACGGCTAGATCGCTTTGATCTGGTTTCGGATTTCTTCCCATGCTTTGGCTATTGCCGGATCCGTCTTTTTCAGCGCTTCCGTCCTGCGACAGGCGTGCAGCACGGTGGTATGGTCGCGATTTCCGAAATACTTCCCCACCGCATTCAAGCTTTGGCCTGTAACGTGGCGAGCTAGTAACATGGCGACTCCGCGAGCCCGGATGACGTGTTGCTTGCGAGCCGGCCCGCGTAATTCCCGGGTGGTAAGCGAAAAAAACTTGGCGACCAACGCCGTAATGTCACGGATGGTTGGCTGTTTCCGCATCGCTCGATCGGTTAAAAACTGCCGGACTCGGTCAATATCCACGACCTCCCGGCGGGTATCCTCCATCTGCCCAAGTTGCACAACCGCATGATTAAGCTCCGGGACCGTGAGCTGATTATCGTTAGCGTCTTGCGAACTACCGGCCAGGAGTGCGATGGCGGTATCGCAGAAGTTCACCCCATGCACGGCCGCGAGACGGCGAACCAGCAATTGCCGGGCTTCCGGTCCTGGCGCCGTTAAAGGGACCGTGAGGCCCCCAAGCAGCCGGCTCCGCAGGCGTCCTAGCAATACATTATTGGCATTTGGCATTCCGCCCTGGGTGATCAAAACGCTGCCGTTCCCTTCCAGCAAGGCATCGATGGTTCTGGAAAGCTCCTCCTGCACCGCTCGCTTTCGCGGCAGAAAGTGAATATCATCCAAGACGAATAAGTCCGCCGAACGACACCGCTTCCGAAACGGACCAAGATCATCGGTGTCAACCGCGTTGGCATAGTTATGAGCGAAGTCAGGACCCGAACTCACGAAGATCGTGTCCTCCGGATATCGTTCTCGCCACCGTTCCGACAAACCAAGCGCTAGGAATGATTTGCCCGTGCCCGTGGGCCCACGCAAGACCAACGGGTTGTACCGGGGATTGCGCTCGCAAAACGAGCTGACGGCGAATTCGACCAACCGGTTTTCAGCGCCGCCAATGAATTCGCGCACCATGCCCCGGCGAGAGCGACCATTGCGATCTGTCCCGTTGGTTCCCGAAGTGCCTGTTTCCAGAGGAATCGAAAAGACGCCGCTAACCACCTCGACTCCGTTGGTGAATGTGGAGTGAATCATGAGAAAGGGGGACAAATCCCCCCATTTTCCAAACCCGAAGTATAGCGGTTTTGGCCCCGCGATGGGAGGTGGTTTCATCGATTTTCAGGGGATGCCAGTTAGCCGCAAATGCTTGTCGTGCCGGTGATTGTCGTGTCGGCAAGCAGAAGAAAATGAACACTCGAATCATGCCGGCGGACGGTCCCAAACCATCGGGGCGGCCAAAGCCTGAGTGCCCGGCCGGGTGATATACTTCAGGCCGTTGCATTTTTCCGGGTGGAACGCTGCCCGACGCAAGTCGTCCTCCCGCTGGTCGGACTCGCGGCGGACCACGTTATCCGCGACCGGTATATCAGGGGACGCGGTGGGTATCGGACGCTCGAGTCTGGCGGTTTCGATGTAGCCGGCGAACGGCCTCAACCACGCGATGGGCGGCAATGTCGATGTCTTGGCGCGTGGTAAAGCTGCCCAGACTGAATCGCAAGGAACTTTCGATGATCTCGGGGGGTAAGTGCATGGCCCTGAGGACGGGAGAAGGTTCATTGGCGCCACTGGCACAGGCGGACCCGACGGAGCACGCGACTCCAGCCAAATCGAGCGCCATGTGGGTGGCTTGGCAGTCCAACCCTGGGAACGCCACGTTGGTGGTATGGGGCAAACGCGAAACGCCCGCTCCGTTGATCACGGCCCCCACGTGGGCAGCTCGGAGTAATTCTTCCAGCCGGTCCCGCAGCGCGGCCATTCGAACACTTCTTGTTTGCGCGTCTCGCTGCCAGCAACGAAGTGCCCAATCGAGTCCCACGGCCAGTTCAATGGGTTCAGTGCCGGGACGGAGCCCCAGTTGCTGAGTTCCACCCCAAAACAAGGGCTCCAGCGGTTGCTGCCGTTTGAGGATTAAAGCACCAATGCCGCGGGGTCCGTGAAATTTGTGCGCGGTGAGCGTCAGGGCGGTGACGGAGAGGGCACGAAAATGGACCGGAATTTTTCCCACGGCTTGAACGGCGTCCGTGTGAATTGGGACCCCCAAACGGTGGCATCGTTCAGCCAATCGCTCGATAGGCTGCAGGACGCCGGTTTCGTTATTTGCCAACATCACGCTGACCAATCGCGTCTCTGGCGTCAGCAATTCGTCCAAATGAGCTTGCTCGACCATGCCCCTGCTGTTGACACGCAGCCGCTGCACATCAAAACCGCGCCGTTGTAGTTGGTCGGCTGGACCGGTCACACTGGGATGCTCCACGCTGGAAATAATAACTCTTCCGGGTGGTTTTCCAGCGGTGCCCAGCAGGGCCAGATTATTGGCTTCGGTCCCTCCGCTGGTAAAGATGATTCGGTCGGCGCGGTCGCCCGTGGTGTCCGCCCCCAGGATGCGTCCGATGCTTTCCCGGGCTTCCTCCAGCACTTGACGGGCCTGGCGGCCATATCGATGCGAACTGGCGGCATTGCCGTAACCCTGCGCATAACACTCGGACATCGCTTGGGCCACCTCGGGGTGGATCGGCGTGGTGGCATTGTGGTCCAGGTTGATGATCATCCGCGTTGTTCTCTCCTCACCTGGTGCAGGTCAAGGGGCTGTAAGTGTATCGCTTGTGGTCGCACCAAGTATACTATGTTAACATGGCGAGTTTTTGGAGGCTGCGTCCAGTCTGCTGCGGGGGTTACGGTGTTGGATGAGCGGCGTTGGCGCGGGTCAGTGCCTTGAGCTCGCGTTTGAAGGGGGCGAATTCGTTTGGGTTGACGCTGCGGCTTCCCCTAGTTTTTGGTAGCACTTGGCCTGCCCCTGCAGACTTTTCTTATTCGTGGGCTGGTGGTTCAGTGCGGCCCGGTAGAGCTCCAGCGCTTCCTCCCAATGTCCCAGCTCCATCTCGATCGTCGCCACTCTCTGGTAACATCGAGATAGCAGGCCGTCGAGGGTTTCCTGGAATTCCTTGGGCGTTCGGTTGCTTTGAGCCGCGTTGAACAGCGGCGGGATGCACGCATAGAGCTGCCGCCGCGCCAACTGGGCAATCGCTGGCCAGAGAATGTTTGCCAGGGTGGGATGTTCGCTCGTCCACGTCTTCCAAAATCGTGCGCCGTTGTTGTCAGGGGTTCGCGCGTCCAGATACTGGCACAGGATTTGGGCCTCTCCTTGGCGCCAAGGGCTGCCACCACGCCGCGCGGCCACCAGATCCCATCGTTGGGACGCGGATTTGGGGCGCGGGACGTGTTCCTGGAAGAGCATTTCTTCCAGCGGATGCCGTTGTACCTCGCGCGTCACCGGGCTGATCTGTAAGTGAATGAGTGGCAATTCATGATAAGAGTAGATGCGCCGTTGAAAGGTGTACGGGGAGAACTCCTCGCCGGTCACGAGGCCAAAGCGCGCCGTGATTGTGAAAAGTCCGAAGGCAGCACCGATCAGAACGAGAACGAACAGTGCGGCACGATGCAAACGGGAGCGGAACGCCATAAAGTGCTTTAGGTGTTTGTTGGGGTTGTTGGGGCTCGCCGCTGGACAAGCCGCGGGACGGTGGCTGCTCGATGAGCTCCAAGGTGGCATTTCTTGCACGCGGATTCACCCGCCCGTCAAAGGAGAAAAAAAGGCGGGATTGTTCCGCAGGGTACTTGGACCCGTCATTTTCGCTGAAAGTGGCGTGTGTGGCAAGCAACGAGCGAGGACGTGCCGGGAGAACTTGTTGGTATTGTGCCATTGATCATTGCACGAAGGTGGTTCGTTTGACTAACATTCAGAGCAGACGTGCTGAACTGATGGGGCAAAACCGTATGCGATATGTCACAAGCGTGCCGGCTAAGCAAATGAAAAGCGTGTGTCGGCGATATTGCCCTGTATTGGGTCGGGCATGCGCGCAACGCCGCCGAAGGTATTGGTGGTGGGGTCTGCAACCGGTCCGTGAACGGGCAGTGGGTCTGGATGCCGAGGATTTGATATCTCGACGCCAGCGTGTGGAAGCGATATTGTTGTTGGCACGGGAGCCGATCAACAGTCGTAAACTGGCTCAATATGCCCGGGTTTCGGACGGTACGGAAGCACGAACACTGGTGCGACAGCTTAACGAGTGCTACGAGCAGGGTGGACGGGCATTTCGGGTGGAAGAGATCGGCGGCGGATTTCGACTGCTTACCCAGCGCGCGTTTGCCCCCTGGGTTGGGCGTTTGGACCATGTACCTCGTCAAGTCCGGCTCTCGGCGCCCGCCATGGAAACATTGGCCGTGGTCGCTTATCGTCAACCGGTGCTCAGAGCGGAAGTGGAAGCCATTCGTGGCGTCAGCTGCGGCGAGATACTCCGTCAACTGATGGACCGGGACTTGGTCCGTATTGGGGGGAGAAGCGACGAGTTAGGGCGTCCCTATCTTTACACGACCACGAAGCGTTTTCTAGAACTGTTTGGACTGCGAAACATTGAGGATCTGCCACGTAACGTGGCGTTGGGCGAAGAGCCCGAAAAATCACCCGTTGCCGAGTGCCAGACGGGGCCTCGGTCCACCGAAGAAACAGAGCAGGAGAAATCGCAAGTGAGTGTTACATCGCCTACCGAGTGGCCCGTGAATGAGTTCCAGGACGAGGTATCTTCCCCCCGCTTGGCTTCCCAAAAAAACAGTTATGCCGACGATGGGGAGGACGACCAAATGGATGACTATGACGACGAGGACGAGGACGAGGACGACGAGGACGATGATTATGACGATGACGACTACGATGACGATAATGGAGAAGTCTACGACGAAGAGGAGGAGTCCGATGACGACGAGTTTATAGAAGGGGAGTGGGAAGAGGTGGACGACGAAGAGTACGAGGAGGAGGAGGAGGAAGACGAACCATGGGATGAGGATTGGGACGACGATGAAGAGTGGGACGACGATGAAGAGTGGGACGACGACGAAGAGTGGGAGGATGAAGGGGAGGACTAGGACTAAGAGGCGGACGGAAGACTTCCGGGATCCGGCGCAATCTCCCGACAATGCAAGGGTTTGGCAGCGTCTCTCGCAGTTTTTGGGGTTACTCGGAAATCTGGAACAGGTGGCGGAGCGCGGCGAGGAGACCATGGGGCGGCCCGGTTCGGGCTTCGTCCCGCAGCGATTCGAGCGGTGGATGTAAAAGTTTCTTGGTTAGTCTGTCGAAGGCGCGTTTGATCTCTTTTTCCGAGTGGGGGTCGATGTTTCCTAGTTTATTCAGCAACCGTTGAATCTCATCGTTTTTCACTTGATCGGCTTGTTGGTGCAGTCTTTGGATCGTCGGCGCGGTCGCGCGGTGATACCAGTCCGAGACGCAGCGGACAGTTTCTTCATCCACGATGCGCGCGGCTTTTGGCCATTCTCTTTCGCGTGCTTTCCGATTCTTGTCACAGATGGCTTGAAGGTCGTCGATGCAGTACAGGTAAACATTGCTGAATTGGGCGATGCGTGGATCGAAGTCCCGCGGCACGGCCAAATCGAGCACGAACAAGAGACGTTCGGCTCGCTGCTTCTGAACCGTTTCAAACTGTTCGACCGTGACGATCGTCTCGCGCGAAGCTGTTGTACTGACGATGAGGTCGGCCCAGGTGATGCGATTCTCCAAGTGTTGCCAGTCATCGACCGATGCGCCCAGCTTTTCGGCCAGCGGCTTGGCCCGTTCGGGGTTTCGATTCAGTATGGCGACGGTTTGAGCGCCTTCGTCCTTTAGATATCGCAGGGTTTCCTCCCCCATTTCCCCCGCCCCGAGCAAGAGGATGTTTTTGTCTTGAAACGTTTCAAACAATTGCTTGGCGTATTCGGATACGGCGACACTCGGAATGCTGACGCGGCGGCGGCTGATTTCCGTTTCGTTGGCCACTCGTTTGGCCACCCGGTAAGCCGCCTGGAACACGTGATGAGTGACGGGGCCGTGGGATTGTTCCTGTTCCGCCGCCGCGAATGCTTGTTTGACTTGTGAGAGAATCTGGGCTTCGCCCACCACCATGCTATCGAGGCTGGAGGCGACCAAAAACAGGTGACGGACCGCTTCGCGGCCCTGGTAGTAGTACAGTTCCCTGCTCAGGGTATTGGCCTCAAGGTGGTGATAACTGGCCAAGAAAGCAATAAGCTGCTGGTGATCGGGTAAGGGGCCC
>JBNJEM010000479.1:0-6274 GCA_051745935.1 Planctomycetota bacterium
CGACGAACGACGAACGACGAACGACGAACGACGAACGACGAACGACGAACGACGAACGACGAACGACGAACGACGAACGACGAACGACGAACGACGAACGACGAACAACTTTTTCACATTAACCGTGAGTCGGATTCATGAGGTCATTACATTCTGGTCGCTTATCCTGGACCCCATCAGACATCATCCACGCGTGCTCGGACGTCTCCGGCGGCAATGGCCTGGGCCTGAGGCGGTGGATGGGCTGGTTTGCGGACACCCGCTGGTCTGTAAGACGAATCAGCGTCGCACTGATTTTTGGTCTGGTACTTCTATTGGTCGCGTGTCCGGTGCGAGGGCAGCTCGCGCCCGGGAGTCGCCCGGAGGGGGAAGTAACGAATGTTTTTCTTCCCGCCCCGCGGGGGTTGCGTCAGCAATTGAACAAGGCACGGGAGGCCTTGGAAGAGCAGCGTTACAGTGAGGCGGTGGAGCTGTTAGGCCAGCTTCTGGCGTCCAACGATGGCAGGTTTTCCGAGGAGTTTACTGATTCCGGGGAACAAGATTATTTTCTGGGGGGGCGCGGCGAAGCGGGCACTCAGTTGAGTTTAAAGACGGAGGCGCACCGATTACTGGGCACGATGCCGGAGGAGGGACGGGAGTTGTACGAATTGAAGTTTGGAGCCGACGCGGAGCAGCTGCTGAACCGGGCGTTGGAATCACGAGACTTTCCAGTCTTGATGGAAGTAACCCGTCGCTATTTTCACACGGACGCTGGATATGAAGCGACCATGTTATTGGGACGCCACTATCTGGATCAGGGGCGGCCGCTGGCTGCCGCGTTGCGTTTCCAGCGTCTGGCGGGCACGGATCACGCACGGGAGCGTTACGAGCCCGAATTATCGGTTTTGCTGGCCACATGCTGGTTGATGGCTGAGATGCCGGATCGAGCGCGTCGGAGCGTTGGCGAATTGGAATCGCGCATGCCGGAGGCAAAACTGCGCGCGGGGGACAACGAGGTTTCACTGTTTGATCCGACCGACCCCACGTGGTTGGAATCGGCAGGGGCGTTTGACGGGGCTCGTCCAGCGGCGTTGGGGCGGGTCGAGCGGGTGATGGTTTGGTTGAAGCACGTGGTGGGGCCGGAGATTTCCGCGCGCTCACGAGAAACAGAGCAGTGGCTGATGCCTTGTGGCAACCCGGCTCGCAATGCGGAGAGTGCGGCGGGCACGCCGTTGATGCGAGCTCGCTGGCGGGTTCAAACGGCCAACCATCCGAATGACGAGGAGCTGATTCGTCAGGGGCGGAAGCAGTACTTGGAACAAGGGATACCGGTAATCCCCACGCTTCAGCCGCTGGCGGTGGGGGATACGATCATTATGCGGTCTCCCCGGCAGTTACTGGGGGTGGACTTCGAAACGGGCAAACGGATCTGGATGTTTCCGTGGTATCAACAGCCGGATGAAGCCACGTTGGAAGAAGATCGCATTCGCCCGGATCACGAGTCGGAGGATCCCCGTATCGTGGAACTCACTCGCCGCGTCTGGGACGACGCGCCTTATGGGCACGTAACCAGTGACGGGAAGCGGATCTTTCTACTCTGGGGTCTGGATTGGGCGGGTTCACAGGGGAACAATCGCGTGGTGCAGCGGTTTGGCGTACAGCGTCCCAACCAGGGTGGCTCGACGAAGACCAACAAGCTGGTGGCACTGGATCTGGAGTCGGAAGGGAAAATCCTGTGGATTGTGGGCGAGGAGGATGGCACGGACGAACCGGAACTGGCGGGCGCGTTTTTCCTGGGCCCGCCGCTACCGCTCATGGGACAGCTTTACGTGCTGGCCGAGATCAACGGGGAGATTCGGCTGGCGGTGCTCGACGCCAAGACCGGCGCCTTGGACTGGTCCCAGCAGTTGGCCCACATCGACTCCCAGAATGTTGCCAACGATCCCACTCGCCGTGCGGCGGGGGCGTCGCCCTCGTTTGCCGACGGGGTATTGGTCTGTCCCACCTCCAGCGGCGCGGTGGTCGCCGTCGATATCGCGAATCGTTCCTTGCTGTGGGGCTATCAGTACCCCTTGTCCGGCTCCGACCAACGCTCGAACAGCCGGATCGTTCGCCGCCGGCACCAACCGATCGGGGATCGCTGGGCGGAGTCCACGGTGACGATCGATAATGGACGAGTGGTGCTCACGCCCGCGGAATCAGACAAGCTCTACTGCCTTGATCTCGTCTCGGGCAAGCCCGCGTGGCCGCCTTTGGATCGGGAAGCGCTCCTGTTTACCGCCTGCATCCACGATAACAACGCGATCATGGTCGGCAAACACCATGTGAAGGCGATCTCGCTGGAGGATGGAAGTGCACGGTGGACTTGCGAGTTGGAGACGGGCGGGCCCAGCGGGCGAGGCGTGCTCAGCGGCGGTCACTATTACCTCCCCACCACTGCCAGCCGCTTGCTGAAGATCGATCTGGAGCGGGGAACGGTCGCCGAGACCATCAAGACCGACGCCGTGCTCGGCAACCTGGTCGCTTACAAGGATCAGATTATTTCGCACAATGTCGATTGGCTGGCGGCGTACCACCAGACGGACCCGCTCCGCCAACGCGTCGCCAAACGGCTTGAAACCAAACCAAACGATAGCTGGGCTCTAGCCCGGAAAGCGGAGTTACTGGTCCATGACGGCAAGCATCGGGAAGCGTTGGAGGTCTTTCAAAGGGCGTATGAGCTGAGTCCTCAAGATGACAGTATCCGCGTCTCGCTGGTGGAATCGCTGCTCTCCACGCTGCGCGACGACTTTGAAAGCAACCGGGACTTGGCGACCAACCTGGAAAAGCTAATCGCGGAACCCGAGGAACGGGCGAGTTTTTGCCGGTGGATGGCTGTCGGCTTGAAGAAGCAGGGAAACCATGAAGAGGCCATGCGCTACTTCATTCGCTTGGCCTCACTCAATGCCAACGGAGGCGGAACACATCTCAATGGAGACGACGCGGGGATGATTCGCGTCGACGATCAGCTCCAGGTTCACCCTGACCGTTGGCTGCAAATGCAGGTCGAGCAGGTGGTTTCGCAAGCCACCGGTCAAGCGGCCACGGCAATCAATCGTATGATTCGTGCCCATCGGGACAAGGTGCTCGAGGGCGGAACATTGAGCGAACTCAAACAGTTCGTGGCGCGTTTCGGAAGTCATGCGGCGGGCTCTGAAGCGAGGATGCGACTAGCCCGCCGTCTTCTGGACGAGGAGCGTCTGTTGCCAGCCGAAATGCAGCTGATGGCGCTGCAGCGTGACGAGGATGCCGCCACGGCCGCCACGGCCACCGCCCTGCTGGCTCGCATGCTGCTGGATAACGGGAAGCTGGCGGAAGCCGCCATGTGCGTCCAACAACTGCGGGAGCGATGGGGCGATGCAGCCACGCTGGACGGACCAACGGGCAAGGAACTCGCCGACCGTTTGATGGAACAGGAAGCCCTTGCCGCGTGGGTTCATGATCCCACTGCATGGCCGTATGGCAAATGTGAAACGACCAAACGGGACCACCGCGCGACAAGCTCTCATACCCGGGTCTATCCCATTGAAATGAGTGAGATCCAGGGGCCGTTTCCCCGCTACCACAATGTCGTCTACAACCAGAACAGACGTTGCCTGCTTTTGAATGACGCGACGGGACAAACCAAACAAACGGTGCCGTTGGGCGAGGAAAACCGCTTTCAGGTGGCCACCAACCTTGCGGCGGGACGAGCGACGGCGCGCGGGCACTTGCTCATGGTCACCGTGGGCTTCCAGCTCATGGCCATCGACACGTTGCGATCCAGCTCGTCCCAAGGAGACGCCATCCGCTGGCGTGAAAGCCTCGGCAGCAACCTGATGATGGCCTCGAATCAAACTCGCCGCACCATGGGACAAACAATCACCCGCCATTGGGGGCCGTCGCGAGTCGTCCTGACCGACACCGCCCGCCGTCCCATCGGCATGACCGGACCCATCACCGGCCGTGGCGTGATTTACCAGAGGATGCAAGACCTCGTCTGCGCCGATCCGCTCACCGGCAACACCCGATGGGTCCGCTCGGGCATTACCCCCGGCTCTGATATTTTCGGCGATGACCACTACATGTTCGTGATTGGACCTGAAGCGACCAAAGCACGCGTGTTTAACACGGCGGATGGAACGGAAATGGGAGAACGATCCGTGACCTCCCGGTCCGAACGCTGGATCACCTTCGGCCGGAATGTCGTGACCTGCCGCTCCGACGGCACGAAGCTGACAGTCCGTTGTTTCGACGCGTGGGAACAGGACGATCTGTGGAACCGCTCCTTGGATGCCAACACCCAATGCTGGCGCGCCACCCGAGACCAACTCGCCTTCCTCGACCCAGGCGGAAGTCTCCTGGTCCTGGATCTGCCGAGCGGCGATCCCATCGTCGACTGCCAATTGGAACCTCTCCCGTCCCTCAACCAACTCTACGTCCTGGCATCACCCACCGATTACACGGTCATCGCCAGCGGCGAGAATCCGAATCAAGGTTCCAGCAGTCCCCGCATCTACGGCTCCATCGGCGGCAGCCTTTGTCCAGAAATCAACGGACATATCTATTCCATCGATCGCGAAAGCGGAAAGCCCCGCTGGAACGCGCCGACCAAGGTCTATGAGTACTGCCTCCCTCTTAACCAGGCCCCCCGCGCGCCGGCGCTCGCCTTCCTGAAAAACCAACGGACCAAAATCTCCGCCAACTCCCCTCGCACCACGTACAAGGCCTCCGTCCTGTTCATTGATAAACGAGATGGCCGCAAACTCTATTCCGCCGACGAACTGGACCGCACCTTGAGCTATTCGATCGAGGCCCATCCAGAGCAGCGAACGATGGTGATGAAAACGAATCGGCACGAATTCCAGCTGAAATTCACCGACGAGCCGCTCGAATCGGTCACGCCCTTTCAAATGAAGATGCAAGAGAGCACCGGGACCAAGGTGCGCGACAGCGTCGGCAAAATCGCCGGCGCCCTGCTCGATGCCATCACCAAACGCAAAGACGACCAAAAGCAACAAAAACAAGAGCAAGAGCAAAAACAAGAGCAAGAGCAAGAGCAAGAGCAAGAGCAAGAGCAAGAGCAAGAGCAAGAGCAAGAGCAAGAGCAGAAGCAAGCGGAGCTGGAAGAGGAGAAAAAAATAGGAGACCCGCGGATCAAACAGCCGCGGAACCCGGAAAATGACCCGTTCAGGCCATAGCCCGCCGAACAGGCAACAATCTGGGCTCTTCCGTGTGTCCGCGCTGCCATCGGGAGCCCAATTGCGACGGGCCCACTCGGAACGCCGCACCTGGGAACTCCGACATGCGCGTCTGGATTGGTCGCCCGATATGAAGGAGAGGTATCTTCTTACGAGCGCGACAGCGAGTCTTCCAGCAGCCCCTCTTTCAGCAGAGCCTTCGCGGCCGCAAGCGATTTTTCCGCCCGGACCAGCTCCCGCTGTACTTCTTGCCCCACGTCTTTCCTCATAAACTGATCCCGTCGCGAGCTACATGACGGTAAAAGCTGAACTGGTTTTCCGCCAGATAACGCATGTGCGTGACGGGGAGCACCTGTATGGAAAGCTTGCAACCGATGTCGGCATCCAGATCGTAGCCGAACCTTCGTATGGCATCCCCAAGTCGCCAGTCATCCGAGTTTGTTACCACGAGCACGTCAATATCGGATTCATCGGTGGCGTCGCCTCGGGCACTCGATCCAAACACACGGATTTCCGACACTTCCGTGGGGTATTGCTGCCGTACCGCCCGCTTAAACATTTCGAGAATTCGCTCTTCTTGTGGGGTAAGCGTCTTCATGCCAGCATTCACGTGGACATTGAATCCGATATCGGTAACCTTTTGCAAAAGGCCTACGTGTTACCTCTTTATTACCATACCGCGAGGCCAATGCCCGTACAAGGCACGTCGTTCACGGTTGACCATGGGAGGTGCATGGGGCCGAAAGCGCCACCGCCGCCCGAGAAAACTGAACATTTCGGCATCCGTTTGGCACCCAATGGATGTATTTGTGGCACGGCGGGAACCTAGAGGCTACACTGTTGGGGGCAATCCCTGTTTCAGGACATAATTGCTGTCGGGGACACGCTGTCAGGGCACGCGTTTAGAGGCTTTCATCTCCACCCTGGCGGGCCCAACAACCCCCTCCTCGTAGCGGGCCTTTATACCGGTCGGGGAGGACGTTGTGCGCCGCGAGCCCGACCAACGGGTGGACAGGTGGGGAGGACGGCTTGCGTCGTTCAGCTTTCCACCCGAACAAATCCGACCGCCGGAAGTA
>JBNJEM010000480.1:0-6254 GCA_051745935.1 Planctomycetota bacterium
GGACGGCTTGCGTCGGGCAGCGTTCCACCCGGAAAATCCAGCCGCCTGAAATATAATAATCTCACACCGTTACACGCTTGTAAAAAAATCACACAGGCCCTTGACGGTCGCCGCCGATACTACAATACTATCTCTATCAAGATGGTTATGAAAGGGCGCGTCATGTTGCTTTCCCAGAAATGCCAGTATGCGTTGCGGGCCGTGTTTGAAATGGCAAAGCGGTCCGGAGAGGGGCCGATCAAAATCGAGGCCATCGCGCGGGTCCAATCCATACCGCCTCGCTTTCTGGCTGCGATCTTGAACCAATTAAAACAAGGGGGGTTCGTGAAGTCCCGAAGGGGGGCTGAGGGCGGGTATTTGCTGGCACGCTCAGCAGACGAGCTCAGCGTGGGGGAAGTCATGCGCTTCGTCGAAGGTCCGCTGGCCCCGGTGGAGTGTGTCACGAAGAAGGGCTCGCAATCCTGTCCACTGGAAGGAAAGTGCGCCTTCATGGCCATGTGGTCCGAAGCCCAGGAAGCCATGGAAAACGTTTACGATCGTACGACATTCCAGGACCTCGTCGATCGTGAAGCCGAGACGACCGAGGGAGGCGAGGAATGTGTACCCACGTACTGCATCTAAACGCGGCGGGATGGCCCCCTGTTTTTTTTGCATGTATCTCTACTAATTTGATAAAGAAAGTTAATTTGGACCGAAGGGATGGCGGTCTCGCGGGGAGTCGGTTTGGTGGGGGCCCGAGGTTTATCCATCGGGGGCAGCGGAACAAGAGGGTCGAAAAGGTTGAGGGGCGAATGTGGCATTCATACTCGGCGGCTGAAACCGGCATTTCCGCCGCCCAGGATCGTTGACCAGGAGCTGACTCATGGGACTTACCGATCAGGTCGAATTTCCCTGTGAACGGATGCCGGAGGATGGCCAGAAGGCCCGGCTACTCGGCATTTATCCACAGCGCCAGGCGGGGCTTTTCATGCAGCGCGTGCGGGTTCCGGGCGGCAGGATTGGCCTGGAACAGTGGCGGGGGCTCGCCGACTTGGCGGCCAGGTACACGCCTGATTTTCCCCTGCACATGACCACGCGGCAGGACGTTGAACTGCACGGAGTCGGTCCGGGGACGATTGCCGACGTCCAGCGCGGGATACACGAGCTGGGCCTGACCAGTGCCGGGGCGTGTGGCGATACCATGCGCAACATCACGTGCTGTCCGAGCAACGGTTTGCGTGCCGGGACATGGGATGCGTGGGATGTGGTCAAGTCGATTCAAGCCTGCGTGGAGTCGCTTCCGTGGATCACGGATCTTCCCAGGAAGTTCAAAATCAGTGTGTGCGGATGTTTTGAGTCTTGTACCCGACCGTGGCTCAACGATCTTGGGTTGGTCGCGAACGAGGAAGGGCGGTTTCGCGCGGTGGTTGCGGGGTCTCTAGGGGCAAAGCCTGGGACGGGGATCTCGTTGCCTGAGCCGGTCGCCGTGGAGCACGTTCTGCCTCTGGTTGTGGCGCTGTTGCGCCTGTTTCATGCCGAAGGCGATCGAAAGCGGCGGCAGCGAGCCAGGCTGCGGCACGTGCGGGAGCGGCTGGGCGACAAGGCTTTCCTGGAGCGAGTGGAGGAATTGTTCCACGAAGAAAGGGCAGGCGGATCCCATCGCATCGCCCAGCTGTCGCGAGTGGAGGGGAACACGCCGCTCCAGGCCCGCTTGCACTTACCGCTGGGCGACCTCATGCCGGACAGAGCGAAAGAACTGGGCCGGGCGGTGGAGGAGGCACGCGGGCGGTTGCGCGTGGGCCTGGCGCATGACCTGCTGGTTTACACCCAGAATCCGGTCACGCTTAGTCCGCCCTTGCGGGCTCTGTTGGACCATGGGCCGGTGGTGGCCTGCCCGGGATCGACCTGGTGCAGCAGAGGAATCGCGGACTCGCGCGGCGCGGCGGAGCGAATCGGTCGCCGGTTGTCGCGAAAAGCATGCGTGCCGGTCGCCGTGTCCGGCTGTCCGAATGACTGCCCCCACGCCGCCTCGACGTCAATCGGTCTGATCGGTCGCAAACGGCGTCTGGAGGGAGAACCGGTCACGGGGTTTCGCGTTTTGCTCGGCGGTGGCCAGGGAGCCGGACCGGGGTTGGCTCGCGAGGTTCATCCATTCGTGCCCGCCGAAGAGATCGACGAGGCCGTGGGTTGGATCGTGGATCGGTATCGGGAAGCTGTCGATGAGGGTGTGACAGCGAACTTCAATGAATGGATGTCCAATGAGTTCAAGGGATTAGGGGAATCGCTGGATTGTCGCCTTGGAGCCTCGGCCACGAAGGACGGTCTCGACGCGGGCTAAGCCTCGTCGTTTGGCCAGCTCCAAGCGGTCATTGATGTGCCGGCGGCTCCTGACCGGATTTTGGAACGATCTTGGAACGAGGGATATCGATGCCCCGGGAGCGGAGCAATTCGAACCACGTTGCGGGCGGCGGTGAATGGGAGACCGCCGGTCGGCGCATGGTGTGCCGACGGCTACCCAGGCCTTTCGTTTTTCGCCGCGATCGATACGCCACGTTCCGCTTTATTTGGTTTATTCGACGATAGTGATCCAATTTCATGATCCATGGCACGGTATATCTGATTGGCGCGGGACCTGGTGCCGCTGATCTAATCACGGTACGAGGGCGCCGGGTGCTGCAATCGGCCGACGCGGTGCTGGTCGACCAGCTGGTACCGCGCGGCGTCCTCTCCGAACTCGAGATTCCGGCGGGGGCCAAGCAGGTCGAGTGGCTCGCGGACAAGAGGCCTCGTTGGTCGCAGACTCGAATTAACCGTTGGCTGACGATCCAAGCTCGGCAAGGAAGGACCGTGGCGAGGCTTAAAGGTGGCGATCCGTTTGTTTTTGGACGCGCCGAGGAGGAAACGGGCCATTTATCCAAACTCGGTATCCCCTGGCAGGTGGTTCCGGGGCCCAGTTCGTTCACCGCTGCCTTGACCGCGGCCGGTTTCCCATTGACTCGCCGTCACGAGGGACGCAGCTTTTCGGTGGTTACCGCCAGGGTGGCCAGCGGCGCCGTTGCCGACCATTTTCCGAAGTCGGATTCGCTCATCATCATGATGGGCGTCCAGGTATTGGCGCAGGTCGTGGCACGGCTGCTGGCGGACGGCTGGCCGCCGGATACGCCCGCTGCCATTGTCGAAAGGGGGACGCTGGCCTGGGAACGGAGGGTGTTGAGCCCACTGGCTCGGTTGGCGGAGGCGGGTAAGGAGGCGGGGATCGCCGCTCCCGCCTGTCTGCTGGTTGGCGACGCGGCCGCTCCCCTAGTCGCCGCGCGGCAACGTTCGACGATTCTTTTTACCGGTTTGGATCCCGGCAACTTCCGGACGCTCGGTGACCTGATACACTGGCCCGCTCTGGAACTGGCCCCTCATGCCGAAGCAAAGGAGACGTTGCCCGGCGTACTGTTCTCGCTCGAGAATCGTCAGTTCGACTGGGTCTTGTTTGCCGGCAAGGTCGGCGTGCGGTCGTTTTTCGAGCAAATCAACAAGCGTGCCTTGGATTCGCGGCTGTTGGCCGGTGCCAGCATCGCCACGATCGAGCGGGGAACGGCGAACCGTTTGGGCGAGCACGGGATTCACGCGGATGTTGTCGCCGAAAACGGAGATGCGGAAGAGACGCTCGAGGTACTGGGCGGACTCGGCGGCCGGTCGGTTCTGATCGTGGCAGGTACTCATTCACCACGGCGTCTGCGTGACGGGCTCGGAAGCCGCGGCGCGACGGTCAGTATCCTGTCACTGAACCGCGTGATTCCCAATCGTCGACTCGGACGGCCCTTGCCGGACCATGACGTGATCTATTTCGTGAGTCCCTCCGGCGTGCGTGCCTACTATTCCGCGTACCGGGCGGCCGCGTTTCAACGCCCGGTATGGTGCCTTGGCGAAGAGACTCGCCGGGAACTCATGGACTTCGGCGTCGAAGCGAGCGTGTTGGTGCCCGGCGAGTCCGCCATCGCGGATGCCGTCGTGTCGGCATGAAGATATATTTCAGGCGGTTGGATTCTTCCGGGTGGAACGCTGCCCGACGCAAGCCGTCCTCCCGTTGGTCGGACTCGCGGCGGAGAACGTCATCCGCGAGCGGTATAACAGTGCTGTCCGTTGTAGTACGAGGGTTTGAATGGTTCCTAAGAAGCCATGACAAAACCAGTCAGATTTGTTTGTTGTATCCAGAAAGGGTGAAAGCCGATGAACAGTTTTCCTAACACGGTCGCGCCGGAAGTCGAGAGCAATGCGGCCATCTTCAGCAAGGCGGGTGAGAAAGAGGTCACGCGGGCGATTGTTGGCGAGTTCGCGAGCCAGTTCGAGTCATACGTGGAAAGCGACTGCGTGATCATCGGCGGCGGCCCCGCCGGTCTGATGGCTGGCAGAATCCTGGCTGACAGCGGCATGAAGACATTGATCGTGGAACGCAACAACTACCTGGGCGGCGGCTTTTGGATCGGTGGCTACCTCATGAACAAAGTGACGGTCAGGTCGCCCGCTCAAAAAGTCCTGGACGAGTTGGGGGTTCCTTACGTCGAGCATTCGGCGGGCCTGTATGTCACGGATGGGCCCCATGCCTGTTCGAAGCTGATTGCCGCGGCGTGCGACGCGGGGGTGAAATTCGCCAACATGACCGTCCTCGATGACCTCGTGGTTCGCGGCGATAATCGGGTGGCGGGCGTGGTCATCAATTGGTCGCCCATTTCCGCCTTGCCCAGGGAGATTACCTGCGCCGACCCGGTGGCACTGGAAACCCAGCTTGTCATTGACGCCACCGGCCATGACGCCTGCGTGGCCAGGAAACTGGAACAGCGGGGCATGCTGGACATTGCTGGCTGCGGCGCCATGTGGGTGGAAGGCTCCGAGGACCTGGTCGTCGAGCATACGGGTGAAGTGTGGCCCGGGCTCATTGCGACCGGCATGGCGGTCTCCACGATCCACGGGCTTCCCAGGATGGGCCCCACGTTCGGCTCGATGCTGCTTTCGGGGAAACGAGCGGCCGAGATCGCGATCGGGGCTTTGAAAGTGGCATGACCAGTTTCCCCCGGGGCCTCGGTGGCCTCGATCGTGTCCACGCCAAGGAGTCGAAGAAACCATGACCGCGTCAACCCCGAGAACACCGATCTATCTGGACAATAACGCGTCGACCGAATTGGATCCTCGCGTATTGGAGTGCATGACCCGTGTTCTTAGAGACGACTACGGAAACCCGTCAAGCAAACTGCACGCCTTTGGGCGCCGGGCGTCCGACCTCGTGGAGGAGGCTCGCGAGCGAGTGGCGTCGCTGATCGGGGCCTCGGCCAGCGAGATTATCTTCACCTCGGGGGCCACCGAGAGCTGCAATCTGGCCCTCAAGGGGGCGGCCGAGGCGTACGGCTATCGAGGCAACCACGTGGTAACCTGCCTTGCCGAACACGAAGCAGTTCTCGAACCCAGCCGCCGCCTCGGAACCCGGGGTTTTGACGTGACCTGGCTGTTGCCGGACCGGTACGGACGGGTATCCGCCGAACAAGTTGACAAGGCCATGACGGATCACACGATCGTTGTTTCCGTGATGGCGGCCAACAATCTCGTGGGAACAATCAATCCGACTGGCGAAATCGGACGCGTGGCGAAGCGGCGAGGCGTGCTGTTTCATTGTGATGCGACGCAGGCGGCCGGCAAAATCCCGGTGGACGTGGAGACCATGGGCATCGACCTCCTGAGTTTCTCGGCGCACAAGCTTCACGGGCCCAAAGGGGTCGGCGCGTTGTATGTTCGCGGCCGGTCGCCGAAAGTCCGTCTATCCGCCCAAATCGACGGGGGAGCCCAGGAACAGGGTGTCCGTAGTGGAACGCCCAATGTCCCGGGGATCGTGGCCATGGGGTTGGCGTGTGAGATTGCCGGAAATCAGTTGGACAGGGATGCCAAAAGGCTCACCCGACTTCGCGACCGATTTCTGGAAACGCTTTCCCAACGGCTGCCGGGGGTAACCCTGAACGGGCACCCCCGGGAACGTTTGCCCAACACACTGAACATCGCCTTCGATGGCGTGGAGGCTACGGAGTTGATAGAAAACGTGTCCGAGATCGCGGCCTCCATCGGCTCCGCGTGCACCAGCGGAACGGACGATCCGCACTACGTGCTCCGCGCGATGGGATTGAAGGAGGATCACGCCGCCCGCTCGGTTCGCTTCTCGTTAGGACGTTTTACCACCGACGAGGAAATCGACTATTGCGTCGCGCGAATCGTCGATGCCGTCGAGGAACTGCGTGCCT
>JBNJEM010000481.1:0-6253 GCA_051745935.1 Planctomycetota bacterium
AAAGCAGATGGAACAGGATCTCCAACTGGCCGCATCGGTCTTCGTTCATGCCCGTGAGGCAATCCTGATCACGGACCTCGACGCACGCATTGTCAATGTCAATGCTGCCTTCACCGAGATGACTGGTTGGCGGCACGACGAAGTGGTTGGCCATACACCGAAATTCCTGCAATCAGGTTTCCACGATCAAGAATTCTATCGACACATGCGCGAGCGACTGCGCTCGGCTGGCTATTGGAGTGGCGAGGTGTGGAACCGGCACAAGAACGGCGAGCTATTCGCCGAACGGCTAACTATCAGCCTCGTTCACGATGCCAACGGGCGTCCCACGAACTTCATCGCGTTGGCTTCCGACATTACCGACATCAAGAACTACCAGCGCGAACTCGAGCACCGCGCCAACCACGACGCGCTGACTGGACTGCCAAACCGGATCCTGATGGCTGATCGGTTGCGACAGGCGATGGCGTCGACGCGTCGCAATCACGGCAAATTGGCGCTGGCCTTCCTCGATCTCGACGGTTTCAAGGCGGTCAACGACGAGCATGGCCATGACATGGGTGACAAGCTGCTGGCCGACGTGGCGAGGGACTTGGGTGCCCAGCTACGCGAGACCGACACCCTGGCGCGCATCAGTGGCGACGAGTTCGTGATCATCCTCGGCGGGTTGGAACAGGAATCGGACGCCGAGCCGATCATTGCCCGATTCGTCGAGGCCGCCGCTCGCGAACGACACATTGACGCGGAGTCGTTACAGGTCACCGCGAGCATCGGCTACACCTTCTACCCGCAGGACGCCGAGGTCGACGATGAGACGCTGCTCAAGCAGGCGGATCGCGCCATGTACGACGCCAAGGCACGTGGTCGCAATTGCGCCCGTCGATACCGAGACACCTAGCCCCTGCTGCGTAGGCGGGGCCACGTGGACAGTCCTTTTCGATACGAACCATCAACAAAGGAAAAGCGGCCTGATGGCCGCTTTTGTTGTTCCTGCTCGACCGATCAGCGCGTCGTCACTCGGTTTTCTTGGTCGCCGTGGTGTTCGCCTCGGGCGTTTCGCTGTGTTCACCCAGCCCTACACGCGGCGGCTCCTCCGGCCCGAGTACCGTGTCCGGAGCGGAAGGGTGGACCTCTTCGGCGGCTGCGCGTTCCGCATCGCGTTCGGCCTCACGCATGAGCAGGTTTTCGATCCGCTGACGAATCAGACGCTCCTTATTCTCTCGCTGCCAGAACTCCTGGGTCAGGTCGCGGTGCAGGGCGAAGGCCATCAATATCATCAGGAGCATGAACGGGAAGGCGGCGACGATCGAGACCGTCCGCAGGCCCTCCAGCCCGCCGCTCAACAGCAGAACCACCGCCATCGACAGTTGCAGCAACCCCCAGAGCACGCGCACGAAGCGCGTCGGGTTGAGAATGCCCTTGGAGGTAAACATGCCCAGCACGAAGGTCGCCGAATCCGCCGAGGTGATTACGAACACGCTCACCAGCGTGATGGCCAGCAGCCCCGCGTAAGTGCCCCAGGGTAGTTGCTCGAGCGTGGTGTAAAGTCCGGCGGGCACCTCGCGGGCGACCGCATCGGCAATGCCGGCGGCTTCATAGAGCTCCATGTAAATCGCGCTGCCGCCGAAGGTGGCGAACCACAGCATGCTGAGGCCCACCGGCACGACCATCACGCCCAGCACGAACTCGCGGATGGTCCGCCCGCGCGAGATCCGCGCGATAAATGAGCCGACGAATGGTGCCCACGAGAGCCCCCACGCCCAATAGAACATCGTCCACTGCTCCACCCAGTGCTCGCTCGAGTAGGGCGTGGTCACCAGGCTCATCTGCACGATATTACCCAGGTACTCGCCCATCGTCTGGGTGAACTCCTGGAAAATGAACGCCGTCGGGCCGAGCAGGATCAAGTAGGCGAACAGTCCGATCGCCAGGATCATGTTCAGGTTCGAGAGATAGCGGATACCGTACTTGAGCGGTGTCATCGCCGAGATCGTGAATAGCACGCCCAATCCGGCGATGATCATCATCTGCGTGTTGGTGCCGTACTCCACGCCCTCGAAGCGCGCGAGGCCGCTGTTGATCTGCAAGGCGCCCAGGCCCAGCGTGGTGGCCACACCGAAGATGGTCGAGACTACCGCCAGCGTGTCGATGGCCGCGCCCCAGCCGCCGTCCACGCGGGTGCCCAGGATGGGGCGGAAGGTTTCGCTGATCAGACCGCGTGCATTATGGCGAAAGCGAATATAGGCAATCGCCAGACCCACCAGCGCGAAGTTCGCCCACTGGTGCAACCCCCAGTGGAAGAACGCATAACGCATCCCTGTCTGCGCCGCCTCGACCGACCGTGGTTCCGCGATTCCCAGCGGCGGCTCGTTGAAGTGCATCATCGGCTCGGCCACGCCCCAGAAGACCAGGCCCACGCCCATGCCACCGGAGAAGATCATCGCGAGCCAGCTCCTGTAACTGAATTCCGGCGGCTCGTCCTCGGGCCCCAGTCGGATGTTGCCGAACTTTGACAGGCCCAGGAACAGGATGAAGATCACGAACCCGCTCGTGGCCAGCAGGTACATCCAGCCCATCTTGTTGGCGGTGTAATCCAGCACCTGGTTGGCCACCCGCTCGACATCGGTCGGGTAAAGCGCCGCGACCGTTACGAACGCGGCGATGATCACCACCGAGAAATAGAAGACCACGCCGACGTCGCCGAGCAGGCGACCGTAGAGAAGCTGGAGTTTGTTCATGAAGTCACCCCGTGACGGCTGATGGATTCGTGGAGACTGCTCGTTACCTTAGCGGATTTGTTCGATTTGGGCGGGCTTGGGGGCGAAGCCTGGAGAGCCGCCGACCCGGGGAATATCTCTGGACAACCCCCGCTAAACGCGCTTCCACTGCAGGAGCGCCTCCCGGCGCGACATCCGCCCCTTCCCCGCCGATCGAAAAGCCCCCAACAAGCGCCTCGTGCGCGCTTTTCTCGCCAGCCAAATGCACCAACGCCAGGTCCCCCCGTGGTGCAATAAGCACTCACTAACCGTTGCGTTCGCTAATGGTTCCGAGTCGGCAGTGACGAAAAAACACGAAAATCGGACCAAATGGATTGGCTTTTGGTGACCCTGCGTTTCATAAGCCAAGAGGTGTCAAATGCCGCCCATGGGGTTATTGATAGGACCCCTCTTCGAAGGGCTTGGATCGGATTGATGTACCGAAGAATCGGCTCAAAGGTAATGGATCAATTAAAATTCTCCGTCAGAAATCCGGGGCGCGGAAAACGAGCGACGTGGGTTAATGAACGGCGTCGTATTGGTAATTTTTCGTAATAGAAACGCTGCGTTTTTTACTTTCCATTCCGCGGTGCATCGTGCAAACAATACAACACATGCTACAATAGGGATAAAATGCATATTTAACTGGCGTTGCAATCATTATTTGCTTCCAGTAGAGAATTAGGAGTTCGTTCAATACATGAAGGCCTTTACGAATCCGGTTGGTCCCGGGACCTTGTGGTTTCACAATCGGACTACCGCAGACGGTACACCGGTTGCCTACGATCCTCAGGCGCGGGCCTTTTTGCCGATGCCGCCATTCTGTGCAAATCGCGACATTATTGGCTGCAACTGGATTGCGCCCGAGGAAGGAGCCTTCTGCCGATCCTGCGCAATGACCGCGCTGGCGCCGGACCCGGACATTCCCAACGCCATATCCAACTGGGCTGAAACGGAAGCCGCAAAACGGTGGGCGCTCGATAATCTGGGCCGTTGGCACTGGTTCAGACCGGAAGATCCCGGCACAAGGCCCACGTTCCATATGCTCGCGGACGGCCATCAGTTGGCTGCCATGGGGCATGGTGGCGGCATTGTGACGATCAGCGTCTCCGAGGCCGACCCCGTAGTGCGGGAAACCCGTAGAGAGGCCCTGAGCGAACCTTATCGCACCATGATCGGGCACATGCGCCATGAGATTGGGCATATGCTTTGGTGGCGGCTGAGCTTGCGTGAGGATTTTTTGCTTGCCTTTCGTGAAATGTTCGGGGATGAGCGCGCCGACTACACGGCCGCTCTCAGACAGCATTACGAGCAGGGGCCCTCCCAGGACTGGGAGCTGTTCTACCTGACGTCATACGCCTCGTCGCACCCCCATGAAGACTGGGCCGAAACAGCGGCGCATCTACTGCACTTGGTGGATATCACCGATAGCTTCGTGGCAACGGGCATGACCTCGCCGGAAATGCCGAGGTACAACTGGGACCCTTACTCGGAGCCGGATACCCATGCGTTGATTCAGGTCGCTGCCACACTCGCAACGCGCATCAATCACGTGAACCGCTCGATGGGTCTGCCGGACCTCTATCCCTTCGTCCTTTCGGAGGCGGCCCTCCGCAAGCTTGCCTTCGTACACGGTTGGTTGCGTCGAGGGGCCCTAGGGCTGTGATTTGAACGTTTTTACCAAACCCCGCTAGGGTTTTCCTGCACGAATAATAAGGAGAGTGCTTAATGTCGGTTACTCAAAAATCCAAAATGTCTCAAGAAGTATTGGCTTGGCGCGATCCGGAAATGGACTCGGTCAAGGGAACCGAGACCCCCAAGGATCCAAACAAGGGTTACATCGCCCTGTTGGGATGGAGCGTCAACGCGATCAAGGCGGCGCAAAATTTCGATCGCCGTTATGTCGTTGTTGCCCCGGAATGGGCCGAGGATTTCTGTGCCGCAAATAATATCCCCTTTATCCCGTGGGATTTTATTCGGTTAAATGACCGCTCGATGGAAATTGCCGAAAAGTTGAAAGCGGAAGGCGTCGATGTCGCCATCCCTCTGTTCGAGGAAACCGTAGAGTGGTCCGGTGCCATTAACTCGGTTCTTCTCAACAACCCCCGCATGTTCGGGCAGTCGATCCTGTTCCGTGACAAAGCGCTGATGAAGCGCCGCGCCCAGCTTGGCGGTATCCGTGTCGGTATCTTCGAGGAAGCGCATGAGAAAGAGGATGTCGTGCGCTTCATGAAGCGCGTAAACCAGACACTGCTCAAGCTTGATGGTGACCCGGACGATCCGATCCACGTCAAGGCCTTCGATAAAGCCGGTTGCCTGGGCCATCGGATGATCCGTTCGTTGGACGAAATTGACAATATCCCGGCCGAAGAATATCCCCTGCTGATGGAGAGCCACCTGGACGGCTGGGAGTTCGCGGTCGAGGCCTGGATCCACGATGGGAAGATTCAGTTTCTCAACATCTCCGAGTACGTGACGTTGGGTTACTCGGTATTCGTGCCGGCCACCAAGGAACTCGAGAGTTGGCGCAACGCGATCACCAAACAGATCGAGAAGCTGATCAAGACCTTCGATATCCAGTTTGGCTTGATCCACCCCGAGTACTTCGTGACGGCGGACGGCGAAATGTACTTCGGCGAGGTGGCTTATCGCCCACCCGGTTTCAAGGCGTTCGAGTTGATAGAGATGGCCTATGGGTTCAATGCGTACCAGGCATCAATGCTGGTGTTTGACCCCAAGAGCACCAAAGAGGAAGTGGAAGACTTCTTCCCCCGCGAAGTGGAGGGTGCGAAAGGCTACGCCGGTTGCTTCGGTGTCTATCCGCGTCGCCGGGTGGTCAGCAAGCTGGAAATGCCCAAGGAATGCGTCGAACACCCGTATTTCGTGTCGCACGAACTGGTCGCGCCGGCAGAAGAGACGGTCCCGGACCGGTCGGCCTTCGGCACCCACTGGGGCTTGTTGTTCTTCTTCGGCGACGATCCCATCAAGATGCGGGATCTACTGAAGGCCCAGGAAGATCTGGACTTCTACGTCTAGAGGCAGGCTCAGAGCGGGTATTACCCGCCGAAGGGTGAGAAAAAACGGGCCGATAAGGCCCGTTTTTTTTGCTTGGGTAATCTGTTTAAGGTCCCGGTGTCGTCGTTGCCTCGCTTTGCACTGGTGTTCCCTGTGGTGAGCTTGCCGTGCAAGCGAATCACGCCATTGGCGCGAGTCCTGGTCTCGGCTTGGTGAAGAAGCGGAGCAGGGTACCTGTTCGTGGAGGCTGTATCGGCTTGGGTGGGTTTGGGGGTTTGGCAACTTCGCTTCAATCACGTTGCCAATGCCCGAGGCACGCCGGTGTGGTGATCAGCATTCGCGTTGTTTCTGTTCACGGTGGTGGTAATAGCTCGATCGGGCGACGCCCAACGTCTGGCAGGCAAGCGCCACGTTGACAGGCTCTCTCAGTCGGTCGATCACCGCGAATGTCGCGTCTCGTCCTCGACGAAGAGAGCCGTCGC
>JBNJEM010000482.1:0-6231 GCA_051745935.1 Planctomycetota bacterium
TCAGACGGTGGGCTCGGTCCACGAACCCACCGAACCGCCCCACTCCAGCTTTTCGCCTAGCGTTTGGAGGCAGCTCGGTCCACGAACCCACCGAACCGCTGCCAACTCAATCAGAGCCCAATCAGAGCCCAATCAGAGCCAGCCCCCCAGGATGTCCGAGCCGGCCACATTACCGGCGCGATCCGCCGAAACCTCCCCAGCGGATACCCGCGCTTGCTTGTCACATACCCGGCCACGGGATCGTGGCCGTCCACGATCAATGCTTGCGACGTCCCTCTTTCTTCAACAAGCCAACCCGAGCACCAGCCAGGCTCATGTGTTATCCTGGGGGGTCGAGGTTGGTCGATTTCGCACGGGGGAGGAAACAATGAGACTACCGCTGTTAATTTGCATGATTCCACTTCTGGTCTTCCGTGGTCAGGGCATGGCCTCTGGCGCGGACGAGCCGGCAGCACGCTTTACGATCCGCGCGGACTGGTTTGACCGTGGAAACGTCCGGGTCAGCCGCCCCGGCGAGTCCTATGCGGACAAGCATGCTTGCATCTGGAACGGCGGGACACAGCCGAACCAGTCGGAATATGACATCGATTTTCCCGTGACCGCCGATTACACGTTCGTGGCTCTTTATGCGGCTGACGACTCCCGGCCCGTGGATATTTACCTGGACGGCGAAAAAATTCATCGCGGGTTTTCCGGTGTGACGGGAAGCTGGCGGACAGCCTCGGCTCAATGGGAGGTTCAATGCACGATCTCCGTAACCGAGGGGCCACACACGATCAAACTCGTTTGCCCCGGCCCGTGCATGCCCCACATCTGTGCCTTTCGGCTGGAATCCCCGCTGGATTTTCCGGCGGACTGGACACTCGACCGACCGGCGGCGGCACGCGCCCGCCGGGCAAGCCGGCCCGAAGTGTCCGGCGTCGAGCCGCACCTTGTCCCCGAACACCCCATCCTGTTGGAGTCGGATCTGGAAACGGAGGTTCTGCCCCTTGAGGAACTCGCCTCCGGCGCTGAAACGAACAACGAGTTGTCGATCGATGACAGGGTGTTTTCCGAATTGTCGACCCCCTGGATTGCGCGGGTGAAGGCTTCTGGCGGGGAAGAGGCGATGATCAACCTGGACCCAGGGCGGTTGCGGCAAATGTTGGAACGTCTGGTCCGCTGGATCGACGATTTTCGCACCATGCCCGGCGTCGGGCCCAATTTCCTCCAGCCGCGGCGAGCCCGGGCTTTGAAGATCAAGGCCAAACTGGACCGTCTTTCCCGTGCCCCCGACAACCGCGGCAAATGGGAGGAATTCCTTTCACTCTACCTCCCCGCGACGCGGCTCCAACGCGACGTTGGCCTGAGCAACCCGTTGCTGGATTTCGACCGGTTATTGTTGGTACGCCGCGGTCGCGCCAGTCCCCGGATGGGTTTGCCACAGAACTGGCAGAGCAATTGCGTGCTTCCGCGAAGCGGCTTCGACGACGAGATCGCCGTCCTTTCGCCGGTGCGCCCGGCAGGAACGCTCAGTACGCTTTACAGGCCCGACAAGGAGGTGTTCGTCGGGGATGTGGACCTGCATTTCGACGCCGGCAAAATGCTGTTCTCCTCAATCGGGTCGCATGATCGCTGGCAGATTTTCGAAATCAAGGCCGACGGGACCGGGCTCCGCCAGGTCACTCTGGGCGACCAGAAAGACGTTGACAACTACGACGCCTGCTACCTTCCGGACGGCCGGATCATTTTCGGTTCCACGGCATCCATGGTTGCGGTTCCCTGTGTCAACGGGAGCACCCGGGTGGCGAACCTGTATATCATGGACGAAGATGGCACGGGAATCCGGCAGCTCTGTTTCGACCAGGAACACAACTGGTACCCCACGGTCCTGGAAAACGGCCGCGTCTTGTATTTGCGATGGGAATACACCGATACGCCACACAGTCACGATCGGGTGTTATTCCATATGAATCCCGACGGCACCGGCCAGATGGAATATTACGGCAGCAACTCTTACTGGCCAAACTCGCTGTTCTACGCCCGGCCGATTCCCGATCACCCCACGAAGTTCGTGGGCATCGTCAGTGGCCACCACGGGGTGCCGCGGATGGGCGAGCTCGTGCTGTTCGATTCGGCACGCGGCCGCCGCGAGGCTGAAGGAGCGATCCAGCGGATCCCGGGCCATGGGCGCGAGGTCGAGGCCAGGATCGAGGACAATTTGGTGGACGATTCATGGCCCAAATTTCTGCACCCATTCCCGCTCAGCGACAAGTACTTCCTGGTGGCCGCTCAGCCGGCTCCCGAATCTCCCTGGGCAATCTATCTGGCGGACGCTTTCGACAATATGGTGCTGATCAAGCAACAGCCGGGTGACGCGCTGCTGGAACCGGTGCCCCTGCGCGAAACAAAGAAGCCGCCGGTGATTCCCGACCGTGTTGACCTCGCCCGCGACGATGCCCGGGTGTACATGTCCGATGTCCATGCCGGCGACGGATTGAAGGGCATCCCGCGAGGAACGGTCAAGAAGTTGCGTCTGATCAGCTACCACTATCTGTATCCGGGAATGGGTGGCCCGCAGGGCGTGGTCGGCATGGAAGGACCATGGGATATCAAGCGAATTGTCGGCACCGTGCCTGTTGAGGAGGACGGCTCGGCCATGTTTCGGGTACCGGCGAACACGCCGATTGCCGTTCAGCCTCTGGATGAGGAAGGTAAAGCCCTGCAGCTGATGCGCAGTTGGTTCACGGCAATGCCCGGCGAAGTGCTGTCCTGCGTGGGCTGCCATGAGAGCCAGAACACCGCGCCGCCCGCCAAGATGACCCAGGCAATGCGAATCCCCCCCGCCGAAATCACGCCCTGGCACGGGCCGGCGCGAGGTTTCAGTTTCGAACGCGAAGTGCAACCGGTCCTCGACGAGTACTGTATCGGCTGTCACGACGGGCAATCCCGCGAGGGGGACAAGCCGCTTGCCGACTTGCGAGGTTCGCGGCGGATTACGGACTACAGCAGTGCGTACCACGACGGTGGCGAGGACGCAGGGCACTTTTCAACATCGTACGTGGAGCTACACCGTTTCGTGCGCCGGCCCGGCTTGGAAAGCGACTACCACCTGTTAACGCCGATGGAATTCCACGCGGACACGACACAACTTGTACAACTGCTGGCCAAAAACCATCACGGCGTCCAGCTTGACGAAGAAGCCTGGGACCGGCTGATCACCTGGATAGACCTGAATGCGCCGTTCCATGGAACGTGGGGGGAGATTGCCGGGCGGAACAAGGTTGCCCCCTTTGCCCAACGCCGGCGCGAGCTGCGCGAACTGTACGCCGATATGCACGACGACCCGGAGATGATCCCTGACACAGGGCAAACCGCCGTGAATCCGATCGCGCCGACTCCCCGGCGGGCCGCGGCGGCGGAACCGCCCACGTGTCCCGACTGGCCTTTTGGCGCCGAAGAGGCGAAGCGGCGCCAGCAGGCGGACGGCCCCGCGGAGCAGACGGTGGAATTGGCCGAAGGCGTGTCGTTGAAGATGGTGCGCATTCCCGCCGGTGAGTTCATCATGGGCGGCAGCGCGGGGCAAGCCGATGAGCGGCCGCCCTGCCGGGTGGCGGTTGATGAGCCGTTTTGGATGGGGGCGTTGGAAATCACCAATCGACAGTTCGCCCTGTTCGACCCGCTGCACGACAGTGGGGTCGAGTCGCGATTCGCCATGCAATTCGGCGTGCGGGGCTTCTATGTCAATGGTTCCGAGCAGCCCGTCGTGCGGGTTTCTTGGCAAAAGGCCATGGCGTTCTGCCGGTGGCTGTCGCGGAAGACGGGCCGGCGGTTCACTCTGCCGACCGAGGCTCAATGGGAGTATGCCTGCCGGGCCGGTACCGCGACGCCGCTGTTCTACGGCGACCTGGACACCGACTTTGGCGAGTTTGCCAATCTGGCCGACGCCACCCTCTCTGAATACGTGTGCCATCCCTATCGGAAGGATCGCGTACCGCTGGCCAATGCCAGCCCGTACGACGACTGGATTCCCAAAGACCCGCGGTACGACGACGGTGGATTCGTTTCCGACGGCGTGGGCAACTACCGGCCCAACGCGTGGGGACTATACGATATGCACGGCAACGTGTGGGAGTGGACCCGCTCCGACTTTCGCCCCTATCCCTACCGCCGCGACGATGGCCGCAACGGGCTGTCGCCGGAGACGAACAAAGTTGTCCGCGGCGGATCGTGGCGCGATCGGCCGCTTCGGGCCCGCTCAGCCTTCCGGCTGTCCTACCGGCCCTGCCAGCCCGTCTATAACGTGGGGTTTCGCGTCGTCTGCGAGGAAATATCGCCCGTGGTGGCGACCCGAGAGTGAGCGGTGGCGGCGGTCAACCCTTCATCATGACTGTTCAGGACTTTCTGGGGCGGTCAGGGTTTGAAGAAGCCCCTGGACAGCGCGCAGGCCGCCGTCCGCCGTCATGCGTCATGATCCTGGGTACTCCAACGCGTGGCCGAGCGGACTCTGGCCTCGCGGTTAAACGGGGTACGTCATAAGGGATTTGTCATCCCGAAGCCAGGATTCGACTTCAGACGGCTAAAGTATACCGGTCGCGGATGACTTTCTCCGCCGCGAGTCCGACCAACGGGAGGACGGCTTGCGTCGGGCCGCTTTCCATCCGGAAGAATCCAACCGCCTGAAATATATTGCCCCTTTTCGAATTCCCGGAGCCCCTGTAGCATGGGATGGAAGCCGTAATAAACGAGTTTGCCCCTAAGGCGGCAGGGCCGCCAACCAAATAGGGTGCCCGCACAGGGACGGTGCGCTCCCGTTGGTCGCTCACGTCAAGGATGCGCGCACCGTGCGCGCATGTTACGCCCTAAGGCTCTAAAAAGGTCGGCGAGCGGCACGGGAGAGAGCGGCACCGTAGCGGCACGGGAGATAGACGTGTTCGGGTTCCTTGTCACGGCAGTCACCATTTCACTCTCGGGCGTTATGGCTCCAGGACCAATCACCGCCGCGACCTTGGCGGCGGGAACCCGCGCCCGCCACGCCGGCGCGCTGATCGCCCTAGGGCACCTGGTCGTGGAACTTCCTCTGATCGTCATGCTTGTTGCCGGAGTGGGCAAGTTTTTTCAATCCAGTGGGACCAGGATCGGCATCGGACTAGCTGGGGGAGCCTTTTTGTTGCTGATGGGGATTCAACTCCTGTTCAGCCTGCGAAGGAACGAGGACGCCGTTGAGGTCGCGCCACAACGCCATCCATTCTGGTCCGGTGTCGTTCTCACGGCAGCCAACCCGTATTTCCTTGTTTGGTGGGCCACGGTCGGGCTCGCGCTGACAATTCAGGCGATGGAATTTGGCCTGTTGGTTCTGGGATTATTCGTTCTGGTTCATTGGTTGTGCGACTTGAGTTGGCTGGAGGTGCTGTCGCTGATGGGGTTCAAGGGGGCGGAGGCTTTCGGCCAGGGAAGCCAGAAGATCGTATCTGCCGTTTGCGGCGCACTGTTGATCGGCTTCGGCCTAAAGTTCGTTTGGGATGCGGGCGCCAAGATCGCCGGATGACGGAAATCAACTCCAGCGTTGTATAAATCGGAGAACGGAATCCTCCCGAGTATCCCATTTCATAGCGTCACCCCCTCTTCGACGGGCAACGTTGAACGGCTCTTCCGCCCGTGTTTTCTGCAACACCGGGATCTGCTTTAACCACGGAGGACACAACCTTCAGAGAGATCATCGTTGACCCGTGTTCTGCCTAACTTCATCATTCGAAATTCCTTGCTCGATATTCGATATTCCCTCCGTGCTCCTTGTGGTTCCAAAAGTTTCCGTGAACTTTGGGGCCTTCGCAGTCCAAAATGCAATCGTCCTTTTACGGGGTCAATGGCCCATGGACAATGAGCGCACGGGGGATACGGATGGCGGCTGGAAAGGGAATTGAATATTGAATATCGAACAAGGAATCATGAATGACGAAGGCCCCCCACGAGCTTGCCTGGTGGGAGCCAAAGACTCCCAGGCTACAGCCGGTCTGTCAAAAGGTATCCGTGGGAACCGTCGGCGACAACACCAATGACGACGTCAAGTCATATATCGCAAACCAAGTTGTCAAAGAACCGGTCGTCGATGAACGGTTCCGAGAAACATTGCGACAGTTCACAGTCGTCCGTGCCGGACCGCCTGTAGCTCGCGAGTCTGATTCACCCACGAGATGAACTCGTGGGGGTCTGGGCGCGTGCCGGACCGCCTGTAGCTGACGAGTCTGATTC
>JBNJEM010000483.1:0-6215 GCA_051745935.1 Planctomycetota bacterium
TGGGATTATGGCCGCTATCGCCGTGCACATGGTGTGCGGTTGCTGTTGGCATCATGCGCACGCCTCCCATGCCCCCCTGGATTCCGCGCGCGCCGTCGAGCCAACTTGCCCCTGTGATGGGTACGGTCATCAGCACGAAGGTCGACCATCCGACCCGGCTGGTTCCGACTCGGGAAGTCATGAACAGGGGTGTGATGAGGGGCCGTGTACGTTTATTCGCCAGGGTTCTTCCGATAGTAGTGACGTGCTGGTGGATGTCTATTGCATCCCTTTAAACGCGCGTTTCACTTCTCTTTCCGCATTCAGCGGGATGGACACGAGGAATTTGGATTTCGGTTGTTTCGATGAGCCCGTACCGCTGCATCTGCGGCATCAAGTTCTCTTGATTTGATTCCTCGTTCTCTTAACGACCTTCAAGGGCTCCGCGCCGCGCGGGTCCGCCAAGGCTCCTGAAAAGGTTGGACCTCGCGCCCGGCCTTGTTCCGGCGCCTGTGACGTTCGTTGCCATAACCGACAACCGGCGGCCATTCGGATACCAGCGGTTTGTCCTGTGGCGTCTGGCGGTTATTGCTGGCGCGGAACGATCCACTTTAGCGACTGACGTGGCAACCCACCGGGCAGGCCGGCGGTTTCTCGCGGCGTCATCAGGGTGGCTCGTGTGGCGGGGAACGCAATAGACCACCGGCCGATCCGGTGGCATCTCGACGAGTTGGGGATTGTCCACGGCGGTCTTTCGCGTAGCGAGGCACCGCGCGTTCCCCTTGTTCTTGGGATCTTTTCATTGAGAGGAGTTGGGATTATGTGTCCCGTTACATCGCCCGAACGCACGTACTCCGTGAATCGGGAACATGGTGTTGGCGCCCAGCTAGTTGCCGATCAAGGGACGAAATCCGTGGATGAGAAGCAGACTCGGATTCCTCGTCTCACAAAAGCTCAACTGGCTGTTTTGGCGATGGTGGTCGCGGGCACCGCGTGTATTGCCGCCGCGTATCTATCCCGAGAGAGATGGTTGCCCGCCGTACGCGACTCCTGGGCGGCAGCTCAAGAGGGCCATCAACACGCGGAGAACTCCGAAGCCGGAGCCCATGAGGAATCCGCTCCCGCGCATGCCGATGCCGGACAGCAACATACGAGCGGTGGCGACATCACCTCACTTCAACTCAGCGAGCAAGCCCGCAAGAACGTTGGTCTGGAACTGATGACAGTCCAGTTAGGAGACTTCAACCGAACCGTCAGTATCCCGGCCATGGTGAAAGCACGTCCGGGACGCACGGAACTCAGGGTATCGGCCCCGATGACCGGCATCGTGACTCGCATGTACCTGCTTTGGGGAGAAGCGGTGACGCCGGGGCAACCGCTCTTTGATCTGCGATTGACGCACAAGGATCTGGTGGACAGCCAAAGCGTGTATCTGGAGACCCTGGAGCAGCTTGATGTGATCAAACGAGAAGTGGCTCGGTTGAAGGAAGTCACCTCGAGCGGCGCTGTTGCCGGAAAGCGGCTGTTGGAACGGCAGTACGAGCAACAGCGGACGGAAGCCCGTCTTCGCGCCCAACGGCAAGGGTTGATTCTTCACGGCCTTACTGAACGGCAACTGGAAGAGATCAAGGCAAATCGGAGACTGCTTCAACAGGTGACGATCTTCGCGCCCGAACCAGAGGAGCGAGCGAGTACCGGGGGTGACGAGCCCGTGTTCCAGGTCTCCGAGCTGAAAGTCAGTCGGGGGCAGCACGTTGAGGCTGGGGATCCGCTTTGTGTGCTGAGCGATCAGGCGGTGCTGCACATCGAAGGCAAGGGATTCGAGGAAGATGCGGAGAGACTGAACGAGGTTGCCAACCAGGGTATTTCCATTACGGCCGTCATCAACGCCGGCGAAAAGGAAACGAAGACCGTTTCCGATTTACAAATACTGTATGTGGAAAACACGGTCGAAACGGAATCCAGGGCCCTTCGCTTCTACGTAAGATTGCCCAACGAGGTCGTGAGAAACGAGCGCACTGACGATGGACATCGGTTTATCGGTTGGCGGTTCAAGCCGGGGCAACGCGTGCAGTTGCGAATTCCCGTCGAACGGTGGCGAAGCCGCATGGTTTTACCGGTGGACGCCGTGGTGAAGGAAGGGGCGGAATGGTTCGTGTTCGTGCAAAACGGCGACCACTTCGAGCGAAAACCGGTACACGTGGAGTATCGCGATCAGCGATGGGTGGTCCTCGAGAACGACGGGAGTCTGTTTCCCGGCGATGTCGTGGTCGCCTCCGGGGCCTATCAGATGCACTTGGCCATGAAGAACGAATCGGGCGGCGGCGTGGATCCACACGCGGGCCACAACCACTAAGTGATTGAGTGTGATTCGGCAAGGAGCGTTCTTGGAAGGAAAGTACTCAGTACCCAGTACTCAGTACCCAGTACAAAGCACAAAGCACCGCGCTATGCGACGAGGCGCGAGTGTGAGTGCCGTCGGATGAATGCTTGCGGTCGCTTAATTGTGGACGACTCCCTAGCACGCCTCGAACCCTTTTTCGTCGCAGGTTGCGGGGGGGATTCGGGGCCCGGCGTCCTCTCGCCCCGCGTGTGAATTTCGAGTCTGGATCTTTAACCATGCTGAACGCGATCATCCGGTTTTCCTTGAACCAGCGGTTGTTGGTGGCTGCCATTGCAGTCTTCTTGTTGGTCTACGGAAGTTGGCAAATCTCCCAGTTGCCGATCGATGTCTTTCCCAATCTGAACCGGCCGCGAGTGACCGTGATCACGGAAGCGGAGGGGATGGCGCCGGAGGAAGTGGAGACGTTGATTACTGTTCCGCTGGAGACGGCGCTGAATGGAGCGACTGGCGTTGAGGCGGTCCGAACGGCGTCCGGGGTGGGCTTGTCGGTGGTTTGGGTCGAGTTCGACTGGGGGACCGACATTTACAACGACCGGCAGATTGTCAATGAGCGAATTAACTTGGTGGCCGACCGCCTGCCGCCCGATGTCACGCCTCAGTTGGCCCCCATCTCGTCGATCATGGGCCAGATCATGATCACGGGCATGTGGAGTGACGACGGCGACACCTCCCCCATGCAACTCCGCACGCTCGCCGACTGGGTGGTGCGGCAGCGGTTGCTTACCATTCCGGGCGTGTCCCAGGTGTTTGTCATCGGCGGCGACCGGAAGCAATTCCAGGTGCTTGTGGACCCTGACAGGCTCCTGCAGTTCGGCGTGACTTTGCATGAGGTCGAAGCGGCGGTCCAAGGAAGTAACCGCAACGCCACCGGCGGTTATCTGGATGAACAAGGGCCGCACGAACTGCTTGTTCGTAGCCTGGGCCGCGTCCAGACTGTCGAGGAGCTGGAGGGGGTCGTGGTAAAGATGCGCGACGGCCGCTCGATCCTGCTGGGCCAGGTCGCTCGCGTCATCGAGGGGGCCCAGGTCAAGCGAGGGAACAGCGCCGCGTTTTCCCGTCGGCCCGATGGCACGTTCGCGGGCGGTCCGGCGGTGGTGCTGACGATCAACAAGCAGCCCGATGCCGACACAAGAGAGGTCACCGAACAGATTGCCCAGGCATTGGAGGAACTGGAAGGCTCGCTGCCGGAAGACGTTCAGATCCATCCGGAACTCTATCAGCAGAAGGCATTCATCGATTTGGCGGTCGAAAACGTGGTGGAGGCGCTGCGAGATGGCGGCATTCTCGTGGTGGTCATTCTGTTCTTCCTCCTGCTGAACTTTCGCACCACCTTTATCACGTTGACTGCCATCCCCCTTTCCCTTGTGATCACGGGGCTTGTGTTTAAGTGGTTCGACCTTTCCATCAACACCATGACGTTGGGTGGACTGGCCGTGGCCATCGGCGAACTGGTTGATGACGCGATTGTTGATGTGGAGAACATTTATCGTCGCCTGCGGGAAAACCGTCTTCGCGACGCCCCGAAGCCAACCTTACTGGTCATTTTTCACGCCAGCGTGGAGATCCGAAATTCGATTGTCTTCGGCAACATAATCGTCGTACTCGTGTTCCTGCCGGTTTTCGCCCTCAGTGGCATGGAAGGGCGTCTGTTCACGCCGTTGGGTATTGCCTATATCGTATCGATCCTGTCGTCGCTGCTGGTATCATTGACCGTGACGCCCGTATTGTCGTACTGGTTGTTGCCCAAGGCCAGGTTCATGGGCCGCGAGAAAGAAGGGGTGGTCCTTCGGGCGTTGCAGTACCTGTCCAGCTGGACGGTCAGGGCGAGTTTGCGCGTGCCGATACCCATGCTGGTTCTGGCGACCGTGGCCGTGGCCATCGCCGCTTACGCGATCATGCAAAAGGAAAACGATTTTCTGCCGCCGTTCAACGAAGGTTCGGTGCAGATCAACGTGATTTTGCCCCCGGGCACGTCGTTGGATACCTCTCAGAACATTGCGCGCAAGGTGGAGAAACGTCTCAAGAAGATCGAGGATCTTCAGGCGTTTGTTCGCAAGACCGGTCGGGCCGAGCTGGATGAGCACGCGGTCACGGTCAATATGTCGGAGATCATCGCCAGCTTCGACCCGAACACCCACCGCGGCCGCGAAGAGATCCTCCAGGACCTGAGGGAGGCGTTGGCCGATATCCCCGGTATCGTCACCAGCGTGGAACAGCCTCTGGAACACTTGATCTCTCATATGTTGTCCGGCGTCAAGGCTCAGGTGGGGATCAAACTCTACGGCGATGATCTGGACATTCTGCGTGGCAAAGCCAAGGAGATGCGGCGGGCGATTTCCGGCGTCAAAGGCGTCACGGATCTTCAGGTCGAACCGCAGGTCGACATCCCGCAACTTCGCATCGAAATCGACGGCGAGGCGCTGAAAACATACGGGCTGACTCGCGAGGACGTCAATGAGTTCGTCGAAACCGCCATGAACGGAGAGGTTGTCTCCCAGATACTCCGCGGCCAACGCACGTTTGACCTGCTGGTCCGACTGGACGAACCTTTCCGCGAGGACCTGGAAGCGGTCCGGCGGCTTTCGATCAACTTGCCGGACGGCGGCGCGACCATGCTGGATTCCGTCGCCAAGATCTACCGGGCGCCCGGACCAAACACGATTAACCGTGAGGATGTCAGGCGGCGAATCATCATTCAATGCAACACGACCGATCGGGGGCTCGTGGACGTGGTGCGCGACATCCAAGCTCGGATCAAACCAATTGAACGCGGCCTGCCCACGGGTTACTTTGTCTCCTACGAAGGACAGTTCGAAAGCCAACGGTCGGCCTCCCGGGTGATTGCCGTCCTGTTCGCTCTTTCTCTTGTCGGGATGTTCCTCGTACTGTACACCATGTTCCGCTCAGCCAACTTGTCTTTTCAGGTGATGGTTGCCCTCCCCATGGCGTTCATCGGTTCGGTGGCCGCACTCTATGTTACCGGCCAAACGCTCACCGTCGCCGCCATGGTGGGATTCATCTCCCTGTGCGGGATCGCTTCGCGGAACGGGATCCTGCTGATCAACCACTATCTGCACCTGATGCAGTACGAGGGCGAGACCTGGTCGCGGGAGATGATCGTCCGCGCCGGCCAGGAACGCGTCGCGCCGGTGTTGATGACGGCGCTGACCTCCGGGATCGGCCTGGTGCCGTTGGCCATGGCGGCTGGCGAGCCCGGCAAGGAAATACTCTACCCCGTGGCCACGATTATCATCGGTGGCTTGATCAGCAGCACGCTTTTGGAATTCCTCGTCCGCCCCGTGCTGTTTTGGAAATTCGGCAAAAAGGCGGCTGAACGGGTTGTGAACGAACATGACCAGACCGTTGAGCTTCGAGAAGAAGATAAGAAGTTGATGAACCGGTAAGGACGAAGTCCCGTGAACGAGCCTGTCCCATTTTCTGTTTATCTAGAAAGGAAGAATAATGATTCGTACCGTCCTGCAGTGTGCCAGCGCCATTTTCGTCGTGACCGTCGTTGTTGCCTTGACCGGCTGTGGCGGGTCGTCCGCCAAGGCGCCGGGCACGGTAAACGGCCGGCAGGCAGGTGACGGGCACGAGCACGGTGGGGAGGCGACGCCTGAACATCCGGTGGAAGGCCCGCACGGCGGGCACTTGATCGAACTGGGAAACGAAGCGTACCATGCCGAACTGCTGCATGACGAAACGAAGGATTCGGTTACGGTTTACGTGCTGGACGCGGCCGGGACGAAGCCGGTCGCGATTTCGCAGCCTGAAATCGTGCTGCAGCTGTTCCGGGACGGGAAGTTCGTCAAGTACACCTTGACGGGCGATC
>JBNJEM010000484.1:0-6184 GCA_051745935.1 Planctomycetota bacterium
CCGGTCGCGGATGACGTTCTCCGCCGCGAGTCCGACCAACGGGAGGACGGCTTGCGTCGGGCCGCGTTCCACCCGGAAAAATCCAACCGCCTGAAATATGCCGGCCAAAACCATGAAAATTCTTGTTGTCAATTGTGGCAGTTCGTCCATCAAATGTCGACTTTACCGGATGCCGCCGCGCGAGGTGCTGGCTGAGGGGCAGGTTGAGCGTCTCGGGGAGGAGTCCGCCGCGGTGGCGTTTGAATTGGATGGACAAGCGAGCCGGATTGAAGGGGCGATCGCGGACCATCACCAGGGCATGCGAATGATCCTGGACACGCTCGTGCACGCGGACCATGACGCGCTGCGTGATCTATCGGAAATCGGCGCCGTGGGCCATCGGGTGGTTCATGGTGGCCAAGCCTTCAGTGACTCGGTGTTGATCGACGACGAGGTGATGGCGGCGATTGACCGGTGCGCGGACCTGGCCCCGTTGCACAATCCAGCGAACATGACCGGTATCCAAGCGGCGCGGGAGATTCTGCCGAACGTGCCTCAGGTGGCCTGTTTCGACACGGCCTTCCACGCGACGATTCCCAAGGTTGCTTACCTCTACGGCCTCCCCTACCACATCCATGAACAATACGGGATACGCCGCTACGGGTTCCATGGCACGTCGCACCGCTACGTGGCTGGCCGCACCGCGCGGTTGCTTGACCAGCCGGAAGAACAGGTCAACTGTATCACCGTGCATCTCGGCAACGGGTGCTCGATGGCGGCCGTGCGGGGAGGGCGTTCGGTCGATACGTCCATGGGCCTGACGCCCCTCGAAGGGCTGCTCATGGGGACCCGAAGCGGCGACATGGATCCGGCCATTCTCTTTTATTTGGCGGAGAAAGGATTCCGGATGGATGGCCTCAACGAGCTCTGTAACAAGCAGAGTGGTTTGTTGGGCATTTCAGGGCAGTCGAATGACATGCGAGCGTTGACGCGGTCCGCCGAGGAGGGGAATGAGAGGGCGAAGCTGGCCATCGATGTCTTCTGTTACCGCGTGAAAAAATATATCGGGGCGTACCTCGCCGTTCTGGGACGGGTTGATGCCATCACGTTCACGGGCGGCATTGGCGAACATGTACCGGAAGTGCGAAGCCTCGCCTGCGAGCAGCTGGAGCCGCTCGGTATCCGCGTGGATGAAAACCGAAATCACGACGGGATTACCGGCGAACGGCGTATTAGTTCGCCTGAAAGCGAAATCCACGTGTTGGTGGTTCCAACCGACGAAGAAGGTGTCATTGCCGCGGATACATTCGAAATCGTCCAATCACCGAATGGGACCGGTGGGCCATAGGCGAAAGTCGAGCCGCCGAAGGGCTGCCCTTGTGCCGCCGTCGCTGGTCGTTATCTTTTGTGGAAATGCGAACTCGTTATGGGATCCTAGTTCGACAGCGCCATTTTGGTACTTCCCCACCGACCTTGTGCGGGTGGCTTGTTGGTTTGTTAACTATCCTCCGCTTCCACAGTAGTTTTTAACCCCCCTAACCACCGGCACAAGGCCGGTGGGGCTAACACTTTCTGCCATAACACGTTACGTCCATTGGCCCAACCAAAGTGGGGCTGTTCAGTTAGGAGCCATGCCAAATCCAGTCAGGGGTCCTTTCATCCAGGGCGTTTTGGGAGCGGGAACGACGTTTTGTTACGGGCTGTTGGATCCGGCGTAACGGATGAAGGGCGGCGGAGCCAACCACTGAACCCCCTGACGAGTCGTAAACTTGGCTGGTCGCGGCATATTCAGGCATTACACACTACTTCAGGCATTACACACGACCAAACACATTACGAAGAAGGACGTGACCGTGGCGGAGACATCCCAATACCGAAAGCTGACGACCGAAGAAATCACCGCGATGCGGCAACAGGGCTGTTCGGTGGCCGAGGACGATTGGAGTCGAATCGAGGTGGCCGACGGCTTTCAGGCCGCTCTGGTTGAAAACGCGCGGTTTGGTGGCGAAGTGCGGCTCGGGGCGCTGGGGGGGCCGGCTTCTGGCGCCGCGGGGGGGACATCACGAATTCGCAACGCGTCCCTGGTCAATTGCCGGCTGGGAAATCATGTCCGGATGGATAATATCGGGGTGCGCGTTTCGGGTTACGATATTGGCGACGGCGCCGCGATCGAAAACGTTGGGCTTCTTGAGGCCAGCGACGAGGCGACGTTCGGAAACGGAGTGGAAGTCGAGGTTCTCAATGAGGGAGGCGGTCGGGAAGTTGTTCTCTTTGATGGGCTCTCGTCGCAGTTTGCCCACATGCTCTGTCTCTATCGCTACCGTCCGGCAATGGTCGAAAAAATGCAAGAGATGGTGACTGACGAGGTTCGCAAAGCCCGGCAAGCGCGAGGGCGAATTGGAGCGGGCGCGCGGGTTCGATCGACAAACAAGGTGGTTGACGTTCGCGTTGGGCCGGCCGCCGTCATTGACGGCGCGGCGTTGTTGGAGAACGGATCCATACTCAGTTCGCCCGCGGCGCCCACCGAGGTTGGAGCGGGGGTGGAGGCCCATGATTTCATCATTGCCGAAGGGGCGCGGGTCGACAGCGCGGCGATGTTGGCCAAAACCTACGTGGGACAGGCATCCCGGGTCGGCCGCCAATTCTCCGCCGAGGGGTCGCTGTTCTTTGCCAATTGTGAAGCCTTTCATGGCGAAGCATGCAGCGTTTTCGCCGGTCCTTACACGGTGACGCACCACAAAGGCAGCCTGCTGATCGCGGGCGTGTTTAGCTTTTACAATGCCGGTAGCGGGACGAACCAGTCAAACCATATGTACAAGCTGGGACCGGTGCACGAAGGCCGCCTGGAACGGGGCTCGAAAACAGGGTCGTTCTCCTATGTGATGTGGCCCTGCCGCTTGGGGCCCTTTTCCGTGGTCTTGGGCAAGCATTCGCGCTGCTTTGATACCGGCGATTTCCCATTCAGCCACGTGGAGGCGTTGCCGGACGGTCGCTGCTCTCTGGTTCCGGGCTTCAATTTGACAACCGTTGGTACCGTTCGAGATGGTGCCAAGTGGCCGTCGCGCGATCGGCGGGCTGGCAGCAAGCGGGATCGCGTGAGCTTCGACGTTTTCAGCCCCTATACCGTCGGCCGCATGCTCCGTGGCATCGACCGTCTTCAAGACCTTCAAAACAGGACGGACCGATCAGTGAAGACCGTGACGGTGGGCGGGGCCGATGTCAAACGCGTGTTTCTCCGCACCGGCCAAAAACTCTTCCGCCGGGGCTCGCTGATGTACCTGGCCGAGAGAATCGTGCAACGGGTTGAAGCGGCCCTCGAAGCAGGCACCCAACCGATCACCGATGCGCTGCAAGATTCTCGCCACGCCGTGTATTCCGAGCAATGGGTGGACGTTGGGGGCCAATTGATGCCCGCCGCGCGATTGACCAAGCTTGTGGACGAGATAGCCGACGGCACGGTCTCCGACCTGGCACGGTTTAATGCTCGCCTCGATCAAATCCAGACGTGCTACCCCGAGGACGAATGGGTATGGGTTAAGACGGCCTATCAAAAAATGACCGGCGTGAACGTCAATCAAGCCACCCCGCGCGATCTGGCCGCCATTGCCGACACGTTCCTGGTGAATCGCAGGGAATTCCTCGAAGCCGTGTTGGTCGACGCGATGAAGGAATTCGAGCAACAGAGCGCCATTGGCTTCGGAACGGATGGTCCACCCGAAGCAAAGGAACTCGACTTCCAGGCGGTGCGCGGGGTCTATGATAGCAACAAGTTTGTGGTACAACTACGTGCGGAAATCGAGTCGCTTGCACAACGTGTCGAGCGGCTGAAACAACAAGTTTGTCCCTCTCGAGATTAAGGAGTCGCCGGATGTCCGACGTCGCTGATCGTATCAGGAAGGTTACCGCCGAAACATTGAACGTGGACCCGTCTCGCGTGAGCGATGAATCGCGCTTCGTTGAAGATCTCGGGGCCAGTTCAATGCAAAGCGTCGAGTTGGTTGCCGCGTTCGAGGAAGAATTCGACATTGACATGGATGAACAAGCGGCGCTCTCCGTCAAAAACGTCGGCGATGCCATCACATTCATTCAGAAAATCGTCGAGGAGGACTGAGGCGGTCCCACGCGGATTCGTCACGCGGGCCGGTCGTGGTCGGCTACCCGAAAACCTTGGCGATGACCGGAAACCGGGGTGGGGCGAGAAACGCCTCTCGGTTCTTGTGACTCAAACTGTACGCTTCGCCTCTCGACTAGCTGGTAAAGCCCGGCTTTCGGCGCCTTTTCGGCCATGACCGCACCCGTCACGGGTTCAAATTCGATCCACCTGAACACGACCTGAAACCAGGGCTTTTCCAGCGTCTGGGCCGTTGGAAGGGCGAGAAACGCCTACACTTTGAGTTGTAAACGATTGTGTCGCGTTGTGCCGCCTGGATTTCCGGCAGCCGATGTCCCCCGCGAATTGATCGCGGGGGATTGGGTGATCGGGGATGAGAGCGAAATCCGTCTGTGGTTAAAGTCGGCGGAATAGCGGGGCCGACTGTTTGACATTTTAGGGCGTAACGGCGAAACTGAAGGCATTTGGTCATGGCACGGCGGCGAGAGGCCTTCACGCTATCGTGGAGGGCCACGCGTCTCGCGATTGGTGCGGACCCGGCTCGCGCGAATCCAAGAACTCAAACTGTACGCTTCGCGTCTCGACTAGCTGGTAAAGCCCGGCTTTTGGCGCCTTTTCGGCCATGACTGCACCCGTCACGGGTTCAAATTCGATCCACCTGGACACGACCTGAAACCAGGGCTTTTCCAGCGTCTGGGTCGTTCGAAGGGCGCGAAACGCTTACACTTTGAGCAAGAACAGGAGAAACGTCAAAATGGCGCGGAAGACTGATCGCAGGTGTTTTTTGGCACGAGGTATTCTGGGCGCTGCGGGCATGGCGGCGGCGCACGCCAGCGTGGAAGAAGATATTCTGGCTTCCGCCATCGAGGAGGGAACGGCGAATGCCGCTGAGAATCAGCCGGTCCAGACCGGCATTTCGGCTGACAGTCTGCCCGCGGGGAACATTGGCGACGTGTCAATGAGCCGGTTAATGATGGGTGGGAATCTCATCGGCGGTTGGGCTCACAGTCGCGACCTGATGTATGCGTCGAAGTTGTTTCAGGAATACAACACCGAGGCCAAAATCTTCGAGACGCTCGAAGTGGCTCAAGCGTGTGGGATTGATACGATTCAGATCGACCCGCGATGCTGGGATCCGATCCTCAAGTACAACAAGAATCGCGCGAACAAGATTCAGACGATGGTCTGCGTTCCCCTGAAGTCGGACAAAGCGGCGATGAAGGAGGAAATCGAGCGGCAAGTGGATCGTGGTGCCACGCTGCTCTATTCGCATGGAGGCACGACTGATTCGTTCATGATGCGAGGCGGTGAGATGGATGTCATTGCTCAAATGATCGAGCTCATCAAGGCGACGGGCGTGCCGGCCGGCGTGGGCGGTCACTCGCTGAACATGCCGAAGGCGTGCGAGGCTCATCAGGTCGATGCCGATTACTACGTCAAGACCTTCCACATCGACCGGTACTGGTCGGCGACGCCGGAGGAAACCCGGGAAGAGTACGATTGGATGAGGCGGACTCCGTCCGACCATGACGCCAACAACGACAGCATGTGGTGCAATGATCCGGAGGAAACAGCGGCTTTCATGGAGACGGTGGAAAAGCCGTGGGTGGCATTCAAGGTCATGGCCGCGGGGGCCATTTCCCCGCGGATCGCGTTCCAGGCCGCCTATCGTAATGGCGCTGATTTCATTATTGCCGGCATGTTTGACTTTCAGGTCGAAACAGACGTCAAGATCGCTCTCGACGCGTTGCCGAAAGCCCGTAATCGCCAACGTCCGTGGCGGGCATAGGGACCGCTCGCTAAACTCGTGCCGCCCAGCCGCGCCATGGGGGCGACTCGTCAATTGACGTTCCGGAGCCGCGTGGCGGCGCATCTTGACGAGGTCGCGAGGCGGGACCTGGAGCCGCAAGCAAGGCTCGCGCCAAAGGGGCGTGGTGAAAACACGGTAACACGCAAGCCGTCCTCCCCTTGGTCGGACTCGCGGCGCCCAGCCGGCCAGACCCCCACGAGTTCATCTCGTGGGTGAATCAGACTCGCGAGCTACAGGCGGTCCGGCCCGCGCCCAGACCCCCACGAGTTCATCTCGTGGGTGAA
>JBNJEM010000485.1:0-6176 GCA_051745935.1 Planctomycetota bacterium
GTTCTTCGCGCAGCAGGATCCAACCGCGTCGATAGGTATCCCGGTCGCGGATGACTTTATGCGCCGCGAGTCCGACCAACGGGAGGACGGCTTGCGCCGGCCAGCTTTCCACTTGGATAAATCCAACCGCCTGAAAGATAGTCTTGGCCGCTTAGCGGATCCTGACCACAGAGAAACGCGCGGCGGACGCAGCGCGTCGTACAGTGAAAGGTACCTCGACGAGCTCCGTCCTCACCCAGCAACTTCCGACGTGCATTAGAAACCATCGAGCAGACTCCTTTGGCCGTGGGGTTGTGACCGGACCCCCGATCCGCTCGCCGGGCGGTCTGGCTACACGTCCGTTCACATCCCCGATTCATGAAATCTGCCCGCGTCTGGCGCGTTGCCCTGAATCTATCCGAAACGCTGTCAGCTTGTCAAATAACTGCTAGCACTCTTGTGCGGGCAAACACGGCCGGAGGACTACGCCCCGGCTGGGCCCATATTCAGCGATAGAAGAAGCCGGTACGTTCCACGGCCGTCATGGGATCCTGTATTCGCGGAAACCAATCTCGGCAGAGTGGCGTGTGTCCCGGTATGACAACGGGTCCACTGGTTGTAACAGGCCCAACCGCGGATCCATCGGTGCAAACGGATCCATTTCAGGGTGATACGTGTCTGGCCCTTCGGTCCCTTCGCACACAACGAGGTGGCCCTGGCGGTCGAAGTACAGGCCGTTTGCCCGACCGGAATTCTCGCGGAAGGTGCTCAGCGAGCCGTCGACCGACCATTTCAGGATCTTCTCATTGGGAATAACGGTGAAGTAGAGGTTCCCCTGGCCGTCGCACGCCGGCCCTTCGGTGAAGGCGAAGCCGCCGGCGAGCTTTTCAACTTCGGCTCCCGGGGCGATCAAGTCGGCCGCGGCGGCCGTGCCAAGATCCCCATCATCACGGCACTCATCGACAATTGAAGGCACATGCCAGGATTCTCCTATGCAAAAGGTGTTCGAGTCACGTTGAAGCACTATTGGACAGCAGCCGGCTGCGAGGGACACCTCTCAACGATCTGCACGCCGGAGACGCCGGTCCAGCCGCCTTTGAGGTTTCCGGCCCATTCGATGTTGAATGCGTTCGCCGAGTTGTCCTTGAAGACAACGCAGTTCGACGGCTCGGCCTTCTCGAGGCTCGTGGCGTCCGACGTGACGAACAGCCCGTCGAGCCAACGCTTCCAATAGAAATACGTCCCGTTCGAATCGACACCGCCGGAGGGCGAAGAGATCGTGACCGATCCGGAGCCTTGGTCGGCATCCGCCGCCAGGTAGACGTACACGTCGTACTTCTCGTAAGGAACACCGGTGAGGGAAAGCTTCCCGCCGAGCTGGATGTAGCCGGTTTGCAGTGTGAGGTTCGCGCGCTTGAATCCCCAGTCTCTTCCGACCTTCGAACGCCACACCTGATCCTCTCCCGGCACGGACCATGAGACGGTCAGGCCGTTGACCTTCTCTCCTTGGTCGTCGATGGACTGCTTTGACATGCCTTTGGGGCCTGGCAAATTATTCCAGTTGCGTTGGGCAATGCCCGCGGCGCCGGCGGCCTGGTTTGGCGAGAGCTGCGTCGACTCCTCGCCGATCACCGAGAAATTCAAGCCGACCGCGGCCGTTTCGATCCGAGGTATCGGGCCAAGGTTCGGACTATAGCCCTCGATGACCGGCTCTTCCGCGTAGACGCGGACGTAGTCGACCCACATGTCGGAGCCATTGCCGTATCGCTCCAGATCGATCGGCCAGCGGCTGATTCCACCGATGGCGTAGTTGACCATGAAGAAGTGCGGATATCGAATGGAAATATCGTTCGTCGGATGGCGAAGCACTTCGATGTCGTCGAAGTAGTAGACAGTGTCTTCAAGTCCAACGTGGAGACCGTAGGTGTGGAACGTCGACGACCAGTACGATTTCCCGCCGAGTTCCATGATAGGAACGCGAGTGTGAAAGCCTTTCTTGTCCGTGCCGTCGGGATTCTTTTGCTTCCAGAAGTGGCTGACGATCGAATAGCCGGGATGATTTGGATTCCCCTCCCCTTTGCCGCCATAGGCCTCGACGATATCCAACTCATCGTTCCCCTCGTCGCCCAACGCCAGAGTCCAAAACGCGGGCCATGTTCCGATCGCGGACTGCGCGGTGAAGCGGCATTCCAGATAGCATGGAGCTTTCGCCCATACGCCTTCGAAGTCGCGATTGACCGACGCGATGATGCCCGTGCGGCCCTTGGGCGACTCGTCGTCTTTCCGCGCGGCGATGCGCAGCCACGTTTCCTTCTGGCCGAACGGCTTCCCGTCGCCGAGGACGTTCGAGAATCGCCAGCCGCTGAAATCGCCCCCGCCCGGTTTGTGGGCCATGTACCTCGCATCGCGCCCGTCGTTGGAGATCGAGAGCGGACCGTCGAAATCATCGACGAAGATCAGTTGCATTCCCTTGGCCGCCGGAGGATCGGCCTTGGGAATCCCCTGATTCCAATTGACCCCTCCGAGGTTGAATAGCTGTAGCTCGAAGATATCCTTTCGGTCCTTGCCGTTGTGGGCGTAGATGCGGACGTTCACCGGGCCGTGCGGGAATTTGTCGGCGGGGAAGACGAACGTCCCGTTGCCGTTGGCATCGAGTGGGATGCCGTCCGGGGTGATGGACGCGTCCTCTCCCCAGCGGCCGAGCGGTTCCGACTGTCGCCAGCAGAGGGCGGTCGCATGCTTCATGCCGGGCGCCTGGAACTTCACCGTCACATCGCCGCGAACCTCCGAGCGAAGCTTCGGCTCCGAAACTCGGATCGCTTGCGTCCATTGTTCGGCGTTTTCGGCGACTTGGCCGTAGTTGAACTCGTGATATCCGTCAATTCTCCCGCGCTGAGACTCTTGGGCGACTACCGATGTTGCGATGCCGCCGAGTGCTAGAAAAAAGACAATCGTCTGCTTCATCAAGTATCTCCTGAAAACAAAAGTGAATATGTCGGGACCGGACGTCGGTACGTGAGGAAAGACGTCGAGAGCTCAATGCCGCAGGTGTAGCCCCCGAGTGTAACCGACCTGGACTCGAATTTCATGAGGGAGTTCCGCTGCGTTTCGTTAAGTCCAAACGAAGACACACAAACTCCGAGGGGCGAGGTTAATGGGAGCGGCTGCCCCCCCCCGTGACCTGAAACCTGTGTGTCTTCGTTCTGTGTGGGTAGTCGAGGGTAGCGTGCTGCCTGGCATTGGGGCTCGCGGCCATACGGCACGCCCCGGGTGCTCATATCCCGCTCGAGGGACTTCCTCACGGCAAGCGCATACCGGGTCCGTCAAGAACCGCTCTTGGTGAATTACGGAGAGCCTCATACATTTCCGTTTCGAATTGCCCACACACGCACAACCAACGGTCAAAACTTCTTGCAAAGCAAACGTCACGACTCGGGTCCCCAACACCTGCTGGTGTTGAAGATTCATAGAGGCAAGAGTTGCACGCCGTCAACGACGACGAAGCCGTCCGTGTCGCGGTTGGCCACCGTGATGGTGATAACGGTTTCGATCCGATAGGTCCCCAACGACTTGCCGTTTCCATCTCGCTCACGCTGGTTGACGACGATCTCTTTCTTCTCGTCGCCGACCGCAACTGTCACACGCGTCTTCGTTGATCGATTCGCCTGAGCGACGTAGAGGAAGTTCACCTGGTAGTCGCCGGGCTTCGGAACCTTGACTTCGAAGGTCACCGTCTTTTCGCCCTTGCCCTCGTTGCCGTCGTGGAGGTATGAAGTGCCGCTTATTGGAGCAAGGGTTCCCGAGTGCCAACCGCCAGTGGTGCTTGCCGCAGAATCATCCACCACCAGGCCCGGAAGCGGCTTCGCCGGTTCTGCCACGGGCTCCTGCCATTCGAGACGTTGCCCTCCCTTCTCCAGCCTTGCCTTCAGTTTTCCGTAGTCCAGCTCCTGGACGGCAACGCCCTCTTCGATGGCCAGGGCGGCGGCCGTCCCGGCGCTCTGACCGAGGATCATGAAAACCGGCTCCATCCGGATGGAACCGTAGGCGACGTGCGAAGAGGAAAGGCAAACCGGCACGAGCAGGTTGTCACATTCCTCCTTTTTCGGAACAATCGAACGATACGAAACTGGATAGGGTCTCGGGCAGCCGTGTCCAAAGCCGCCCTCGTTTCTCACGGTCCTGTTTCCGTCTTCTTTCACAACCACTCGCTGGCAAAAGTGCGAGTCCATCGCGTATGACGCCAATCCAACAGAATCACCCACTTTCCGTTTGGATTCACAGTCCTCTTGCGTCACGACGTATTCGGAGACCATACGACGGCCTTCGCGCACATAGAGCTGATGGGGCCAGTGTCCAGTATCCTGAAACTCGTTCGGGTCCAGCCCGAAACGGTTTACTCTGTCGCGTAACTCTGCGGGAACCCGCGGGTCGTTCGCGAGAAAATACATCAGCCCCTGCTGGTAGCAGACGTGATCCTGAAAGATGCGCTCCCGCAACTCGTACAGTTCGGAAAGGGGCACCGGTAGACCGCGCCGGGCCGCTGGAAGTTCCGTGAAAGATCCCGGTTCATAAGTGCCGTCTGGCCAGCGATAGTTTCCGCCGACGTAATCTGAGGAGAAGCTGCCCGCGTTGTTGCTGTCGCCCACCCGCACCTGGACCGGACCGTCGGTCATGGGACGCGTCGTGTAATCAAGCGTCCATCGGATACGTGGATCGGCATTGAGAAATCGGGCTAGCAGGGCGTAGCGCCCGGGGTCATACCCGCGCGGTTTCGGAAACGCAATCTTCCCTGCTCTGTCGGTGAGGAACACGCGGAAGTTGTAAGCCTGCACTTTGAAGTCGCCATCGCCCACGTTACCGGGCGGCTCGGAAGAGATCTCAGGGAGCAGACCCGATTCCGGATTCCCCGGCTCCACGTACGGACTCAGCGGCAGTCTGCAGAACTGGTAGACGTTGCGCCACGAAACGTTCTGGAATTGCCCGGCCAGTGATTCCCCATAAGCACTGGCTGGCTCGCGTCCAACGCGATAGGAGACATTCGCCGCCGCGAGTAGGTCGCCTTCATAGGTGGCGTCCACAAACATGGCCGCACGGATGGTCTCGCCGGTTTCCATGGACACCGAAAGCACCCGGTTGCTGTTCATTTCAACAGACTTCAGCGCACGCCCCAACAGAACGTTGACGCCCTCCTCATTGAGCATCTGCAGGTAGAGCGCTTCGGCTTCCGAGGGACGAAAACCACTATTCCTGCCAATGCGGTTGTAGAATTCCAGGGCCAAGCCACCAATAGACTCCTTTCTCCCGAGGTCTGTTGCGGTCAGCCCGCCCGAGGTCATTCCGCCGACATGCCGATTGAAAGAGAGCAGCACTGACTTCTTTCCCTCACGGGCGGCTTGGATCGCGGCCGTCACTCCGGCCGGCGTTCCCCCATAGATTGCGATATCGCACTCGACCGTCCGAGACGCTCCCCGTTCCGCCTTCAGGTAGTAAGACGGCGTGGGTAACCCCACGGGGTCATCGTTCTGCGCGCGGGCAGGTAATGCGATGGCAATGGCGGTGGTGACCGCCGTTAGGACATGGCGCAGTTGTTCCGTCACGCTTTTCTTGCTTTCGCTCATATGGTGCTCGCTTTCAGGGATTGTTTGGGAGGCTAGTCTTCAGTCTTGAGTGTATTTGCAATTGTGAACAATTGATAGGACATCTAATTTCAGTTATCAGGCAGGATTGAGTGGCGATATGGACGGTCATATCCCTTTGCGCCGTGACTACGAAACCATGCCGCCCGAAGTCTGCGTGAAACGCGAGCGTCGCAGTGACTCCGGTACCTGCTCTTAAACATACACGAGGTTGGCAAATGCCCGCTCCCCGTTTTCCAGTGTTTGAAGCGTGAAGTAGCCACCTTCGATTATTGGTAGGCTTCGGAAGTTGAAGCGTTTCGCGGTCGACCACCGAGTCGGCCATGTTCAGATTGCGAAAATCGGCAAATCGATGGACAGTAAGGTAGTTGGCGTCGTGACAATGCTTCATCAACTAAGGGTTTCTCGTCGATCTTACCGATTTCGCGTGAATTTTGGTCGAGAGCCGGAAATTCCGAGCCACATTGTTTCTCGCAACCATCTTGGCAGATTGATTGACACCGAACGATCGCCTTAGTATTCTGCTGGAATTCCATATGGCGATGATCGGTTAGAAGCCCC
>JBNJEM010000486.1:0-6171 GCA_051745935.1 Planctomycetota bacterium
GGTCGCGGATGACTTTCTCCGCCGCGAGTCCGACCAACGGGAGGACGGCTTGCGTCGGGCAGCTTTGCACCCGGAAAAATCCAACCGCCTGAAATATAACCTCGCCTCGATCCAGGAGTACGCGGACACCGACCGGCCACGATTCGAGTTCTCCTGGTGGAACGCCCTCGCCGTGGACCACGTTGCCGCGGCGCTTCGGGTCGACGAAATCGACGCCTGGGACCCGTGACGACTCAGACGCCGCTTTTGGCCAAGCGGCGTACCTGTTTGCGGCGTTCGGTGGTGCTCAAAACCACCTTTCGCAGTCGCAGTTGCGTCGGCGTGACCTCGACCAGCTCGTCATCCTCGATGTACTCGAGGGCCGCTTCCAGCGAAAACTGGCGCGGCGGCTTCAGCTGGATATTGCGGTCGCTGCCGGCGGCCCGGATATTCGTCAGCTTCTTTTCCTTGGTGGGGTTCACGTTCATATCATCGGATCGGCTGTTCTCGCCAACGATCATCCCTTCGTAGACCGCGTCGCCCGGCTTCACGAACATTTCGGCGCGTTCTTGGAGACCATCGAGCCCGAAGGCGACCGCGCGCCCCCCGACCATCGAGACGAGCACGCCGTTCGCCCGGCCGGCCATGTCTCCTTCCGCCGGTTTGTAACACTCGAACCGGTGGTGGATAATCGCCGTGCCCTGGGTGGCGTTAAGCAGCTGCGTTCGAAGCCCGATGAGTCCCCGCGCGGGGATACTGAACACCAGGAACGTGTACTCGTCATGCGTGGTGACCTCCACGGTCTCGCCACGCCGCGCGCCGACCAGCTCCATCACGGGCCCCATCTTCTCATGCGGTACCTCGACCACCAGCGACTCGTAGGGCTCCTCCCGCACCCCGTCTCGCGTGCGGAGGATGACCCGCGGCTTGCCAATCGACATCTCGTAGCCTTCGCGCCGCATGGTCTCGATGAGCACGGACAGGTGCAACAGTCCCCGCCCGGAGACGCGGTACCCGTCGACCTCGTCCATGTCCTCGACCCGCAGCGCGACATTGCGCTCCGTCTCCCGGAACAGTCGCTCGCGGAGGTGCCGGCTCGTAAGATACTTCCCCTCTCGCCCCGCGAACGGCGACGAATTGATGCTGAACACCATCTGGAGCGTCGGTTTGTCGATGGTCACCCGAGGCAGGGCCCGCGGCGCGGACGGGTCGCAAATCGTATCCCCAATGGCGGTGTTTTGCAGCCCGACCAGGGCCACCACGTCGCCCGCCGCCGCTTTGTCCACCTGCCGCCGGCCAAGTTTGTCGAACACGTGGACCTCGGCGACCTTGGCTTCGTCATTCGCTCCATCCTCCCGCATCAGCACGACCGGCTGGCCACTGCGGATTTCGCCGGCGGCAATTCGGCCGATGGCGATCCGCCCGACGTAGTCGGACCAGTCCAGTGTCGTCACGCGCATCCGCAGCGGCGACTCGGCGTCAATCGCCGGGCCCGGCACGTGGCCCACAATGGCCTCGAAGACCGGCTTCATCGAATCGCCCGGCTGGTCCAGCGAGTGCGACGCCACCCCTTCCTTGGCCGACGCGAACAGGTAGGGGAACTCGGCCGTTTCCTCATCGGCGCCCAAATCAACGAACAAATCGAACGTCTCGCCGAGCACCTCCTCGCCGCGAGCGTCCGGGCGGTCGATCTTATTGATCACCACAACCGGCTTCAAGCGGGCTTCGAGCGCCTTGGAAAGCACGAAGCGGGTCTGCGGCATGGGCCCCTCCGCCGCGTCGACCAGGACGAGGCAACCGTCGGCCATGCCGAGCACCCGTTCGACTTCTCCGCCAAAGTCGGCATGCCCCGGCGTGTCAATCAAATTGATCTTAACCCCCCGATAGGGCAGGGCGATGTTCTTGGCCAGGATCGTAATGCCGCGTTCCCGTTCGAGTTCGTTCGAGTCGAGGATGCAGTCGCCTCTCAGCTGGCTGGCGCGAAACTCGCCACTCTGGCGTAGCAGACCATCGACCAGCGTCGTCTTGCCATGATCGACATGGGCGATGATGGCGATATTTCGGATGTCGTTGCGGCGCATAAGCTCACATTCTGATCTGTTCCGGGATGCGGGGAAGGTCGGAGGGGTAGAGAAAAAACCGTCCGCCCAAACCCCACACTCTACCCCGGCCCGAGCGATCCGTCCAGGACGGCGGGGGGGAAACCAGTCCGTGAGGCTAGACCGCCTGACGGACGTCCATCGGCGACTCACGGTCACTTGACGACCAAGATGGGGCACGTGGTGCGGTCCAGAATCTGCTGTCGCTGACGGGCCAGTAAATCGTGTTTGACCCGGGCGGACGAAAAGGCGCCCATGGCCAACAGGTCCACGCCGCGTTCGGCCAGCTCTTTGGGCACCACGACCTCGCTGTTGCCCGATCGCAGCACCTCCTCGACCTGGACGCGTTTGGACATGGCCCGCTGGCAGACTTCGTCCAGATGGTTCCGCGCGCTCTGCTGCAGTTCGCTCTGCAACTCCGCCATCTCGGAGTCGACCAGGATGTGGACGTTGAGCAGCTGCCGCAGCGTGTCGGTGTCCACGACCGCCATGGCGGTGATCCGCGCGCCGAGCATGCGGGCCAGCTCGATGGCATAGTCCGCCGCATGGAACGATGATTCCGTCCCGTCGACCAAAACCAGAATATTGGTGACCCGTGATCTAGCCATTGCTGACACTCCCCTCGTCTCGGCCGCGCATGCGATCCTTGATCATCTTCTGGATGACGAACGATTCGCGTTCCCGTTCTTCCAGACTGGACATGATATACTCGATGGTTTCGGAATAATCCGGTATGAAGACTTTGGACAACGCGTTGCAACGTCGCTGGGTCTTGCGCAGCTCGCGGGCCATCCGAATCACCGAGTTTTCCAATTCGGCCAATTCCGCTAGCAACCTTACCGCGTCCACGAATCGTCGCATGGCGGTGTCGGTGCGGGCGGAGGTGCCTCCGACGCCGAACTGGACACTCCACTCCGCCGGCTCCGCCGTCACCGTGGGCAGGTGAATTCCCATCAGGTTTTGCGAAGCCAGTTGCACTTGGTGGTCGAGGACCACGGCCAGTGCGGCTCGATCGACGCCCGGCGAGCCGACATCCAACACGGCTCCCTCCAACGCGGCGAAGGCCTCCCGCAGGGCCTCGGCGACACGACGTTCCGCATCCCGGGCCCGACCCAGCCGGCTCATCAGCTCATAAACCAGGATTTGCCGCTTCAAGTCGAGCAATTCGTAGCCTTCCTTGGCCGAGTCCAGTTGGTTGCTCAGCTCCAGGTAGTTCGATTTGGTGGGCGCTACGTTCAACTTAGCCATCCGACTCCTCCTCGTTGCGGTAATGCGTCTCCAGCAACGCGTCGCTGACTCGATGCAGTTCTTCGCGTGGCAACATCGACAAGACATCCCAGCCGATTTCCAGGGTGGTCTCGATCGATCGGTCCTCGGCTTCTCCCTGGCTCAGGAACTTGCGTTCAAACGCGTCCCCGAAACGCATGTACTCTTTGTCCAACAGGCTCAGCTCTTCCTCGCCCACGACGTCGGCGAGGGCCCGAACCCGCTTGACGTAGGCGTAGCAGGCGAACAGCTGGCTGGCCAGCGCCGGGTGATCATCCCGCGTGTACCCTTTGCCCACGCCGTCTTTCATCAACCGCGACAGGCTGGGCAGACCGGCTATCGGCGGGTAAACACTCCGCTGGAACAGCGCCCGATCGAGCACGATTTGCCCTTCGGTGATATAGCCGGTCAAGTCGGGAACGGGGTGACTGATATCGTCGGCGGGCATGGTCAGAATTGCCATTTGCGTGATCGAGCCCGGGGAGGTTCCGATCCGGCCGGCCCGCTCATAGAGGCTGGCCAGGTCGGAATAGAGGTAGCCCGGGTACCCTTTGCGGCCGGGAATCTCGCCGCGGGCCGTCCCCACCTCGCGCAAGCTTTCGCAGTAGTTGGTCATGTCGGTCAGCAACAGCAGCACGTGGCGGCCGCAGTCGAACGCCAGATGCTCGGCCATGGTCAGGGCAACTCGCGGCGTCAGCAGTCGTTCCACGCTCGGTGCGTCGGCCAGGGACAGGAACATGACCGTGCGGGCCAACGCGCCGGACTCCTCGAAATCCCGGATGAAATACCGCGACACATCGTGCTTGACTCCCATGGCTCCGAAGACGATCGAAAACTCGACGTTCTCGTCCAGCAGTTTCGCCTGCCGCACGATCTGGGCGGCGACGCGGTCGTGCGGCAAGCCGTTTCCGGAAAAGATCGGCAACTTCTGCCCCCGCACCAGCGCATTCATGCCATCGATGGCCGACAGCCCCGTCTGGATGAACTCCCGCGGATACTCCCGAGCGTGTGGGTTGATGGGCAACCCGTTGATATCCCGCCGGTCGGTGGACAGCGGCGGCGGGCCGTCGTCGATGGGGCGGCCCAATCCGTCAAACACGCGGCCCAACATCCCCCTGGACACGGGCAGGCGAAAACTCTCGCCCAAAAACCGGACTCGCGTCCGCTGGTTCGACAACCCCGTGGTTCCCTCCAGCACCTGGACCACCGCCTGCTGGTAGGACGTATCGAGCACGCGACCCAAACGCAGCTTGCCCTCCGCGTCCAACACTTCCACGACCTCGTCGAATCCGACGTCCCGGACACGTTCCACGACGAGCAGCGGTCCATCGATCTCGGTCGTACCGACGTACTGCAGGCCCCTGTCTTCGATCTCAAGTTGTAGACTCGACACGTTGTGTTCTTTCTCCACGGCGTTCCTCGATCCTTCACTCGTTCGCAAGAAGTAGGCCGGACCACTCTCGCGGACACCGAATTGTCTTGAATTGTCCATGAAAACCGGGCGCCCATCCCGGCTTTGTCAACGCGACTTCACGTACTCCTGCTCCAACTCGTCCAATGCCTGGTTGACTTCTCGTTCCAGGGCCAAGAGGGCATCCATCTCGTCATTGCCGTACGTTTGCTTGGCGCGGATGATCCGTGGGACACAGGGTAACTGGCGGAGGCGTGCCAAGGGGGCGCCGGCGCGGATGATCTCGCTGCTCCGCCGATGGAACGTCAGAATCATCCGCAACAGGACAATCTGCCGCTCCGGTTTGCAATACATGTCTTTTTCGTCGAAGGCGCTCTGGGTCAGGAACCCGTCTTTGAGCATTTCGGCGGTGAACAGCACCACTCGCTGCGTATCAGGCAACACGTCCGGCCCGACTAGCTTCACGATTTGCTGCAACCGATCCTCGCGCTGCAGTACCTCGATCGCCTCCTGCCGCAGCGTGGTCCACTGCGGGGACCGCCGCTGCCACCAGGGGCTGATTTCCCCAATGTATTCCGAATACGAACGCAGCCAATGGATCGAGGGGTAGTGTCGCGCGTTGGCCAGTTCCGTATCCAATGCCCAGAAGCAGCGAATAAAGCGCCGGGTGTGCTGGGTTACCGGTTCCGAAAAATCGCCGCCCGGCGGACTCACGGCCCCGACGATGGTGATCGACCCTTCGCCCCCCTCCAGAGTCTCCACCGCCCCGCCCCGTTCATAAAACTGGGCCAGTCGCGTGGCCAAGGTCGCCGGAAATCCCTCTTCGGCCGGCATTTCCTCCAACCGCGCGGCCAGTTCGCGCAAGGCTTCGGCCCACCGGCTGGTTGAATCGGCGAACACCGCTACGTTTCGTCCCTGATCGCGGTAGTATTCCGCCAGCGTAATGCCCGTGTAGATCGAGACCTCGCGGGCGGCGACCGGCATGTTCGAGGTGTTGGCAATCAGGATCGTCCGTTCGATCAGCGGACGTCCCGACTCGGGATCCTCCAATTCCGGAAACTCCTGCAGCACTTCCGTCATTTCGTTGCCCCGCTCGCCGCAGCCGATATACACAATGAGGTCGGCATTGGACCACTTGGCCAACTGGTGCTGGGTGATCGTCTTGCCCGTGCCGAATCCACCGGGGATGGCGGCCGTGCCGCCTTTGCCGATCGGAAACAACGTATCGATGATCCGCTGCCCGGTCACCAACGGCTCGGAAATGGCTCGCCGCCGGCGGATGGGACGCGGGCTGCGGACGGGCCAGTGCTGCACCATGGTCAGCTCCCGCGGACCCGCCGGCGTGTCGACCACCGCTATCGTGTCGTGGAGGGTGTACGAACCCGCCTCGGCCAGGAATTTCAGGGGCCCCCCCAC
>JBNJEM010000487.1:0-6166 GCA_051745935.1 Planctomycetota bacterium
GTGAGATCTTCAAACAACCGCAAAAAGACATTTATGCGCTGTAAAAGACGGGCCTGGAGACCCGTCCTACGCCGTCTTTATGCAACAATAGGGTCTATTGTGTCATGCCGCAAAGATGGTGATTCTTTTGAAACGACTTCCCTGGTACCTGTTCAACTCCGTTCATTGACATGACTGGCATTTCCCGCTCGCTTCGCTCTTGTTACGTGCTATGTTTGGTAAAGTGATTCGTTGCAGTGCGCTTTATAGATGGTTCATGCGATCGCGAATGACACGGGCGTGGCCAAACCTTTCCGGCGTGAACGGCTGGCGCACGGGAAGTTGCGTACACCCTGCAGTTGCATAACGATTGAAGTAGGACGGGTCTCCAGGCCCGTCTGTTGCCGTGCGAAACCGACTTTGATTCACTGTCTGCAAAGTTCACGAAACGTGAAGTCTGCAAACATCCGCAAGATGACCATTTTCCACTGTGATAGACGGGCCTGGAGACCCGTCCTACGCATTCCTTTTTGCAACGTTGGGGTACACTTGTAGTCCGCGTCACTTTTGCACGACATTGTTCCAAATGTGGCCGGGCATTTTACAGGCCGAAAAGGCGCCGAAAGCCGGGCTTTACCAGCTAGTCGAGACGCGAAGCTTACAGTTTCAGTATTAAGCAGCCAAAAGGGGCGGTATTCACGATGCGCACCCAATTCACGAGTGACTCGAACAGCGGTGTTCCCTGGATCGAATACGGTCAAGCGGGAAAAAGTCGTCCCATCAAGCAGGAACTGGAGACGTTTCCGTTTGTGATTGGACGGGATGAGTCGGCTGATTTTCCCGTCGATTCGGGGCGAGTGTCACGCCGGCACGTGGCGGTTGAGGAAGCCGAGGACGCGTATAGATTACGGGATCTGGGAAGCACGAATGGCACGTACGTCAACGGCGAGCGAATTTCGGAAGTCAATTTATCGGACGGAGACGTGATACTCGTGGCCGATGTTGAGCTGACGTTTTTCTCCGGTCGGCCAGCGAGGAGGGAATCGGCGACGCAGATCATGACGCAACCGGTCGATGGCACTGGTGCCGACGGCGGTGATTTAATACTGGACGTGCGGCGGTGGCATGAAGTCTTGATACATCGCGCCGTCAAGTCGCGATTCCAGCCCGTGGTGGAGCTGGAGGGTGGGGAGGTTTTGGGGTGCGAGGCACGCTGCGAACTCGACAAACCGCCCTGGCAGAGTCGTTACCTGGAATCGACGCTGGACAACACTGAGTGTTGCCTGACGGAACGTATTTTCCAGCAACATCGACTTTTTGCCGTTGAGCAGGCAAACGGGTTGGAAGAGCGAATGCATCTGTTCCTTAATGTGCGGGTTTCGGAGGTTGGTCCCGAGTCTCTGCTTGAGTCGTTGTTGCAACTGAGGGACGCGTCGGCTCGGGGCCATCAGCTTGTTATTCAGATTCCAGAGACAGCCGTGTGTGATATCCCGTACTTCCGGGAGTTTATTCAAAGGCTACGTGAGCAGGGGGTTCAAATCGCCTATGCCGACTTTCGTGGCAGTCCGGCTCAGATTGCCGGCTGGCACGCTGTCGCTCCCGATTTCCTGAAGATTTCTCCGTCGCTAGTCCGAGGGATCAGCCGAGCGGGCGACGGGGGCCAAACGCTACGGGGGTTGATTGAGGCGATACGGGAGATCGGTTCCGTGTCCATTGCCACTGGCGTCGACAGTGGTCCCGACGCGCGGTGCCTGGCGGAGTTGGGATGTCAATACGGTCAGGGTGAGTGTTTTGGGGTTGGTCAACGGATCAACGGCTTGTCCAACGCCCAGGTTGCCGCGGCCAGCACGGGGTGACTCGGTCATTGGTGAAAACAGAATAGGAACGAGCCGTGTCTTTGCAAGCGATCACTTCCAATGAGCCGATACCAGGATATCAGCTTCGTGAACGCATTGGATCCGGGGGCTATGGAGAGGTGTGGCGTGCCGATGCTCCGGGCGGATTGGGAAAAGCCATTAAGTTGGTCTATGGCGTATTGACGGAGGATCGGGCGGCTCGGGAACTCAAATCGCTCAATCGCATCAAGTCGGTCCGACATCCCTTTCTGCTTTCCCTGGAACGAATTGAGATCGTGGACGGGCAGCTGCTGATTGTTACCGAGTTGGCGGAAGGAAGTTTGAAAGAGCGGTTTACCGGTTGGCGAAAAGAGGGGCGTCAAGGCATTCCCTGGGAGGAGCTGATCGGTTATCTGCGCGACACCGCGGACGTGCTGGACTACATGAGTCGAGAGTACTCATTGCAGCATCTTGACATCAAGCCGGAAAACCTGCTCCTGCTAGCCGGCCGGGTGAAAGTCGCGGACTTTGGGCTCGTGAAGGACATTCACGAAGCCACCGCCTCGATGATGGGGGGGCTTACGCCCCTGTACGCGCCTCCCGAGGTGTTCGATGGCCAGCCGTCTCTGTGGAGCGATCAATACAGTTTAGCGATTGTGTACCAGGAGATGTTGACTGGCGAGCTGCCGTTTCCAGGCACAACGGCGATGCAATTGGCGCGTCAGCATCTGAGCGCGCAGCCGCGTCTGGCCGCGTTGCCCGAACACGATCAAGCCGTGATCGCGCGCGCCCTTTCCAAGTCTTCGGAAGATCGCTTTGGCAGCTGTAGCGAACTGGTCGAGGCGCTGCGGAACGCGAGGTCAACAGGACCGCCACGCGCGAGACACACCGGGTGGCCTGAAATGGGACCCGCTCAGGCGCCGCGGAGCGGCGGGAGCGAGAAATCCCACTCGAGCGGCTTGTATGACCGCGCCCTGTCGACGGCAAGTTGCCGCCTCCCCGGCAAGGGAACGGTTCCCCGCGTGCACGCCTCGTCGGCCCCCCGGGACCTCGATCCAATCCGCGTTGAACAGGGCCCCGTTTCCGTCCAACCCACTCTGTTTTTGGGCGCGGGAGGATCGGCGGGGCGCGTCATGTGGCGACTGCGAAAGCGGTTGGTGGATCGTTTTCAGACGCTAGAGGCCGTCCCGTCGCTGCGCATGTTGCTGATTGATACGGACGCCAAGGGGGTAATGGAGCTTTTGCACCGTCAGGGGGGGTTCAGGCCAGATGAGGTGTTGACGGTCCCGTTGAGACGGCCGAAAGAGTATCGCGCCATGTCACGTCAATTGCTGGAGTGGCTCAGCCGGAGGTGGCTGTACAACATTCCCCGGTCACTGAGAACGGAGGGGCTGAGACCGCTGGGGCGGCTCGCCTTGATTGATCACGCGGAACAGGTCGTGGAGCGGATGAAAACCGCCATCGAGACGGCCACGTCCGACTGGGCTTTGGAACAGTCTCGGGAAACGACTGGCCTCGATTTTCACTCCGGCCCCATGCGGGTCGTCGTGATCGCCTCCATTCCGGGTGGTACGGGGGGAGGCATGGTCGCGGATCTGGCCTATCTGGCTCGCCATTTGCTCCAAGAGGCCGGGGTTGCCAATCCGGACATATTCGGTCTCCTGACCCATTCAACGCCTCGGGATCCCCGGATTTCCGAGCTGGCTGCCGTGAACGCGTATGCGACGCTCACCGAGTTGAACCATTATGGAGGACCGAAAGGTTATTATCCGGGGGAAAAAGCGTTTGGTTTGCCGGAGCAACGAGACGACCAGCGACCTTTCAACGAGACGTACGTGGTCGATTTGGGGGCCGCGTTGAGCGAAGAGGAGCTTGAGGAGGCGGTGGACGCGGTCTCCGAGTATCTCTATCTGGACACGGCCACCGCGGCGAATCGGTTTTTCCGCGCGTGTCGCGCCAGCGAACCGGAGCCCGCCGGTACCCACCACGCCGACACCGCCTTGCGTTCATTCGGAGTGTATCAGCACGGCGGCATGCGAGATCATGTGGTTGCCCCCGCCGTCGAGCAGCTTTGTTGCCGCGTGGTTGAACGGTGGGGAGCGGGAACGTGCCTTGCCGAGGGGAAAACGTCGGATCAGAGTATCGCGACAGTTAGCCAGAGCGCGGATGATACCCGACATCCCGTCTATTCGCGGTTGCGAATGGAGGCGGAGAAACTGGCGGCATCATGGTCGCTGGATGTGGATGAGCTGGTCCAACAAGCGTCCGGCATGATGGAAGAAGAGTTAGGGGAATCGGTCGACGACTTCGTGGAAAAACTATTGGAGGAATTGACCAGCCCGCGAGCGATCTCCTCGCAAAAAGACGGGGCGGGCTGCATCGAAAGCGTCGTCCAACGTTTGGATTCCCTGTTGGGCGCCCGGCGGGATGGCATGGATGCTTCCGCTCACAATCCAGCGGCGGGGGAAAATGCGCTCACCGCGCGCCATCGAAAACGGGCGTTGGAGTGTGCTCGGGCAATTTGCGACTGGGTGACAAGTCAGGTTGAAGGAGAAGAATGTCGAATCCAGGGGGCGCAATGGGCGGCGCGGTGGTTTATAAACCACTGCGGCGACCTGGAACAACGTGCCACGGCATTACATGCCCCAGTAACCCATGAACTCTCCGGCCTGCAGCAGCGACTGGCGAGCGTCAAAGTGAAGCGTGGGCGAGGCAAGGAGCGAGAGACGGCGGGCAAACGGCTGGGAATGCTCAGAGAGTTTTGCCGGCTGCGTTGTTACCAAAACGTTGTCGCCGGGGTAGCGCGGGTGGCGCGGTTGATCAGAGGCCGCGTGGCTCGCGTTTCGGATGAACTGCAGGACTTGGAACGGGAGCTGCACTATCTGGGCAGCCAATTCGAGGCCCCACGCCCCGTCGACGCCGTGGGAGGTGACGAGGCCGAGATGCCGGACGCCCTGGTGGACTCCACGCGACAAGCCTTGACCGAACACATGACAACCCTAGTGGAGACCTTGGATGGCATGCTCCAGGAAAACGTGCTGCGGCCAGCGGGCGGTTTGTGGAAGCTGTTGATGCCAGGTCGAGGGCCCCGTAACGACTTGCCAGCCACGATGCGCGATCTCGCCCGGCCGATTATCGTCGGGGTCGTCAAAACCCTGGATGTGTCCGAGATACTTTTCCACGAGGAAAAGGGGTCGCGGCATGCCGTGGAGACGCTGTCCGAAGGACTCGACGCCGCTACGCCTCGGCTGTTGGCTTGCGGGGGAGCTCGCAGACTATTGGTCATTTCTCCCAGCAGTGCGTCCCAGACGCGTCCGGTGGAGATGCTGCAGCGGGAAATGCACATCGCGCCATCCGTGGTCGAGAATGCTGAAGGCGACTTTATCCTTTGCTGCGAGGCTGAAGGGATTTCGTTAACCCAGGCGGCGGTCGGGATGATCGACGGGCGAGCGGAGTTTGCAGAAGCCGCCGCACGGGTCCACACGCGGAACGACGTGCAGTGGTCTGGTTTGCCGGACTTGGCATGAAGCCGATGTCGCGCGCTCGAAACCCCTCACAAAGCCCGTCGCGTGCCCCATAATCCACGGGGGCGGAAACGCGGGCTCGGATTGGTTACCGGGTGTCAAACAAACCTTGCTGGTTGAGGAAGCGGCAGCCGGTTCATGGGGGTGTCGGGCGCGGGCCACCATTGCGCCCTCGCGCACGTCCGACCCCCTGGTTCTGGACGCAGGAAGGCATCGAGGCCGGCAGGCCGCGACCCGCTCAGCTTCTCAATACCAGGACCGGGCAGTGTGCCAGACGCACGACACGCTCGGCAACCGATCCGATGAGCAGATGAGCAAGCCCGGTGCGGCCATGGGAAGGGAGAACAATCATGTCAGCCTTTAGTTCCGCGGCGCGATGAGAAATGGCATGGCCGGGGTCGCCGAAAAGGATTTCAATGGTGATGCCAGCATAAGCGGGGTCGGATAAGCTTTTGCGGAGCGTCTTTTCCACGTGTTCGGTGCGAGTTCGTTCGTCAACCGTTTCCCACATCTCGCCCGGTTCCAACGGGGACAGTTCCGGCAACACATGGATCACGTGTAAAGCCTTCGCGGAACCAGTAATTCTAAGCGCCGTGTCGATGGCCGCCATGGATTCCTCCGAAAAGTCCACGGGAACCACGACAGTCTCAAGTTCTGGCCAACTCATGACGTCTTTCTCCTGGCAGTCAACGGTGGATTATGGTGCAACATTTGCTACTGACCCTACTATAACGCATGAAACGCAAGCGACCCGGCTTGTACTCTCTCCGTCTTTCCTCATCCGTGGGTCCGTTCTGCCATCCGTGGGCCTATAATGATATCTAACGC
>JBNJEM010000488.1:0-6166 GCA_051745935.1 Planctomycetota bacterium
CGCCGCGAGTTAGCTCACGAGCCTGATTCACCCACGAGGTGAACTCGTGGGAGGTCTGGGCGGGTGGACGCCGCGAGTTAGCTCACGAGCCTGATTCACCCACGAGATGAACTCGTGGGGGTCTGGGCGGGTGGACGCCGCGAGCTAGCTCACGAGCCTGATTCACCCACGAGATGAACTCGTGGGGGTCTGGCGGTGACAGTGGGTTTTCAATTCACCAAAGATAGCCTCCCGGGCCCCCACGCCCTTCGTGGTACATCGCTACGCTTTCCGCACCGATTGTCTTGTTCGTGACGATGACCTTAAACTCGTAACCATACTCGTACGGCTCGAACAGATCCAATTGCACCGGCCCTTTGCGTTGTTTCTCGGTCCGTGTTCGAATCTTTTCAGGCGGTTGGATTTTTCCGGGTGGAAAGCTGCCCGGCGCAAGCCGTCCTCCCGTTGGTCGGACTCGCGGCGGAGAAAGTCATCCGCCGCCGGTATATTTCAGGCGGTTGGATTTTTCCGGGTGGAAAGCTGCCCGGCGCAAGCCGTCCTCCCCTTGGTCGGACTCGCGGCGGAGAAAGTCATCCGCCGCCGGTATAAGCCCTGTTTCGGGGCTCAATACAGGGCCTGCCGACTTGCTCCACCCGGCTCCTGACGTTCGTTTCCTCCCGCCAGCGAGTTTCGCTACCGGGCCGGTGGGGCGCCGGCCCGAGCCAGAGATTCCAGGCCAGGTCCGACGGCACTGGCGGCTTCTCTTTGGGACGCTCTTTGGGTCCGTCGCTGTTCCCCATCCAAAGATGCGCTTCTCGTATCTCGCCAATCGTCCCGGCCCAAGCCAATTCCACCGCTCGCCGCAGTCCCTCGGAAGCCGACCCTTGATTCCCCATCTGCGTGACCACGTCGTCTTTCCGCGCGGTCTCGCGCATCACCCGTGCCTCATGCACGGTACGAGCAAGAGGCTTTTCGCAGTAGACGTGATTGCCGCGTTTCATCGCCGCCACGGCCGCGACCGCGTGAGTGTGGTCCGGCGTGCTCACAACAACGGCATCGATCTGCCGATCCATTTTATCGAGCAACCGGCGGAAGTCTTGATAACGCTTCGCCTTTGGATACTTCTCGAAAGCGAACTCTCAAAAGCGAAACGGGACACATCATGGATCCTGGCATCGATGCGATCATTGGATGGGCTATCGCCCGTGCCGATCACTCTGGAATCGGGTCGCTACGTTTGACGGTCTTTCCCTCCCAGACGGCCTCGTCCGCGGCCTTATCGTAGGTCAGCACGCGGTGGGCGCTGCCGGGGGCGGGCGGGCGGTCGATCGTGGGCAGCCACTTCTTGTGTTCCTCGATGATCCCCGCGAACTTGGACTTTCCGGCAAGGTTGATCCACTCGCGCGGATCGTTCCGCATATCGTAGAGTTCCTCGCTCCCGTCGGCATAGCGGATGTATCGCCATCGCTCGCTGCGTACCGCGTGATTGCCCTGGTTGTGGCTGGTCACGGCGGGACGCTTGCGCGGGGCGGCCGCATCTCGAAGCTGAGGCACGAGACTGAGCCCTTCGATGTCGCTGCGCGGCGGCAGGCCACACAACTCCACGAGCGTTGGATAGAGATCGAGCAACTCGGCGGGCCGGGTGCAGCGCTGGGCCGGCGTGATGCCCGGGCCGGCGAACACGAGCGGCACGCGGGTGCTGCGCTCCCAAAGCGTGTTCTTGCCGGTGATCCCTTTTTCGCCGAGATGGTAACCATGATCGCCCCAGATGACCACGATCGTGTTCTCCGCCAGTCCGGTTTCATCCAGCACTTCGAGAATACGGCCAATCTGGGCATCCACGAAACTGGTGCAGGCCAGGTAGCTACGGACGAGGTTGCGCCACTGATTGTTTTCTTTGACCCATTTCAGCCTCGGTTCCGGCAGTTCCCAGTGAAGATACCAAGAAAACCGCGGCGTGTCGGCGCGGTCCTCTTCCCGGACGACCGGCAGCACGCTGTCGTCGTCGGGATAGAGGTCGAACCATTTCCGCGTGGCATAACAAGGGACGTGGGGCAAGAAGAAGCCGGCGGCCAGGAAAAACGGCTGATCCTTGGGCGGGTTCTGGAGTTGCTCGATCGTCCAGCTTGCCACCTTGTAGTCGCCTTTGTCCTCGTCGCGATGCGGAAACACGCCCCAGTCCATGAGCGGGTGGTTGCCCATGGGCGTCGGCGGGATCAGTTTTCGCGCGGGCTTGACCCCGATGCCGCCAGCTGGTCCCCAGACGTCGAATTCCACCGCCCGTTTCGCCGGACCACCGACCCCGCCATGGTAGATCTTCCCGGAGGTGTAGGTCTTGTAGCCGTGAGCCTTGAAATGCCGCGGCAAGGTGACGCGGTCTTGCCAGGCCTCGACGTTTCGGAACCACGGCTTCAGCCCGTAGATGCCGGTGGTCGTGGGACGCAGTCCGAGCATCAGGCTGGTCCGGCAGGGATTGCACAGGGGCGAGTTGACATGGGCATTGAGAAAAGCGGTGCCCCGTTCGGCCAAGCGGTCGATGTGGGGTGTCTGGGCCATGGGGTGACCGCCCAGGTGGCCGATCCAGTCATTCTGGTCGTCGATGGCGATGAACAGAACGTTCGGCCGAGGCCGAGCCGCGAAAACGTCGGCCGACAGAGCGAGCGAGACAACGACAACTATCGAGGTGAGGATAAGGCGGTTCATCATTTTGGAGCTGTCACTTTCTTCGTTTGTTTGATCAACTGGCCGCACGTCGCGTCAAACCATTCCACCATGGCGTAGTAGCGAGCGACGTGGTCTTTCGGCACAAAGGGAATCCATAACCGTTCACGGGCAAGAGACTGATATTCGCGGACGTTCGCACTTCCGTTGCACATCTTGAAGGAAGGCTTTTCAAGGTGCGAATGCCACGGGCTTGTCCCGTGGTCCGTTACGTTCCACGCTACCGACGACCCGGACTGGTATGTTTGACCGGTGTGTAGCGGCGAGCGTGAACCACCACGGGACAAGCCCGTGGCATCCCCGTGGCATCCCCGTGGCATCCCCGTGGCATCCCCGTGGCATCCCCGTGGCATCCATGCGGCCCTTGCGTGTCCAAGCCGTATAGCGGCACCCGTGAACGGTTACGGGAATCCATACCGGCCGCGGATGACGCTCTCCGCCGCGAGTCCGACCAACGGGAGGACGGCTTGCCTCGAGCAGCTTTCCACCCGGACGGATCCGACCGTCTGAAGCATATTCAAAACTGTAAACTACCAAACGCTGCTCGCAAATTCAAATCCCGTGGCCTCCCGGGCTCGGGTACCGGGCCGGACGCGACTCAGCAAGAACCGCAGGAACCGCTCAGGCTTGCGCCCGCTCAGCCGCGACCACGCGTGACATCCATCCGCTTCCGGCTGGAAAGCAGGATGATATCGCGAAGCCCCTGTTTGCTTCTTGCCGACAACCAGCGGGATTCGAAGTCCTTGGCCTGGACGGTTTGGGCAATGGCCGCCAGGGCCCGTAAATGAAAATTGCGCTGGTCGCGGGTGCCGACCAGCACGAAGATCGTATGAACGTCCTGGGCCTCAGCCGAGAACCTCACCCCGCCACGAACTCGGGCAAGCAGTAAATCCAAGCAACCTTCGCCGGGCACGACGACATGCGTGACGGCCAGCGTGGGGGTGATCAGCGTGCTACTCTCGGTCTCTCGCTCCAGGAGCATTCGGGCCAGGCCATCTTTATCGAGCCCAATTCGGGGACCAAGCCTTTCGGCGGCTAACTCCACGAACTCCCCCAGATCCAATTCCCGCTCAATGTCCAGGACCGGAGCCTGCTCAACCAGCTGGTCGAAACGGTCGCTCACAATCTCGTCACGGGCGCGAACGATATCTCTCAACTCACTCTCCAAGGAAGCTGTAACAAGCTCGCGGGCCGTCAAACGCGCCACCACATGTGCCAAGGCAGATCCCCGTTCGCCCCGTGTTCGCCCATAGAACCAATAGACCAGAAATCCCGCCAAGATTAGAATCAAGCTAATGAAGTACGCTTCCACGCCCATTTCGAAGAGGACAAAGCCCAGGCCAGCCACACCGCCAATCTGAAGCCAGGGATACAGCGGGGCCTTGAATATCGGCCGATAGTTTTCCAGCCGGCTTTCCCGCAGCACGACAACTGACAAGCAGGAAAGCATGGAGGTCAGAATCAGCACGGTCGATGCGGCTTCCACGAGCACTTCCAACTTCAGTAGCAGGCCGAGCATGATGGCCACGCCGGTCACGATGATTGCGACATGAGGTGTCTGAAATCGCGAGTTGATATTCGCCAACCGCGGCGGCAGCAACTTGTCCCGGCTGAGCGCCAACAGATATCGAGAGGCTGCCATGATGCCCGCGTTGGCCGTCGACACGAACGCGAAGATCGCGCCGATGCTCATTGCCGCGTAGCCAAACGGGCCCATGATCACCTGGCCGCCGTCGGAAAGGGGCGTCATTGAACCGTCGAGCACCTCGGTCTCAAGCACCCCGCTAGTGACTGCAACCGCGAGCGTGTAGAAAATCGTGACGGTCACGAGAGAGAGCACCAGGCCCAAGGGGATGACTCGACCCGGGTTGCGGACTTCCTCCGCCACACTGGCCACTTTCAGTAATCCACTGTACGAAACAAAGACGAAGCCGGTAGTCGTGAATATCCGGTCCAGCCCGTAAGGCGCAAACGGAATCAATAACTCGGAACGTACTTGCGACAAACCCACGAGTACATAAATCGCTAGTAACGCGAATAACCCAAAAACCAACGCCACCTGGACGCGAGCCGCCAGGTCCACGCCGACCTGATTCAGAAGAACGAACAACAGACACAGCACCACGCCCGCCGCCAGCCCGTTGACGTCCACGATGAGTGCCAAAAAAGTGGCCATTCCGACAATCGCAAAGGCACTCTTCAACGACAACGCGAACCAGCTTAGCATGCCCGCGATGGTCCCGATGCCCGCCCCAAACCCGCGAGTAATGAAAAAGTAATCGCCTCCGGGCTTGGGCATGGCCGTGGCAAGCTCCGCGATACTCAGAGCGCCCGCGGTCGCCAAAATACCAGCCAGCAGGTATGACCAGATGACGCCCGGCCCCGCCATGGCGTGCGCCATGCCCGGCAGGATGAACAGCCCCGAACTAATCATCGCCCCGGAGGCAATCGAGAACACGTGTATCAGAGTAAGCCCCTTTCGCAAGCCCTTCGTTTCGCCCATGAACAATACTCCTTCCGACGCATCCTCGAAGAACAATCAGTACGGAACCACGGGCTCACGTGGCCCCCCAAAAGGGACGGGGTCAGTGACTCCGTCACGGGAGGCAAGATCGAAAGGTGCCACGCGCGGCCGATCGACGATTACCTGAATGATAGGACCTGTCGGCGCCCTGATCCATATCGAAATCGACAGGACAGGAATGTCAAACCCGTTCTCTCTTCCGTAAACGCGATAGATTCGCGTTCAGTTCACCTCGTTCACCACCGCCACCGTGACAGTCCCCATCACCCCAACCGTCCCCTACCCGACAAGTCCAGGCCCGCGAGTGTCTCAATTCATGTCGTGGCACAGCGGGACCGGGCCCCTTGCCAAAGCCCAAGACCGCCCGTCCCGCTTACAAACCGACCAGTTGCTCGCCGCGATCCGCGTTCCGTCCGCGTCGTGCAGCGCGATAGATGGTGCTGATCCACGATACCAGGCCGCACGCGAGTCGCACCTTCAGAGCACGGGGTTCTGGCGATGGCAAGGGCATGGCGGCGTCCTGGCAGTTTTTTTGGACGTGTTCGTCCATCCGCGGCTCCTTGCCGACTTCGGCCAATACACTACACTACACTACACTACACTACACTGGCTACTGGCTAGCAACTGCCCGCCACCTAGACGATAATGAACCACACGGGAGATTACATCATGCCTCAATCGGGTAAACAGCTAATGGTTTTTCGAACGGTATTCTTTTTCACGATCGCGGCGGCGATTGTTCCGATGGCGGCGGCGGAAAAGCCACTGGAACCGGTCCATTTTCAGAAAATCCGGATTAACGACTTTTGGAACGTCCAAGTCAAACGCCTCACCGAACAGTGGATTCCACACTGCATCAAACAGATGGAACAGGGAGGCGAAGGGGAGGAACTCTTGAACCTTGTACACGCGGCCAAGGCGTTACAAGGCGAAGAACATGGT
>JBNJEM010000489.1:0-6155 GCA_051745935.1 Planctomycetota bacterium
GATCGGCCAAGGCCTGTTTTTTCTCGACGGCATCGTTTTGCTGCTTCCAATCCCGATACTCGTCGTACTGGGTATACTCAGCCCTGTAGTCGTTATACAGTTCCTCATACCGCTGCTCGTCAATCGTCATGGACACGATACGCTCCAAATCCACTTCAACCGAGCGAGTCCCACGGGCAACCGTGATTTCTCTTTCAAACGCTTCATGACCGGGCCGCGTGACGCGGATCGTGTGCGCGCCGGGCTCCACGTCAACGACGATTGTCTCCCCATCGGCCGCCGACTCAGCAGGCACGTCGCGGCGCTCCCCATCCACCTCCAACCGCGCGCCGTCCCGCTGCTCGCTTGGCCATTGAAGCGCTATTCGACATCGCACTCGATCGATCAGCTCGTCGACCTTGATGGACCGAGATTGTCCCGGTACGATCTCGATTCTCCGAGAAAACACCTCGGAGTCTCCTTGCCGGACTTGAAGCGTCCTGGTCCCTGACGGCACCGTATAGCTCAGTGTACGAGGATCCGCGGTGCCGCTCGCGTCACTGGGCTCAAGCACCTCCTTATCCAATAACAGCGTAAAGCCAGACCGGTTCTTGGGACTCCATTCCAGTGCAAGGGTACCGCGGCGGGGAGAACGCGACAATGAAACGCGACATTCCTGCCCGACGTCGACCACCCGTTCCAGCCGCCGCTTGCCATCGCGGACGAGAGCAACGGCGTGCGGCCCCGGGGACAATAGAACACGCACCTCGTCGCCCACCACGTCTACTTCCTCTTCGGTCAAATCGCAAGGCCGACCATCGATCTCCAACGCATGGTCATGTCGCTCCGATTCAGGCCATACCAACACCAATTCAACCTTTTGGGACGCTTTCGTTTTGGGGGCCAATCTCAAGCCGACATCAAGTTGCATCCGGCCGTTTGGCTGAAGCACAAAGCGGCCCTCCAGGGGATCCGAGCGAGGGTGGGAAATGAGGTATTCATGGGGCCCCGGCTCAAGTTCAAGTTCAATCGACTCCGCGGTCGTTCGCGCGGCCTGCGATAGATCAACCTCTTGACCATCGATTTCAATTGTCGCCCCAGTACGCTGGGCAGCTGGCCAGTTCAGCACCAACCGATTCGGGGCGGGAGCTGGCCGATCGAAGGGCATCAGCACCGCCGCCGCGGCCGCCATCGCCGTCAACACCAACCCTAACCTCAACAACCCACCCGCCGATCGCGACCGGCGACGTCTCGAGAGCTGTCTGTTGGCCGGCACTGAAGCGTCGGTCCGTACAACCGGTGTCGAAACTCGGCCTCCTTGAGTGTTTCCCTCTTCGAAGACGGCATCCGTCGATACGGCGGGTGGTGCCGCCGCCGGCGGCGGCACCGAGGGCGCACCCGGGGCATCCAATTGGGCATCATACGCCGCCTTCTTCTCCGCCGACAACAAGCAGACCCTGGCGGCGGCAACTTCGTTGAGTAGCTTCTGCGATGCCGGACCCTGGGGCCCCGCCTGAAAGGTGCGCAAATGAGCCATCTGCCGGTCCGCGGCGTTTTGAATGACGGATCGGTTTGCCTCGAACAGCTTGATGCCGAGCAGCCGATAATGATGAGGGGGCTGTTCGTCGGGCGGGATACCAAGCCAATGGTAATACGGATCAAATGGTTCGCCAGATTGAGTCATTTTCCTACCTCGAGAATCTAGCGATGGCATCAGGTTCCAAATCGATATACGGCAACCGGCGAGGCACGGCCAAAACACTGCCGCCGGCGCTTCACACCCACAAACGGGCATCCCCGGCGGCCAACCCCCAAAGCGGGCTAACGCCCCCGCCTTCCGGCCAACCGGCCCCTTCAATGTTCTTTCCGCCCCCCCGAAGGGCGGCACTGAACAAGCCGCCCACTCTATCAAAATGCCGCCAGCTCTCGGGCAGCAGTCCCTTGCGCGTCCTGCTGCACCCATAAGCGTAGTAGTTGTAGAGCGCCACTTCGATACCTCCGTGCCGGCTTGCTCCGTACATTGTTACGGACGGGCTACCCGTATCGTTCCTTGCCGGAAACGAGCGAGAAACCGCGGCGGAATAGCCGCTTCTCCCCCCAAGTGGTCCTCCATCCTCGCGTGTAACAGCGGAGTTCGCGATTCCCGCGGCAAGTCCGGAACATGGTCCGACTTTTCGTGCCCCTCCAACAAGCGTTGCCGCGCCCGAAGGCGTCCTGTACACTCATCCAACCGCTGGCCAAACGGGAAACAAAGCAGTGAGGGACGCCGGCCCCCTGGTTGCCTGGCACGCCCCGAGGATACAGGTTGTGGGTTTCACCTTGTTTGCTGTACAGTGTAGCCTTGACTATGGCAAGGATCAAAATGTCCGTCAATTGGGGCGGGACTCAATCTTGACCAACACGCGCGCGAAGTTTTACTGGAAGGCTCGCGCCAGCCTCTTGTATTTCTACTTCAGGCGGTTGGATTTTTCCGGGTGGAAAGCTGCCCGACGCAAGCCGTCCTCCCGTTGGTCGGACTCGCGGCGGAGAAAGTCATCCGCGACTGGTATAACTACAACCTCTTGGTCACACCCGAGGGCGCGGCAACGGTACGGGGCGTCCTCAATCATCCCTGCGTACGCGCCCCCTTTCCGGCCTAAACGGGTGCCACGTCGTGCGTCGCCGCGACTACCGGATTGTAACACGATTGGCGTCCCCCGGTGGAAATGATGCCTACACACCCAGTACACTAGGCGTGTACAATGAACGCGCGAGAGAGGGCCGGATACGGGCGTGAGCCCAAGAGGGGATCCCGGCAAGGCACGTGGATCGCCGGGGCTGGTGTCCAGGGAGCGGGCGAGCCGAAAAATGGCTCGGGCGGTGCAAGCTAAAACTCGCATAAGCCCTTATGCCCCGGAGACTTGCAGCTCCTAATGTCTAGCGGTGGTCGTTTACACTGGTCTTTGTATCCTCCTTGAGAAATGTCGATGTGGCGGAAACTACTGAAGTCAAAAATTCACCGGGCCACGGTAACGGGGGCGGACCTTCACTATGAAGGGAGTATTACCGTGGACGCGGAACTGCTCGAAGCGGCTGATATTGTGGAGTACGAACAGGTGGACGTGCTCGACATCACCAATGGCCATCGGCTGACGACTTATGCAATCGGCGGGCCGCGAGGCACGGGTACCGTCTGCATCAACGGGGCTGCCGCTCACTTGGTTTCCGAAGGCGACATGGTCATTGTGGTCAGTTATGCCGATTATGACGACGCCGAGTTAGCTGACTACCACCCCCGCGTGATCCTGGTAAACCAAGACAATCAACCCGTGCCGAAAAGCCTCGTAAGTTGAGGGGTTGCGTGGATCATCGCGAGGGCTCCAGCCGACACGGGGAATGGGTGGAGCGAGGAAAACCCCGGAAGTTGGGCGGACGGGAGCCGTGAGGTGTTCAACATGTGTCGCGTTTTCGCTTCAGAAGCTGACGACCTCGCGCCCCGCGCCGTGACGAACTGGTAGCCAATCCTTTGGATCCTGGAGTTTCCCATGGGAGAACAACATCCCACGATCATGGCCGGAGTGCCGGCTCGTAACATGGTTTTTTATCATCGGATTCGCTTTGCGGTAGGGGACCCAGCCGCCCTGATCGAGCTGCCGGGGGACGATGGTATCACGTCGGTTTTGATCCTTCGGGATATTGAAATGGATCGAGCGCGGGCGCATGCTCGAGCTGACCAGGTTGCCTGTCCCGCCGACTTTGCCCCTCAAACCGGTCTCTCCGGGGATCGAGAAACCGCCACGGCCCAAGCTGCCGCCGAGTGTTTGAAACGGGCGGGCATTACGCTGGTCGATTCCGATCGCACGCTGCCGCTCATCTATGCTCATGTCCTCCGCGAGGCAGGGATTGAAGTCCACTGCGACGTCGATCGCGGCGTCGCTTCGCGCCGGGCCAAGGACGAAGCGGAGATTGAGCATCTGCGCGAGGCACAGCGGATTACGGAAGGGGCCATGGAGATGGCCTGCGGGCTGATTGCCGGTGCCAAGGCGGACCGGGCTGGTCTGCTGCACCATGAATCCGCCCCCCTGACCTCTGAACGCGTGCGCACCGCTATCGATGTTTGGTTGCTTGAACACGGTTACACGAGTCCTGGAGCGATTGTGGCGAGTGGCTCGCAGGGCGCGGACTGCCACAATGCGGGCAGCGGCCCGCTCCGCACTGGCGAACCCGTGATCGTGGACATTTTTCCTCAAGACCGCCAAACGCTCTACAACGGGGACTGCACGCGAACCGTGGTCCATGGCGATGTGCCGGACCAAGTGCGGGACATGCGTCGCGCAGTGGCGGCGGCGAAGGCCGCTGCCATCGCCGCCATACGCGCCGGGGTTACAGGGGAACAGGTTCATGGCGTGACCACCACCGTTATCGAACAACATGGTTATTCGATCGGGCTGCCGGCTGAAGATGCGCCCGAGGACTTTTGCGCCATGGTACACGGAACCGGGCATGGCGTCGGGCTAGAGGTTCACGAACCTCCGCTACTGGACATGAAAGGCCCGGAATTGGTCGGCGGCGACGCGGTGACCGTCGAACCCGGCGTTTATAGCAAGGCCACGGGCGGTGTTCGCCTGGAGGACTTGGTCATCGTAACCTCCGAGGGGTGCATCAACCTGAATCAGTTACCCGAAGAGCTGACGTGGAAATAGCCCGTGATCGTTCGCCGCCCGCCGTAAACCACACCCGGGCAAGGGTGAACCAGTCCGCAAACCGAGCCTCGGTGGGCCGCCAAATCATTCATGCTGAAAAGACCGCATCTTGCCGACTATACCGGTCGCGGATGACTTTGTCCGCCGCGAGTCCGACCAACGGGAGGACGGCTTGCGCCGGGGCAGCTTTCCATCCGGACAAATCCGACCGCCTGAAATATAGGAAACGGAGTGTCCAGTACGGTGGGCTTTACCAGCTAGTCATCACGTAAAGTTTTCAGTTTGAGTTCCAAACGGATGGGACATCCCTTTTGTGATGGGTATCATGCACGATCGTTTGTCACTCGCGTGGTTGGTCATATTCTGTTGTCCCGCAGCGGGTATTTCGATGGCGTGGTGCCAAACCGAAAAGCCATCTCAACAAGTGGCTGGTGGGAATCAAGTTCAAGGGATGGCGGGAGAAGATGAAGCCAGCTCGCCCGATCGGCCAGCATTACAGCCACGGCTTGACGCGCGGCGATTCAAGGAACGAAACGAGGCCACTCGCCAACTTCTCGCTCGCGGCCCGCAATGCGTGCCGCTGCTTGTAACCTTGCTCGGCGCCGAATCTCGGGAGGTTCAATTTCGCGCGGCAGAGATGTTGCGTCGCCATTTTGAGTTTGACCAGGTTGCCCCCCATCTTGTTGCGGCCGTGGTCAAGCCATATGGACTGCAAGCGCGAAAGATCCTCCGCGATCGCGCGCTGTTGCAAGTGTCCAATGTAGCCGACATGGACAACGCCAGGAAGCTTCTTGGGTTTTGGCGCACCGACATCGAATCCTTGCGGCGGCGCGTGATATTTGATCTTCCGGAGGCGCGGAGGCGGGAAAAAGTGATGGCCGTGGTCGCGCCGCTGATCGGCCTAGCCGAGAAGGCCGCCTTGTTTAACCAATCCTTATCCACCCTGAAAACGCTCGACTTGCATTATGACCATCGACACAGTCCTGGATACCTCATCGCGGAGACCCTAGCCGACGGGCTGTTGCAAGGTGATCAGAGAAAGACGAGTTTTGCCCGGGATTACATCCAGGCTTTCGAAACACTAGCTGAAGAAATGCGCGATGAGGGCCGCGGCGGCTCCACGATACGAAAAGAAGTCGTGGAGCGGGCGAACATGAGCGACGGGGCGACGAGTTTTCTTGTCCAAATGCTGGATACCGATACCAAGCCGTACCAAATTCTAACCGCGCGGCTGAAGGTTGACGTGGAAGCTTTAAGAGAGGATTTCTTTCGGGGGCTGGCGCGGCTTGATACGAAAGAGTGTTACCGATGCGTGGGCAAAGTCCATATTGCGGATATGCTGCTGGAATCGCTTGAACAGTGGCCGCGGATGGGGCGGGAAGGCGTCGTTCAGGATCTCGTCGACCAGCTGGTATTAACGGTCTCATCCGGTGACAAGCCCAAAGCACTCGCATTGCTCGATGCGATGGACGGCTGCTTTGAACTGGAATCAAG
>JBNJEM010000490.1:0-6147 GCA_051745935.1 Planctomycetota bacterium
GTGGCATAAGAGCCAAACAGAACTATGCGCTCAGGATTGAACTTCTCTGCAATCAGCCCTGCTACTTCTTGAATTGCGCTTAAAGCTACCATGGGAATTACCTCTTAATGTGAGAACTCAAGCGGGGCCCAAAGGGGTCCCAGTATATTTCAGGCGGTTGGATTTTTCCGGGTGGAAAGCTGCCCGACGCAAGCCGTCCTCCCGTTGGTCGGACTCGCGGCGGAGAAAGTCATCCGCGACCGGTATATTTAGGGGCCCCAAAGCTGCCATGGTGGACTTTTCATTTTAGCAGATGCGCGCACCGGTAGCGCACTGCATTGCAGGTGATTTTTTGGGCTACGTGGGGTCTTGGCTACGTGGGGTCAGACCCTGTTTTCGGTTTTCAGGGCAACGGTACTACGCACCGTGATGGCAGCGAGGTGGGGAAGAGGGGGCGCTTTTTGCGATGGGGCGCGGGACTCGTTACCAATCACGGAGAGGCACGGAACATCGCGGCGCGACGAACAGGGGGCCAAGGGTTGACAGATCGGCGTCAAGGTGGGATAAGAGATAAGGCAACGAATCGCGGGCAGGGAAACGGTCCTTTAACTTCACGGAGGAGATCCCGTGCCCCGCGATGTCATCAATCCCCACGACAAATTCTTTCGGCAGGCATTGAGCCACCAAGGCGGCAGGGCCGCCAACCACTGCGAGCTACCGCTCGAATAGGACTAGCCCGCTCCCGTTGGTCGCTGGAACTGTACGGAGGGATCCAAGTTTTTCGGTGTTACGAGCAGGAAGATCGCCACCGATTTTCTGGCGCACTATCTGCCGCAACGGGTCGCCGAGCAGCTCAATCTGGACTCGCTGCACCGCGAGCCGGTCTCTTAGCGTTCGCCCAAGAATAACTTCGCAATTCAACGTGTCTCCGAATCGTCCGGCACACTGGCTCCGCTCGCGATCCCCGTTTTTTGGGAAGGGAACGCGTCTTGCCGCTCGCTCAGCCTGATGCATTCGTCCTTGGCTTTCGTGTTAATCTTGTTCCCGACTCCGAATGTATTCGACCGCTTTGTCCTTCATTGAGTGACTCACGGAAAACGCGCCGTAGCCGCTCTGCCATTGGATTTGACCAAGGGAGGCGGCAGCACCGAGCGCAACGGCATGCGCGGCCATGACGTTTCCGACCGAAAAAACCGGGCAGGTCTCATTGGGTCCACAAGTAGTCCAGCAGGGGGCGATAATCGCGATAGTCCGGGATGACGATGTCAGCGCCGACTCCAACGAGCCGGTCGCGCTTCCACGCATCCGGCGTACCGCCGCGCTCGGCCTCGTCGCTGGCCACGCCCACGGCGATGCCCCCTGCCGCCTTGACATTCTGAATCTCGACGTATCCATCGCCGAACCCTAGCAGAGCGGAGCCTTCGACGCGGTTCTCCGCCAGAATCCGCTCAATCACCTTGGCCTTGGAAAAGTTCTTGAAATCGTCGCGGGCCCCATGGATACGTGAGCCAAAGTAGGCATCCAGCCCCAAGAGTCGAGCTTCCTCCAGTACGTACGATTCATCCGTCCCGCTCGCCAGATGGAGTACCACGCTTCGGCTTCGGATTTCATTGAGCAGCTGAAATGTATAGGGGACGAGCATTGCCTCTGGAGGGACCTCTCCCACGCGCAGCTGTTCCCGGCGGTGAGAAATCCGCTTCATCAGGCGATCATGGTATCGCGCTTTGTAAACCAGTGGATCCTCCGGTTCACCACCGCGTCGGCGAACCTCGTCCGCCAGTCGAATCATCTGGTAGATGGTCTGTTTGCCATTCAGCTGCATGACGTATTCGTGAACGCATCGCCGCAAGGTCTCCCACGACTCATCCGTGCCCGTCGCTTGCAGTACCTCGGTCATCATCGGTACCATGACCTCCGGCCATCCCTCACGAATCAAGCTGAGGGTTCCGTCGAAATCGAAAATGACGTGCCGTGGCGGCGTCCTCCACCGGCCAGGACGGATGATTTCGATGTTCGTTCCAGGAAGAAAGGCCGTTGACTCAACCCGCTCCGCGGTGCGTTGATCGTCTTGTTCCCGCCAGTCTGATGTCATAAACAACCCGGCCCTTTATGCCATTGACGGTTGAACTCCGTGACTCCGTGTAGGTGAACGGGCCACTTAAACGGAAAAAGCCGATTCTAGCGGCTTGTGAGCGCGAAGAACCGCATGGCGCGGCTCCACGATTCCTCTCCGTTCGCGGGATAACGCCCCCGCACGCGCGGTTATCCAGCTTTAATCTCAAAGTGTAAACGTTTCACGTCCTTCGAACGGCCCAGACGCTGGAAAAGCCCTGGTTTCATGTCGTGTCCAGGTGGATCGAATTGGAACCCCTGACGGGTGCCGGCCTGGCCGCGAAGGCCCCGAAAGCCGGGCTTTACCAGCTAGTCGAGACATGAAGCTTACAGTTTGAGTTTAATGATGTACGCTTGTATGGATCGGCATTCATAAGCCACGGCGAAACCATCCAGGTTTCCCGGCATCCAAGGAGTTTTGGACGGGCCAATCAGGTTTTGTGATCGGCCGTGGGATTTCCAAAGAGGTGATCCACCCGACGCCCCTTGCGTTGATAAGCCGTGCGATTAAGAATATGTAACACTTTAATCTCAAAGTGCAAACGTGTGAGGCGCTTTGAGCGGACTAGACGCTGGAAAAGCCCTGGTTTCAGGTCGCGCCCAGGCGGGCGGAACTTCCACCCGCGAGGGCTGCGGTCATTGCCCAAAAGAATGGGCCACGAGGTTCCGAAAGCCGGGCTTTACCGGCGAGTCGAGCCGCGAAGCGTATATACTTCAGGCGGTCGGATTTGTCCGGGTGGAAAGCGGCCCGACGCAAGCCGTTCTCCCGTTGGTCGGACTCGCGACGGACAAAGTCATCCGCGACCACTTATAGTTTGAGTTTTTTGTACTTTCCGCACCAGCACACACGAGAAGACCATGTCTGACAGAGCCCCCTGGATTACCTACCGGCCCGAATTGAAGGTTTTGGATTGTACCATCCGCGATGGTGGATTAGCCAACAACCATTTGTTTTCTGACGAAACCGTGCGGGCCGTCTACGAGACATGTATCGCGGCGGGAATCGACTTCATGGAGGTGGGCTATAAGAACTCACCGCGCATGTTCCCCAAGGACTCATTCGGTCCCTGGCGGCACTGCGACGAAGCCGACCTGAACCGCGTCTTCGAAGGCCACGAAGCCGAGAAGACCGGGCTGAGGTTGACGGCCATGGCCGACGCGGAAAAGAGCGACTGGAAAGAGCAATTAGTGCCGTGTGAGGAAAGCGTATTGGACATGATTCGCGTGGCCTTCTACGCGCACCAAGTGTCGGAAGCCGTCGAAATGATTGAACACGCCAGTTCGCTGGGATACGACACATCGGCGAATCTCATGGCCGTGTCCAATATCAGTGAAACGGAAGTCGACACGGTTCTGGATGCCGTCCGGCCCACCCCCGCCAGTGTCATGGTGATCGTCGACAGCTTCGGACACATGTACCGCGAGCAGATCGATATTCTCTACAACAAGTATTCCAAGGCGATGGAAGGCACGGGCAAGGAGATTGGTATCCATGCCCACAACAACCTGCAGCTTGGATTCGCGAACACGATCGAGGCCATCATCCTAGGGGCAAACCGCGCGGACGCCACGTTGGGAGGCTTGGGGCGAGGCGCCGGAAACTGTCCCATGGAACTGTTGCTCGGCTTCCTTCGCAACCCAAAATTCAAGCTGCGTCCCGTCGTGAAAACACTGCAACAACACGTCGAACCGTTGCGGGAACAGATACTGTGGGGTCCGCTGTTACCGTATAACATCACCGGCCAATTGAACCGGCACCCGCGATCGGCGATTAGATTCCTCGGTGGCGATGATAACCAAAACTATCTTCGCTTCTTTGATGATATCATGAACGACTGCTGAAAGATCGCGGACATCCTTCCGGGCGCCGGGTTTTGGAGAGACCGGTGAAGAAGTTCTCCGGCACGCGTGCTCAATGGGCGCCGTCCGATCGTGGGCGGTCGGAACGTGGCCAATGCCGGTCCGTTTTTTCACCGTTGCCCCGTCGGCGCCCCGCCGCGCTCACTCGTCACTGCCAGCTTCGCCTTTTTCCTCTCTGCCGCCAATTTCAGGGACGAGAAACCAATTCCGGTCACGGAAGACTAACGGCTCGACCGGGGCCATCGGTTCCTCGGTTATCCGATGAATGGCCCAGGCGCAGGCGACGCCCGTCGATTCGTGAATTCCATCTCGCCGAAGAATGCTTCGCAAGGCCCGCAACGATTGCGACGCGTTCATTCGTCCCAGCGCCACCGCCGACATGCGACGTACCAGGGGATGTTCCGGCTCGTCTGAATCCGTATCGGTCAAACGCTGGCTCAGTTGTCGGGCCAACCGAGCGTCCGGCTGGTTCGCATGGAGGCACCCGAGGGACCAGATTGCCGCGGCGCGACTGGTCGGATGGAACCCACTATTTTTGGGAATGTATGTCCGCAGCAATGCATCGGCCGGCATGTGTCGCCTCTTGCCGATGAGTTGAGCGAGATGAGCGAGCTGGATTTCGGTTCCCGCCGCGGGCTTGATGGCCTCTTTCCGCCAACGATCACTCTTCGCTTCGAAAACGTCGTGGATCCTTTCAATAGTCGAGGGAACATTCAACTGGCACAGGCCCCACGCGGCGGTCGTATGCACCTCCATGCGTTCGCTATCCAGCAGCTCCAATAAGCGGTCCGCAATGGCTTTGTCATCCAATGCCACAAGCAACTGGATCGCCTGCTGTTGTCCTCGCCACCCGTCCAGGCCCAATACGCGTTCCCCCTCCGCAATCACCGTATCCTGGAGCGACGAGTGGCCAGCCAAATCGACCAGGGATTCGCGGACAAATCGTCTCAGCGTGGGATTGGGATCGTCCATCAAAGGGCTCAACGAGGCGACGCAATCATCCTTTGGCGTTACGGCCACGGCAATCAACGCTTCCGCGGCGAGACGGCGTACGTTCACGTCACTCGAATCAATGGCGTGTTCCACCAGCGGCATCACGAGCTCCGCGTCGATACGGAGCAACCGGCGCAGCGCGATGGCCTGCACGGAGGGTATTGGATCGGTGGCCAGTTCAGCCAATAGTTCCTCGAGTTCCGCGCCTCGATGGCCCAGCAACATTTTGGCTGCCACCAGTCGATCGACCACGGAGCCGGGGGACTTGTCGGTGACCAGCTCCTTTGCGATGTCCTCCAAACCGCTCTTTTCTAATTCCCCCAGCCCGGTGGCGGCCGCCAGACGCACGGAAGGAGACTTCCGGTCATCCAGGGCCAACTCGCGAAGCTTTGGAATCGCACGGGTCTCGCCCAACGTGGTCAGTCCCTGGATGGCCAGAACATGCAAGCGGCGAAAGGTAATCGGCGAATCCAATCGTTTCAGCCACATTTCCCGCGCTGGCGGGTATCCCCACCGAGCCAGCGCGGGCTCGACCAATTCGGCCGTGTCCAAGTCCATGGGAGCCAGATTCTCAAAAAGCAGATCCGCCGCCCGCCGCGCGTCCAAGGTTACCAGTGTTTGAGCAGTAGTCAGTCGAACCATCCGGTCTTGATCCGGGCGTGCCAGCATCTTCATCAACTGGGGAATGGTTGCCTCCAGGCCAGGCACCCCACGCCCCTCGGCCCGCCCAATGGCCGCCGCCGCTCGCCGCCTCAGCTCCAATTCCGGCTCCCGCAGGGCTTCCATCCAGAGTTCGACCAAATCGGGAGGAAACACGACTTGTACTTTGGGAGTCGCGAGTTTCGGGTCACGGTACATGGTCCACTCGGATTCATCCACCTGCCCGCGGCCGGGCAACGCGAATGCCCACGTTGCCAGCAAAACGAAAGCTGGGAGGGCGACATGAAGCCAGGATGGATTCTTTAAACATTGCATCAATCGGTACATGGGTCACCAGGCGTGTAGCAAAGGCAAACAGAGGTTATTGACTCAAAGTGTAAACGTTTCACGTCCTTCGAACGGCCCAGACGCTGGAAAAGCCCTGGTTTCAGGTCGTGTCGAGGTGGATCGAATTGGAACCCGTGACGGGTGCCGTCCTGGCCGCGAAGGCCCCGAACCCCGGGCTTTACCAGCTAGTCGAGACATGAAGCTTACAGTTTGAGT
>JBNJEM010000491.1:0-6131 GCA_051745935.1 Planctomycetota bacterium
GCCCGCACTTCGCGCGTTGCCCGTACCCTACTCGATCGGGCGCCACCCTGTCAACTCGGTGCTCGCACGCCTTGGCGGCCCCGGACGGCCAAACGACCGTGTTTTGGCATGTTTCGACGAAACTCATATACCGAGAGCGACATACACCTGTCATCGAGGCGTTGAATCCTCCCCAGGGCGCGGGGGCAGCCTCTGATTTCCCTTCCATGACCATGACGACGGAGCCAACCGCCCTACCTGATCCGCGCGGCCAAGTCCAGCAGGGATTTCAGGGGGAGAGATTTCAGGGTGTCTGGCATTGCGGGCCAACGAGGGTGTGTAACGACTTGCATTCGACGGCGAAGCTATGCGTCACTGGGCCGAGTGATGCGAGAAGAACCGCCGGACGCACTGCTTTGGGCTGACTCAAAATCAATTCCGGCAGTTTTCGCCGGACGACACTGGCTGAGCCAGCGCCACGATGAAATCATTCGCCAGAAAACGCGGATTGCGAGCAGCCAGTGTTCCAAACGAGTCGGAGCCGCGTCCGGAAAGAATCAGAAAGGCTCGTACATTTGACTCTGTGAGACCGCGCCGTTAGAATCGCCGACACCAAAAGCCTGGAAATATTCTGAGCTCAAGGCAGGCGGAAACTATCGGTTTAGAACGCGGAAAACATCAAGACGTACGCCCCGCACGACATCGACATCAACGACTGTGTCATCGGACATGCGGAAAAACCGCTTCGACCGCGCCGGCAAGGTGGCTACGGCGTGGACTACCCAAGCGACGACGGCGAACACATGAGGATGATCCACCTGAAAGACGCCTACGCGATCCGGTACCGAAACGCCAGGCTCTCGGGCGAGCGAATCAAGCCGGTGTATATCAGCAGCATTGGGGGCACGCGGCACCTATCCCAGAGAGCCGCTGAGACGCTCGAGCATAGCGTTAGCGGCAATGTCGTTTCCCAGCCCGCCGCGCCGATCAAGCCCGGGATGAAGGAAGTCCCATTTGCATGTGGTCCGCGGGCACTAGAGTGAGAGGGAAAGGGGGAGTGGAACCTTCTTTGTGGCAAGCTACAAAGGATGGGGAATCATTGATCGTTCCCGGCCGACTTCAATGGCAGCAGCTTCCCATTCAATTGATGTGTGACGTGTGTTTGCGGCGAATGTTGTTCGCATTGAGTCCCGCCGTTAGCATACCCCTGAACTCGAGCGACGTCGATCTGTTACATTATACCAATCAAGGTTTGCTGTGATCAGCCAGTGTTTCGTGTTTTGCTTGGCCTGCGCCGACCAATGTACCAGTCCCCTTCGTTACCTACACAAAAGGGTTGAGACGATGAACAAGAGAAGCCTTTACGCCACCATTGCAGCGATCGTCGGCGTCATTGGGGTATCCTTGGCGGCTGAGTCGGCCACCGCTCAGAGCGTTCCGGCGCTTCGCGCCGGGGCGGCCGCCGTCGACGTCACGCCCCGGATTTTCCCGATCAACGTGCGCGGACGGATTCGCGAGAGCGCACATGATTCCCTGAACAGCCGCGCGCTGGTCTTCGATGACGGCGAGACGCAACTCGCGATGGTTGTGGTGGACAATCTGGGTGTAGCTGAAGAAACCGCGGCGGACGCCAAAGCGCGCGCCGCCGAGCGGTGTGGGATTCCGCCGGAAAAAGTCATGGTCGCCTCGACCCATACCCATACCGCGCCCAGCTCCAATGTCAAGGAAGGCGCTGAAGCACTTGTCGATTATCGCAAAATGCTGGTGGAGGGGATCGCCACCTCGATTGTCGAGGCTCATGACGCGCTCCGTCCCGCCGCCGTCGGCCGTGCCGTTCACCGCTTGCCTGATGAAGTCTGGAACCGGCGTTGGTTTCTCAAGCCGGGCAAGATGCCGCCCAACCCGTGGGGCGACCTAGACAAGGTGAAAATGAACCCGGGGCGCGGTCCGGAACTGCTCGATCGGCCCGCTGGCCCCGTGGATCCGGATCTCACGGTTTTGGCAGTCCGGGACGTCAAAAACCGCAAGCCGCTATCCATGTTCGCAAACTATACGCTGCACTACGTGGGCGGCATTCCAGGCGATCAGGTCTCCGCGGACTATTTTGGTGAGTTTTCACGTCTCATGCCCTTCCGCGTACGCGGTGACGAGGACTTCGTGGCCATGATGTCCAACGGTGCCTCGGGCGACATCAACAATATTCCATTCACGGTAACCCGCCCGCCCCGCGAGCCGTTCGAGCAGATGAGGATCGTGGCTCGCAAAGCTGCTGATGCGGCATGGTTTGCCTGGAAAGATATCGAGGATTATCGGTCGGACGTGAACATCGGCATGATCGAGCGGAAGATCACGCTGAAGCTCCGCGAACCAACCCAGCGGCAAATTGAGCGAGCTGAAGCCACATTGTCCGCGGCTGAAGACGAAAAAGAACGAGAACAGCTGCCGAAAAAGGCTGTGGCTTACGCCCATAAGACGCTGCGGATGAAGGGTGGGGGACAGATTACGGTGCCACTGCAGGCCATCCATATCGGTGACTTCGCCCTCTGCGCCATTCCGTTCGAAACTCTGGTAGAGATTGGCCTGGAGCTCAAGGAGCGAAGCCCTTTTCCTCGTACCGTCGTGGTCGGCATAGCGAACGGATACAACGGTTATCTGCCCACGCCCGAGCAACATGAGCTGGGCGGCTATGAAACCTGGCTCGGGACCTGCCGAGTACAGGAAGATGCCTCGGTGCTGATTGTCGATCAGTTGCTGAACATGCTCGGTGACTTACGCAACAATCAGTGACTGTCTACATGCCTGGAACAGCAGGGCGAATCAAGCCGAGGGTGGAACGGTCGGCTCGTAAGCAATAATTCAAGATTAGCTTCGGCATTCAGAGGGTGGCTGAGCGAGCAGGGAGGCAAAGCCAGACTCCGATATGAGAACTCCGTATCAGTGGAAAAATGAACATGCGAAAGCAAACCTTACAGTTACCGATGATCGTGATGCTGATCCTGATACTCCGACTGGGCATTGTGCATGGAGCAGAGCACGATTGTCCGGCGGTGATTTTCGACACGGACATGGGTTCCGACTGCGACGATGCCGGAGCGCTAGCCGTCCTGCACGCGTTGGCAGACGCCGGCGAGTTGCGGATACTGGGTGTTGTTTTCAGCAGCGGGAAGAACCGATACGGTGTTGGGACTTGCGACGCCATCAACACCTACTATGGACGCGGCGATCTTCCCTTGGGGCAGTACCACGGCACCGACGTCGGCGATCCACGGAACTCGTACACCAGACAGATCGCAACAAATACGAAGCGTTTCGGTCACGATATCGTGGACAAAGCTCCGGATTTGGTCGCAACGTACATCTCAATTCTCGAATCACAACCAGATCACAGCGTAACGATCTGCACAGTCGGACATCCGCACGGACTGGTTCATCTGTTCCGCAATCCGTCTGGCGAAAAGCTGGTGCGTAGCAAAGTACATCGTTGGGTCGCCATGGGAACGGGTGGGTGGAATTTCCAGCAAATGGGGATGTCTGACTACTGTCAAGAGCTGTTGGACAATTGGCCCATGCCTTTTTTCATCTCACCCAGCGGTAAGACGATCGAGACAGGGCACCGTCTGCTCCCCCAGACGCCCAAATCGAATCCCGTGCGCGAAGCTTATCGGCTCTGGAACACGGGAACGGCGATCACCGAAGGCCGTTCCAGCTGGGACCAGGTCGCCGTATTGTCCATCGCCAGGCCTGAACTTTTCGCGTGGGAGCACAAGGGACGGGTCGAACGCCTGGCGGACGGCGAGGTGGTCTGGAATTCCCAGGCGGACAGAGCCAATCATTTTCGTGTAACGCCCCGAATTCCTGATGAGGACATGGCCGGGATTATTGAGGAGCTGATGGCCCGACCTCCGAAAACGCGAGGCGAATCAGGACGGTGAGTCTGGATCGTCGGCCCTGATTCAGATGCGCGCCGACGGCCTCCTGGTGCATTTGGGCCGTCGTCGTGCCAGCCGCCAACCGTATGCCTTGCTGCTAAGCGGAGGCATATTCGGGGTAATTTACGAGCGCGAAACAAGTGTGGTACCTCAACGACGAACGGCAACACTGTCCTCCAATTGGGCATCCGGTGAGATGCGAGGTTTCTTGCCGCTGGCGGTCGTAAGCCCCTGGACCGTCACCTTTTGGCTCCAGGTGTACGGGAAGGGGCGTTCCGCCCGGTCCATATCCTGGTTGCCGTCGGGATCGTTGAAGAAGTACATGCCCTGGTAGTTTTCCGGATGGTTCGAGTCGTCCACGAACAGTTCATCGATCGTGACCTCGCCAGGCATGAAACAGGGGTAGCCGAAATCGTGCATGCCGTCGTTGCGCACATGAATCATGTGCGGCGTACACGGTCTCCCGCAGGCCGGAATCCAGCGGCAATTGCGGATCACGACTTTACCTTCCCACGTGCTGCCATAATCGCCACGAAAATTGATCAACGATCTGCCGTACAAGGTGGAATCCTCAACGGTCAGCACGCCACGACCGATGGCGTTCAGTCCCATATGGCCGAGGGTACAACGGCGGATCACATAGGTCCCGGAGACCCCCATATGCGCGTCCATTCGGGAGAGCTTACAATCTTCGAGCAGGATGTTCTTGCAGAAATTCGTGGCGATCACTCCCCATCGGGTGCGGTCGTTAATGTGATTCATCCGACAGTTGATCATGTTGAAATTCACCACGTTGTTCGCCGTATAGTCGTACGATCCCATGCTGACCGGCTTCCCGGCCGAGCCGATGGTTGAATAGATCTTGTGTCCGGTGGCGAAACAATCGCGCAGCGTGATGTTGGCGCAATTCCTGACGCTGATGAAGCCGGAGTAAGGGTGTCCGGTAGCGGTTTCGCCGACGACGTAATGGGTCAGCCCGTCAACTTCCGTGTTGGAACGGGAGATCCTGATGTTCCTGGCCCAGTAGTTGTACCCAACCTCTTGCTTCATCCGATTTGCGAACGTGGTGAAGACACCGCCGCGCAGCACGAGCGGCTCTTCGTCAATCGGACGTGCCCGAACCTGACTGATGTTGTCATAGTCCCAGTCGATGGCGCCTTCGACAGTCCCATCTCGACGAAGGATGAAGCAGTCGCGCTGTGAGACCCCCGAGTTCTGGTTGCGCCCTCGCCGGATGTAGCGTTTCTTCTTATCGTTCATCACCACGACGTGACAGTCGTGCTCGGGTCGTACATCCAATTGCTTTTGGTCCCGTACAAGCCGGTCGATCTGTAACTCTTCGGGTTCAAGCAGCGAACGCACTTCAAATAGCGACTTCTTGTGGTTCTCCACCTCTGTGTCGTCAATCGTAAAACGGGACGTGTTCCAGTCGGTGTCCGTGGCGATTATCGCCGTCAGTGCCTTACTGCCGAGATGATACGTCGCGTCGGTCCTTGTTTTGACGGGCAATCCGTGCGCATTCGCATACTCGTGCGCTTTGCAAATCGCAGGCAGATCGTCGTTCACGCCATCGCCAACGGCGCCGAACTCCTCGTAGGTGACGAACTCGGCGTCGGAATCCGTGTTTCTGGCAAGCCGCATCGGCAATGCGGGTGGTCCTCCGACCTGATTCTCGAGGTCTTCGGCTTCGACCGACAGCACTGACGAAAACACTGTCATGATCAACACGACAAGAACTGCTCTTTGCTTGGAAATCATAGATTTACCTCGTTGTTGTACCGTATGGATTAAAGTCCGTGCCTATGACTTCAGTTGACGATGGATCGACGCTTGACCAGTCGAATCCCCGTTTTTCCCACTTTCGGCAACGCTTGTCAAGCCACTTCGTCTCGCTGTGCGCAAAATCGGTTCAGTCACCGGCGACGCAGTGACCGTTCGCGATTTGAGTGTGAAGTACACCCCCGATGCGCGAACAACCCCGGCAGCTGCTCTTCGCGCAGCATGATCCAGTCGCGTCGATAGGTATATCGGTCGGGCACGACTTTGTCCGCCGCGAGTCCGACCAACGGGAGGACGGCTTGCGTCGGGCAGCTTTCCACCCGGCTGAATCCAACCGCCCGAAAGATAGTCTTGGCCGGTCAGTGGATCCCGGCCACAAAGAAAAGCGCGGCGGACGCAGCGAGTCGAACAGTGAAACGCCGCCTTACGAGTTTGAGTTCCCCC
>JBNJEM010000492.1:0-6110 GCA_051745935.1 Planctomycetota bacterium
CTATCGTGTTGAAGCTCTTGGCGTACCCCGTGAAATAACAAGTTGCGCAACAGACTCGCACTGCGCATTTTCGCTATCCCATTCAGCTTCCCGACTATTTACCAGCCCAGGCTAATCCCCCCCTCACTTTGCGGCGCATCGAGCTCTAAGATAACGCGTATCGGTGCAGACCGAGGGTGGCTTCCTGAACACTTCGGGACGGGGGGTCGGCTGGCGCGACTCGGTTTTCAGCACCTGTCGCGCCCCTTTGGTTCCTGGCTGGGGCCCCCACGTGTTCCTTTGGTCCTTGGTTCGTAACGCTTTTAGCCGGTTGGTGGCGGTCGCGAATTATGGTGGATGTTGAATATCAGTATGACGTGGTGGTTGTCGGCGCTGGGCACGCCGGCACGGAAGCCGCCTTGGCTGCCGCGCGGCTGGGCGCGCGAGTGGCGTTGTTGACCATCAATTTGGACACGATTGCTCAAATGAGCTGCAACCCTTCGATCGGAGGGGTCGCGAAGGGGCATCTGGTGCGCGAGATCGACGCCTTGGGGGGGGCGATGGCGCGGGCGATTGACGCGAACGGGATTCAGTTTCGTTTGCTCAATCAACGCAAAGGGCCGGCGATGCATAGCCCTCGAGCGCAAGCCGACAAGAAGGCGTATCAGCAGGCCATCAAGTTTTGCGTGGAATCCCAAGAAGGCGTGGTGTTGAAACAGGAGGTGGTGGAAGACCTGCTGGTGGAATCGCTCGATGGATCGACGGGCCAAACAGGGAATCCGCTCGCACGGGGCCGAGTGCGGGGGGTGCGAGTGCGGGGTGGGGCCATCTACCGGGCCGGGGCGGTGGTGCTGACCACCGGCACATTCTTGCAGGCGGTACTGCATTTGGGGGAAACGAAGACACGCGGCGGGCGAGCAGGCGAAGAGACGACGTCTGGGATCAGTCGCGCGTTGCGGCGGCTGGGGATTCAAGTGCAGCGATTCAAGACCGGCACGCCCGCGCGACTCAACGCACGAACCATTGACTTCGAGCAGACCGAAAAGCAGCCGGGGGATGAGCATCCAAGCTTCTTTTCTTATTTGACGCCGCCTCATCAGGTCGATCAGCTGCCCTGTTGGATCACCCACACCAATGAGGCCGTCCACGAATTGATTCGCGAGAACTTGCATCGCGCGCCGATGTACAGCGGGCAGATCCAATCGAGTGGACCGCGATACTGTCCGTCGATCGAAGACAAAATCGTGCGATTCGCCGATCGGAGCTCGCATCAGTTGTTCTTGGAGCCGGAGGGACGCGAGACACGGGAAGTGTACGTCAACGGCCTGCCCACGAGTCTGCCGCGAGATGTCCAGGAAGGAATGTTCCGTTTGATTCCTGCCCTGCGGCATGCCCACGTCCTGCGGTATGGCTACGCCGTGGAGTATGACTATTGTCCGCCCGATCAGCTGCAACCGTCCCTGGAAAGCAAGTTCGTGAGTGGACTTTACTTCGCCGGTCAGATCAACGGAACCACGGGCTATGAGGAGGCGGGGGCCCAAGGGCTGATCGCGGGTGCCAATGCCGTGTTGGCCCTCTCTGATCGGGACCCCATCGTTCTTCGTCGCGACCAGTCTTACATCGGGGTGATGATTGATGATTTGGTTACGCGGGGAGTTGACGAACCATACCGCATGTTCACCAGCCGGGCGGAATTCCGGCTGCTGTTGCGCCAGGACAATGCCGATCGCCGCCTGACGCCACTTGGATACGCCGTGGGGCTGGTCAACAGTGAACGCTGGCAGCGGCTGGCTCGCAAGGAAAATGCGATTGAAGCCGGAAGGCACGTGTTGGAGGGACGGCGCGTGGATCAGTTGCCGCTGACCAAAATCCTGCGACGGCCGGAAGTCGGATGGGAGGAAATGGTGGCCCGGGTCCCGGAACTGGCCGGTACTCCCCCCGAAGCGGCTGAGCAAATCGTGTGGGATGTCAAGTACGCCGGCTATATTCAGCGGCAGTTGCAGCAGGTGCAGCGCCAAGAGCGGCTCGGCCGCCAGCGTATCCCCGTCGAATTCGACTTCACGCAGTTGGGCCACTTGCGGCTCGAAGCCCGTCAGAAGCTCGCCAAAATTCGCCCAACTAGTGTTGATCAAGCCAGTCGCATTAGCGGTATTACGCCCGCCGATATTGCCCTACTCATCACCTCTCTAGAACGCCACAAGCCGGCGACCAAGCCCGAAGCGCCCTGAAGCCCGCTGCCGGGGGATGGGCGTGGCATGCCCCGCTGGAAGCCATCGTAAAGCCATGCGGCTCTCGTGCCCTTGCGGGGGGCAAGAGCGGGGGCCAGGCTTACCCGGCGCGACAAGAATTCGAGGACCAGTGGCGGCTTTCTTCTCTCATTTTTGTTGTTTGAGTCTGGGATTCGCCCGGGCCGTTGTCCCCAATCGCCTGGTTCGCTTCTGGTGGCGGCTACTCGCGTCCGAAAATCCACAAGAACATTTTGGCTGGATTTCAGGCCAAACGGCGCAAGTCATGACGGTAAAAGCGGTTATGGCGATAACATCAATCTTGACTGTTCTTCCCAGAGTTGTATAATCGTGGCAATTGGCAAGATTGGTAATTTTGGAAGAACCGGACAATGTCGCGAACCGGACAATGTCGCCAATTAAGCGGGGGTTCAGGGAGGTGTGCTATTTGCGTACACCGCGGGACTTAAACAACAGGGGAACGAGCGGCTAGCAGCGACGTGGCGCAACACGGAAGGAGGGGGCTGTCGCGGCGTCTCTCACGGAAGCGTGTCTCTGACGGACTTAGGGACGGCTACCAGAGGCGATAAGTGGCGGCCCTTAAGCACGCTAGTCCGGCCATCGAGGAGGAGGGATGGTTTACTGCCATGTCTACCAAAACAGTCTTTACAACGGGTGAAGCGGCCAAAATTTGCAAGGTGAGTCAACAGACGATCATTCGTTGCTTTGACAACGGGTCGTTGAAGGGGTTTCGAGTTCCTGGCAGCCGATTTCGCAGGATTCCTCGCGATCAACTTTTTGCATTCATGCGGGACAACGGCATTCCGACGGACGCGTTAGAGAGCGGGAAACGGAAGGTCTTGATCGTCGACGATGACGAAGAGTTGGTGGAGTTGTTGGTTGATGTCTTTGAACGCGACGGTCGATTTGAAATCCGCACGGCGAACAACGGGTTTGACGCGGGGATGCTGGTCAAGGAATTCCGGCCCGACTTAGTGGTGCTGGACGTCATGCTCCCGGACATCAACGGCAAGGAGGTGTGTCAGCGAGTTCGTAGCGACAGCACGCTGGAAGCGGTGAAAATCATCTGCATTTCCGGGATGGTTGAGCAGGGGAAGATCGCCGATTTGAAGGCGGCCGGGGCGAACGATTTCATGCACAAACCGTTTACGGTGGATCGGCTGTTGGATCGGGCCTGCGATCTATTGGAGATGGATCGAGTGCTGGCGAGCTGAGGCGGCCGGAAAAGGGGCGAGGAGAGAGCGGGTGAGCACGCCGGTGGCCAGTCCAGTTCCTCGGTTGCCCTGCCTGCTTGCCGGTCATTCGGCGTGGTATCTCCCCTTGAACGACTATGCCGCGTTTGAGCTGGCGCGGGTGCTGGTGTTGGACGAGGTAGAGCAGCGCGAGGCATTGGTCGCTCAGCTGATGTCGGTCGATCCATCGATTACCTTGTGGACGGCCTGCGCGGCGGCTGGTCGGAGCGAGGGGGTTGCAGACTCTGATATCGTCCCCTCTTGTGTGATGGATCTGGCCTCCTGGCTGGCTCGCGGCGGGCCGAGCTTCTTTCACTGGTCGGCGGAAGAGTTGGCCGAACCGTCAACCGACTCGGCTCACCGATCTCGGTGGGGGGAGTTGGCGGCTGATGCCGTGGCGGTGGGCAATTTAGCCGCGAATCCGATCGCGGATGACGACGTTGCCGCCGAAGCCTTCCTCTGCGGACTGCTGTACAATGCCGCCGATTGGCTGCGGAGTTGTGGACCGCGAATCTCGATTTCCAAGCAACAGCCCGGCTGCCTTCCCGCTTGGCTCGTGAAACGCCTGCGAGAACGCTCTCGCCCGCCACGCAGTGAGCCGATCCAGCACGTGGTCAGGGCGGCCAAGTCATGGCGTGAGTCGGGGCGACGAACTCGGCGGGTCGGGGGCGTCGAATTGACCGACGCGTTCCGGGCACGGGGACGCTGGCAGAGCAGCCCCCGCTCAACCGAATCCAATGGCCATCTGCTTGCCCGGTTAACCCGGAAATTGTGCCGTCTGGAGGAATTGGAACGGAATTATTCTCGCACGTTGGAACGGGAGAAGCTGGCTTCGTTGGGGGAGCTGGCCTATGGAGCCAGCCATGAAATCAACAACCCCCTGGCGAATATCTCCACGCGAGCGCAGGCCTTGTTGGTTGACGAACCGGACCCCGAACGTCGCCGCATGCTCGCGATCATCAACACGCAGGCGTTTCGCGCCAACGAGATGATCGCGGATATGATGCTCTTCGCGCGGCCTCCAGAACTGGTTCGCGAAGAGGTCGACCTGGTGACCCTGGCGGAAACCCTCGTTCAAGAACTCTCGGATGAAGCGAGCCTGCAAGGGACTCAACTGAGCCGCGCGGGTGAGACCGGTCCGCTATGGGGGGCCGTTGATGAAACCCAGCTGACCATGGCGTTACGGGCCATTGTCGTTAACGCGTTGCAGGCCCTGGGGGCCAACGGTGAAGTCGAGGTGCGCGTGCAACGCATCGAAGCCGCCGGAAATCAAACCGGTGGCTCGGCCCGTATCGCGGTGCGGGACACGGGGCCTGGAATCCCACCGCAGGTACGGCGGCACTTGTTCGATCCATTCTATTCCGGCCGCGAAGCGGGCCGCGGGCTGGGGCTGGGGTTGGCCAAATGCTGGCGAGTGGTATTGCTTCACGGGGGACAGATCGATGTGACCAGCGCCCCGGGGCAAGGTACCACGTTCTCCGTCACGCTGCCCTTGGAACAGGGTCGTCATCAGTAACCAGCGGGTGAATTCCAGCATTGCATGAATCAGAGAAGGCAATTCTCCCGAGTGTCGCATTTCATGGCGTCACACGCTCTTCCAACGTTGAACGGGCTCTTCCGCCCGTGTGTTCTGCAACGGCGAGGTCTGCTTGAACCACAAAGAACACGGACTCGAGAGAGATCATGGTTCACCCGTCTTGATCAGTGTCCTGCCTAACTTCATCATTCGACATTCCTTGCTCGATATTCGATATTCCCTTCGTGCTGCGGGGCCCGGGGCTTTCACCGTCTATACCGGTCGCGGGTGACTTCGTCCGCCGCGAGTCCGACCGACGGGCGGATGGCTTGCGTCGGGCAGCTTTCCACCCGGACAAATTCGACCGCCTGAAATATCACGAAGAACACGGACTCGAGAGAGATCATGGTTCACCCGTCTTGATCAGTGTCCTGCCTAACTTCATCATTCGACATTCCTTGCTCGATATTCGATATTCCCTTCGTGCTGCGGGGCCCGGGGCTTTCACCGTCTATACCGGTCGCGGGTGACTTCGTCCGCCGCGAGTCCGACCGACGGGCGGATGGCTTGCGTCGGGCAGCTTTCCACCCGGACAAATTCGACCGCCTGAAATATCAGTGAAACTGCCTCGGACCACCAGGCTCGCAGTGGGATGCGACACTCCCCCTCAGCGCCGCGGTAAGGGCCGTTTGTAAGAATTACAGAGCAGCCCGCACGTACGCAACGCGCGAGGCCTTCGTTCAGCCGACGTCCTTGCCCATCTCGGCAACTGCTCACCGTCAAAGGACTTATCCCGAGGCACGTCCTGGCTTCCCGGGGGGCCGCCCGGAACATTCCACCGCATCCGGATTCTTTTGGTACGGCAGTTGCAACCATCAATTCGGCACAGCGTAACACGGTAGGAGCCGGCCAGAAGCCCGTCCCGACAATACGTACGACGGCCTTCCGGGGCCGGCGAGGAGAGGTGGCGGATAAACAACAGCACACTCTCGCCGGTCCAAGGCGGCGAGTGTGCCACGGACGGTTGAATAATCAACCGGGGTTTCTGATCGGGTCGAGGAGAGCGGGTTTGTGACGAGAAGGAGCAAGGATGATGTTTAGACGCACACTATTGGGTATGGCGATGCTTGTCTGTTT
>JBNJEM010000493.1:0-6109 GCA_051745935.1 Planctomycetota bacterium
TTTCAAGTGCCGGATCGATAAGGATGGCGATTGGAAGACCGTGGAGAAGGACGTAGCGCTCCGGGTGGAGATGAAGTCGACGCTGGATAATGCCGCGGGCACCATGGTTCTGCGCCCCCATGCCGTGGAGATGCGATTTGGTTTTGCTCATCAATGGGTCGGCGAGGTGTGCTTCGATGATGAAAACCTGATGGTTTCCGTCCCCAACGGAACGGCTCTGCTGCGGCAAGCGAAGCGGAACGCCGCGGGCGGTGATTATCGACTTGTCAGCACTTTCCGATTCGAGGATAGCGGTGACGAAAAAGCCTTCCCCGCCTTGTGCCGCGTGGGCGATGATGTTTTCTGCCGTATTGGGGGGGAAACCGGCACGGTTCTGAAATGGAACGCCGCGAACCTTGGTTGGGAGCCGTTCGGCTCGGCAATGCCCGAGCGTGCCTTTGAGTCGGCTACCACTTCCGTGCGCCGCGCCAGCGCATTGGGTCCGATGTGCTTGCTGCCCGATGGCGAGAGCGACATGGCCGATGGAAAACTCATCTTTGAGTTCAATCAAAGCACTTCTCTTGTGGGACAACTCGGCGCGACGGGATTCGACTTTGACCGGATCGTGACAATGGACGTCGCGAATGGCAAGTCGGTGCTTTACACACAAGCCGCCCTGCTGGAACTCGACCCACGGCAACTGGCGGGCCGGCCCGGGCAGGCGGGCTGGATTCCAACGGACGTGGATGTCTCGGCTGCCTGCGGCACGGTCGTTGTTCCCGGTTCGTACACGGTATATCGCGACGTGCTGCCGGGCCATCCCCATGTTCTACTGAGTCGAGGGAAAGAGCAGGGATGGTCTTTTGACGGCAGTCGTTGGGCGGAACTCTCCCATGAGCAGATAGACCGGCTCGCGCGCGAGAACGGCAAGCTTCTGTACGATGGCACGTTTTGTCGCTGGCACCGCGACGATACCGTGGAACTACAGTGCCAGCACGACAGAGGAACCGTGAAAAAAATGCTGAAGGCCCGATTCGACGCCGACGCGGGACGCTTCGATTTCGATCGGGTTTCGGCCATCGGATATTTCGACCACAACGCTTGGGCCCTCACCGATCGCGGTCTCGTGCAGCCGCTGGAGGACGGTACGATTCGGGTCTTTGATGTGCCTCACGGCGTCGATCAGGCCGGCGAAGCCGGGTTTTTCGTTGTTCCAGGCAGAAACGGCCAAGAGTATTTGGCCCTGAAACTGACAAGCGGCGACAAGGATACACGCTGGCTGCTCTGGCAGCAGTCGCGTTGGAAGATGGCTCCCGATTCGGGCGAGATCCACGAGGCGATTCAAAACGCCGAGGATACCCTGTTGGCCAATGGGCATTGGAAAGTCAGTCGTTCGCAAATCAACGCCCTTCCAGTCCGAAAACTCCAGATGCATTGGTTGTGGGCCCCCCCCGGCCGCTTCGACACGGTCGCTATCGACATGGACCATGAAAGTTTCCCGGCCAGGTTCGATTTCGAACGGATCAATGATTTCGTCATAGAGGGCGACCATCTGTGGATTGCCACCGGGCACGGGATCATGCTGTATGGGATTTCGGCAAGGCAAATGATGGGCTGGGACAGGCTTTCCCAGGATGCTCCCGAAGTCGACGAATTGTTCTTGCATCAAGGCACGATATTCGCGAGTTCGGACTCGATGCTGTTCCGCAACGATTCCAACAGAATGAACGATTGGTCACGGGGCACGGACGACCTGCCGGCGAAAAAAGACAACTCAACCCTGCTGGATTGCGCTGACTGGAAAGTCGTTTCGGACGACAGCCGATCGGGGCGGGGCATAGTCATAAGTCGTCGGCTGGCCGAGGACGAGCGGGATCTTGTCGAAGTCGAGCTCTCCGACGACAAGGGCGGATTGCGGTTCGACTTCGACGTGGTGACTTCCGTGGCCGGTTCGGGCAAAACAGTCGCGCTGGCATCGGGCAGGGGACTCCTCGAACGACCCGACGCCGACCTCGACTCGCTCAGAAAGTCCTTTTCACGCGAGGGGGATTTGCCCGTGGACGCCGATTGTGAAGTATTCCAGTTCGGGCCGGAAGGCATGGTGAACATTTATTGCGAATCCGCCGGGCGGCTCTGGAGACTAGACGAGGAGTCGGACTGCTGGGCTGCAGTGAAAGCTCGCGATGCCCAGCGGATCGAGCAAGAGCGATCTTCGACCGTGGCAAAGAACTCCTTTTGGTATATTACCAAAGAGGAGTCCGAGGAGCTGCTTTGCATGATCAGCATGCCACGGGATAAATACTATACGAAAACCGATTTCAACGCCGAGCAAGGTCTGTTCGACTTCGACGTCATGCACGATGTCGTTTCGCTCAAAGAAGCGAATCGAGTGGAAGAGCTGTTTGTCGCAACCGAGGGCGGTGTCGTGCGCCGCCGAATGGACGCCCACGGCCCCTGGGAACGCCGTTATTGCAACCCTGAACGGGACGGTGTTGTCATGGGTACCATTTACAATCTAGCCGGCAACGGTTCGGACGTGATCATGCTCAGAAAGGCATCGGAGAACAATTCCAGTTGTCGCGTTTACAAGAGAGACGAGGATTCATGGGGCAAGTCGGGCACCGTGAACGCCGCCGCCGAACGGTTCGCTAAACTCAAATCCTTGCACAAAAGCGATCCGGGCGGATGGGCCATCGCTGATATCGACTCATACCGCCGACTTTCTCCCACTCGCTCGCCTGCCAGTGGGCCGCATGTGGGATTGGAGCACGGTGGGCAGCCGATTTGGCTTGTGGACACGGAGGCCGGTCTGCTCTGTGCCCATGATATCGTTTACAGCCTGGACTGTTATCAGGACCGCCTCTGGCTGGGAACAGCCGGGGGCTGCGTGGCCTATCCCATCGCCAGCGACATGTGGCAGTCCAACATCAGCTTGAACAGGTCGCTGCATCTGGCCACTGGTTTTCTGCCCGATTACGATATCTGGCAGCCCGCCGACCCGCCCCGCGTCGGTTTCGTGGAGCAGTCCGCCGAGGGCGATGCCTTGGTCTGCTTTCCGCTGGACGCTTATGATTCGATCCGCGACGCGAGATATGACACCAGAACGTGTCTCGCGATCTCGCCCGCGAATCCCCATGCCACCTACAGCGAGAACGCCGGCCGACTTTCCGCCGAGGAAGCTGCCAAAACGCTCCACGTGCTGAACAACCGGTTATGGAAATGGACGAAGAGCGGGCCATACGGTTTTCAAATGGAATTTCACGAAGGCGCGGCCGACCTGCCCCGGAACTACTGCATGATCAACGACGGGGCCTTCCGATTTTTCGATATTTCACATACAAAAGATCGCCGAAAAGCGCACCGAGCCATGGAATTGTCGCCGCAACTGCTGTATGTGGCCACGGCAGGCGGCGTAATGGCTTTCGATTCGCAAAGCGGAGAACCGCAAAGACTTTTTGCTCGCGCCGAGACCGCCGGCACAACCGAAAACCAGGAACTCGAATCCGTGCAACGGCTTTTTTATAACCACCGCCGGCAATCGCTTGCGGCCCAGGATACCGCCGGATCGGTTTTCCTCATGGATTGCAGCGGAGACGAGCGATTTGCCGACGTGTCCGCCGCGACGAACGATCCCTTCGCCGAAGCGAACATCGTAGTCGACAATTCGCTTTTACGATGGCGACAGGAGTCGGACGCGGCCCATATTCGCCTGACCAACAGCGATCTACCCGAAGATGCCCCGTACCGCTTCTTTGTCGATGGGAAGTTTTCCTTCGATCATGTCAACCAGTTAGCCGCCGACGATCGAGGACACATCTATTTTGCCACCGGCGGAGGCGTGGTGCGAGCCGCGGCCGACACGAGGGAAATCGAGAAAGTTTATGCCCGCGACTTCCTCGACCGCGGCCGGTCTGGGGTGGCGCCCGTGTCGGAAATCATTTTCGACCGCAATTGCCCCGACCCATCCCAGCCAAAACTCCACGCCCGCTCCGGCACCACGACCTGGAGTATGTTCGGTAACGATGCCTGGCAACGCAACGAGGGGCGCCAGTGTTTCGAAGCCTTTCGACGCGAGTACACGCGGGCGTCCGACTCGTTTTGGACTTGGGTCAGGCACCCTTCCGGCGTCTCGGTCCAGTTGCACAAGAGCGATCCGCCCGGCGTGATCTTCGGCAACTCGATGATCGCGCCCCACGATTCGCTCATGAGCCGTGGCCGCTTCCGCTGGGACGACCTGCGCGAAATCGAACTCCGTGGCAACGACCTGTTTTTTACCACTCCCACCGGCGTTTGCCACTATCGTTATCAATCCGTCGACGTCTCCCCGCAATTCATCAAACTCTATACGCGGGCCGACAATGGCCATGAGCATGTTCCCATGAAAAACGTGGAAAGGATACTCGGCCAAAATGAAACGCTCGTTGCTTGGAATGACAACCATGTGTTCACCGCCAGGAAAAGAGATACGAGCGATAACTGGACGTGGAAAGTCGACCAAAGCCGCGAACCGAAAGACATGAAACGCCAACGTCTGTTTTCCGATGAGGACACCACCGCCGGAAAGCCCGCTCGGTGGGGGGTTCGGTTCGACAAGAAATCAAAGCAGCTGGCCCTGCATCGCGTGAAATCGACGACGCCTCGAAAAGCATTTGACAATTCCACCGAAATATGCGCAAAAGAACTCGACAACGAGGACGTCGATTGTTCCCGCTCGCTTGCCACGCCAGCGGGTATTTTTCAGGCGTGCGGCCAAAAGGTCATCTGGTTCGATACCCAAATGGCCAAGCGCCAGATGGCGTGCCGTCCCTTCGCGTGGGTGGGCGTCGTGCTCGCCCTCGTTCTGTTCCTCTGGTTCTTGCGGTTCAGCTCTGGAACCAGCTCTGAAACAGACACGCTGGAGGGGAACGGCTAATGGCTATCGCGGCCAATCGGCTCAATAGTGACGAATTCTTATCGATCTTATATTTCAGGCGGTTGGATTTTTCGTAAGTTTTTAGCGAACTGAAGTAAGGCTCTTCCAGGCAATGAGGGTTGGAAAACGACTCTGTGGAGCACGCAGGCCGCCGTCCGCTGTCATGATCCCTGCCGATCGAACGCGCGGGTGAGCGGACTCTGGCCTTGCGGTTAAACGGGCTACGTCATAAGGGATTTGGGATCACGAAGCTAGGATTCTACTTCAGACGGCTAGAGTGTTACGATTTTTCCGGATGGAAAGCTGTCCGACGCAAGCCGTCCTCCCGTTGGTCGGACTCGCGGCGGAGAAAGTCATCCGCGACCGGTATAGTGGGGACAGCGCGGGATCGGCCCCCGGGGCCGAGAATCATCACTCTCATGTGGAGGCTAGTGCAATGGCGCCTGTTAAACTCTGCTTCTTTTCGATTGTCGGCGGGATCGCTTTCACACTCTTTGCTGGGATGGGTGTTCCTGGTTCCGCCTTTGCTCAGGACCGGCCTACATCGGTCGATGAATCGCTGTTGCTGGCGATCGACGACATCCGGATTGACAAACCGGCCCATTCGGACGCGACTTCGCTCCCCGCGCGTTGGAAAAGTGGTTGGCGGGCCATCGCGGATGCCATTGAAAAGGCGAACGGAAAGTCAAACGATAGCCCAACGCCGCCCGCCGCCGTGGAACGAGCAGTGTCCGGCCATGCCTTTTTGGCACTAAACCGGAACGCCGAATCGCTGCGCCTTTTTGTGTCTCTCCAAAACAAGCAAGACCAAAACGCTTGGCTTGCTTGGACAAAGCAATTCCTCGCTGACAACCCCGAGAGCACAATCGCGCAATACCTGCACATCGACGCCTTGGTCCGATCCGCTCGTCCTTCCAATGACCGACAATCCGCCGCGGTGGAGAGGATCGAGAGGTGGTACGAGTCGTTCAAGGTCGAGGATTCCGAGGATGTGTCGGCCTCCGAGGTCATGTTGATGAATCTGTCCGGCAACCTGGTTAATTACAAAGGGGCCCAGTTTCTTTTCGAAACGGCACATTATTTCGTGCCCGCGCTGGCCGATGCACACGCGAATCTGGGCTGGCGACAACTGCAAGAATCCGCATACGATAAAGCCGAAAAGGAATTTGAAACGGCCCTGGAAATATCACCCGACTTTTCCTTGGCAAAGCTGGGACT
>JBNJEM010000494.1:0-6107 GCA_051745935.1 Planctomycetota bacterium
TGGTGTCCGCGGATCTCACGAAATGTGAGATCTTCAAACAACCGCAAAAAGACATTTATGCGCTGTAAAAGACGGGCCTGGAGACCCGTCCTACGCCGCCTTTATGCAACAATAGGGTAGACTCTCGCATTGCAAAAAACATGTGACGCCACATGGACGCCACGCCGCTTGTCCCGTGGTCCGTTACGTTCCACGCCGGCGACGGCGGCGAGCAGCGGTGTGTCCGGCCGGTTTGTACCGGCGAGCGCGCGCCACCAGGGGACCAGCCCGTGGCATCGCCGTGGCGTCACACCTTTTTGCAACGCTGGAGTATACACACCAGTATAGGGCTTGAAAATGGACAGTCATGGCCCCATTGGGACGGGTTCGGTGAAAATGCCTTGGGGTGGCAAACGCCGGCCGGCACTTTGAATCGGTAAGCGAGCTGGTTACACTAAGGTAATGCTGGTCCCGCGACCTCATGGGGCTCCAGCCGGCAAGCGCCGGTCCGTGCCCGTATAGTGGCCACGACGGGGTGAATATGGCGACACGAATGTACCGTTGGAGTCTGGCTGCGCCGATCGTATGAACGATTTCGCGCCGCCAGTCCGACCAACGGGAGGAGGGCTTTGCGTCGGGCAGCTTTCCACCCGGACAAACCCGACCGCCTGAAGTACAATCGGTACGTGATGCCGCTGAGGGCCCCCAACTCGAAACCGCGTTTTGTTACTTGCATTCACGACACTGTTTGACTGGAGAGCCCGATGACTCATCATGGTTCATCTTTTTCACGACGACGTTTCCTGGCTGGCGTCACCGCCGTGTGCGCCGCGCCAGCGATTATTCCTCGCCACGTACTGGGCGATGCCGACAATGCGCCAGCGAATGAGAAAATCGTGGTGGGGGCCGTGGGGATCGGCAAGATGCTGTACGGGTCGCACCTGCCACATTTCCTGCGGATGCCGGAAGTGAAGGTGGTGGCCGTGTCGGACGTGGATACGACCCGGCGACAGGCGGGGAAAAAACGCGTCGACGATCACTACGAGAACGACGACTGCGCGGCATGCAACGACTATCGTGAAATCATCGCCCGGGACGACATCGATGCCCTGGTTTGCGCGACGCCCGACCATTGGCATGCCATGGTCATCCTCGACGCATGCAAGGCCGGCAAGGACATGTATTGCGAAAAGCCGCTGACGAACAACTTGATGGAAGCCAAGGCCGTCATGGATGCCGTCAATGCGTCGGACATCATTTTCCAGACCGGAAGCCAGCAGCGAGCGAGTGGCAATTTCCGCAAAGCATGCGAGCTGGTACGGAACGGATACATTGGTGAGATCGAACGCGTGGAAGTTTCGGTAGGGGGACCACCGAAGCCGTGCGATTTGCCCGGTGAAAAAATGGAGCCGGGCTTGGACTGGGATCGCTGGTTGGGGCCCGCTCCGATGCGGAAGTACAACGCGATATTGAGCCCTCGTGGCATGCACGATCACTTTCCCCGTTGGCGCAACTACCGCGAGTACGGAGGCGGCGGCATGACCGACTGGGGCGCGCATCATTTTGACATTGCCCAGTGGGGGCTCGGCATGGACGATTCAGGACCGGTGGAGATCGTGCCCCCGGAAGACCCGGGATCCGGGAGTGGCGTCACCTTTGTCTACAACAATGGGGTGAAAGTGGTCCATGGAGGCCGCGGCGGCGTGACTTTCTTTGGGACCGAAGGTGAAATCTTCGTGAACCGCGGCAAACAAGAAAGCAAACCGGAGGGGCTGTTTGACAAAGAGATCGGCGAGGACGAAATTCATCTGTACGAGGCGCCGTCCGGTGGACATGGCGGACATCGTCAAGATTGGGTTAACTGCGTGCTAAGCCGCAAACAGCCCAACTGCCCCATCGAAGTCGGCGCGCGCACGGTAGCGGTCTGCCATCTGGGTAATATCGTCTATCTTCATGCGGAAGAACTCGGTGGCAAATCGCTGAAATGGGACCCGCGAAAATGGGAGTTCCTTGGCAACGAAAAAGCCAACCAATGGCGAGATTATCCGTATCCACGACGCAATGGCTACGAACTGCCTAAGGTCTGAGCGTGCGGATTGGCGTTCGAGTGGCGGAACGCATGGCGTCAGCGGAAGCGGCTAGATGCCGCGTTCCGTGACGGACCCCGGGACAAACCGCGTGCCATCCGTGTGGCGTCACGCTTTTCTCAAATGCTACGGTTTACTTGTTGGGAGACTGAAAATGATGCGTTATGCCGTCTTAATGACCCTTGCCGTCGTTGTCGCAGCTCCACGGATCGCGAGCGCCGCTGAACCACGACTTGCGCATGTGGTTTACTTTAAGTTGAAGGAAAGTACGACAGCCAACCAGGAAAAGCTCGTGGACGCCTGCCGAGAATACCTCTCTGGCCATGAAGGAACCGTCTATTTCGCGGTCGGCGTGTTGGCCGAAGACCTTGATCGCGAAGTCAACGTCAAGGACTTTGACGTGTCGCTCATCCTGGTGTTTCGCGACAAGACAGCACACGCCAAATATCAGAAACACCCCCGTCATCTCAAGTTCATCGAAGAGAATCAGTCGCTGTGGAGCGGCGTGCGCGTGTTCGATTCGTACATACCAGTTTCAGCGAACGAGGCCGCGGCTCAGTAGGCAACGCCCACGAGTTGCTCGCTCATCCGAACGGTGGAGTTCAGAAATGCGTATCGAGGTAACACGTTAGCCGTCTGAAGTTCGGGCTGTTCGGGGCGACGACGGTTTGAAAAGGATCCCGTGCAGCGCGCGGGCCGCCGTCCGCCGGACGGCCCCATGCCGATTCCAACACGTGGCCGAGCGGACTCTGGCCCCGCGATTAACTAGCGCAGCCTCGCTTCGCTCGGCCGCAACCAAACAGGATTGGTCTTGAGCTTGGGTGGCACGGGCTGAGCGAGCGTCGTAACGCGATACCATTTCCAGTAGCCGTTCACGGGTGCCGCTACACGGCCTGGACACGCAAGCCCCGCATGGATGCCACCAGTAGCCGTTCACGGGTGCCGCTACACGGCCTGGACACGCAAGCCCCGCATGGATGCCACGGGCTTGTCCCGTGGTGGTTCACGCTCGCCGCTACAAACCGGTCAGACACACCACTCCTCGTCGCGGGTAGCGTGGAACGTAACGGACCACGGGACAAGCCCGTGGCATTTGCACCTTGAAATTTAGCGAGGAACGTAATAATCCCTCGGACAAGCCGAGGGCGTTGGCCCGACGCCCGGCAGCCCGGGTCATGCGACAAGTATTGATTTTCCGATGCTAAATGATCAACCGTGAAAAAGAGCCACATGGTTGCCCGTGGCCCCCTCGAAACCGGCGATTTCAGTCACTCCTGCTCATCGCTGATTTCGGACAGGGAGCGGCCGAGTGCCTTCCGCCGCCCACGCGTGCCTTTCGTTGAATCGGTGGTGATTCGCCCTTGTTGGATTGAGTTTTGTAGATGTTCATTCAACGCTTGCGCGTCTTTGGGGGACCCGATCTCCGTCGCCGCGTCGGAAAGGCCCAGTAAGACCGATTGACGAACACCTTCGCGAACCCAATCAAAGAAACTCATCTTCATGTGATGTGACTCCCCGCGATGTGAAATCTCAAGCTGGCGGCGGGCAACCGCTTACACAAATACTTGCCCAGGGTGAAACAAAGTCGGGCTGCCGCGGACTGTGCCCAAACGAAAACCGATGAATACAGCCGGGCCTTTCCAGCGCGAATGGCCCGGCAACGGTGGCTCATTTCCGGGACCAACCCCCAAGACGTGCCGCGTCATACCGCCTCGCTAGGATGCCAGTTCAAATGCCACCTCTTGTCTGACGCGGGGAAACCGCTGTCCGCACTGGATGAGTTTTTTCTGCTTGTAACAAAACCTGTCTTCCGCCTCCAATCCCCTTGGTGCAAGCAAGCATGCAACGTTTTCTTACTCTTTTTGGGCCTTGAACAGATCCTTGGCAACGGCGACGTGTTTCCCGTACGGGTATCGGTAAACTCAGCGTAACCCCTCCAGTCAAATCTCGCGGAACGGCCTCGATCGTAACATGGTCCACATACCACCCTGAAGTGGCAGTGCAAAAGAACAGTGATGGAAATCGCAGTACTGCGGTTTGCCGCCCTCACACTGGGCTGGTCAAAATCCCGGAAATTGGATCAGCTAGAAGAAGTAGGTTTGCGGCATTTGTTGCGCGTCCTCGTTTCAAACACTGGACATCGCCCCACCCACGCCGTGACGATCATCAGCGGTGCTCCGGGTGCCATGATAGGCCCACGGATGGCAGAACGGATCCACGGATGAAGAAACGGAAGAAGCCGCACGGCTTTTTCGACGCGTGAGCCCCCTCCGCCGTGTTCCCTTTGGTCCTTTCGGTCCCTGATTCGGCGCGGCCAAGGACGCAAGGCGCAACAAAACGGGCTACAAGGACTTAAAGTTCTTCCCCACCCCACCCTCGTACTACCTATTCGTTACTTCTCTCGTGGTGAACAACGGTCAACACGGATAGGGGGAAGGCGGACCAACTTATGATCAACGCCTTCGTCCTTGGTTCAACACCCGCAAGGTGCAAAGCACAGCAGAATAGAGGGCACTGGCTTGGAGTTTGCCCTCGCCCCAATGGAAGGAGAGCAGCAAGACGGGAGACCGCGACGTCGGTCAATTCGTTATGTTCCACCGCTCCAGCGGGGCAACCAGGCAACTTTCCAATCGAGGCTCGCGGAGACGCATCGGGGTCGACTGAGCCCGAACTTGATTTCGCCGGTTTGCCTGGCAGGCCACTTCTGCCTGGCCTGCCAGGCTTCCGGATCGGTTGCGGCATGTCTGGTTTTGCAACCGGTAACGAGACGGGAGCTGGTTTGGACTGGGCCCCCTTCTCGCCGAAAACGTTAACGCACATCGGGAGCCGGTTCGAACTGGACCTGCTGCGCCTTGGCTGTTTTCTTGGGCGCGAGATCTTTGATCTTGATATTGCGCCACCGGACTTCGAAGGGACCGCGATCTCCCACGCCGTGAACCTGAAGCCCAACGAAGCCGCATTTGGATGATTTTTCGTCCGTCAGGTCTTCAATTTTTTGTCCGTTGACCCACGTTTGAATCCGTGCTCCCTCCGCCCGCACCCGATAGTGATTCCACTGGTCGTTCTTGTAGGCATCCTTGATGTCCCGTTCGGGGCTCAGCCAACCGCGCCCGGTGGCTTCGCCGTATATGTATCCGTTTTCCCCCGGCGCGGTTTCAATTTCAACCTGGGGACCATGCACGCGTCCATTCTTGTAGTCGTCGCTGCTGCGGGAGCGGACTTGCACGCCCGAGTTCAGCCCCTTGTCGACTTTCACTTCAAATTCCAGCACGAAATCACAATAGGCCTTTTTGGTGCACAGGAACGAGTTGGGGCTGTTCTTGGCTGTACGGCCCACGACGGCGCCGTCTTCCGCCCGATACGTTGCTTTACCGTTGCGCTGGACCCAGCCCTCTAGGGACTTGCCATCAAACAGCGATACGAATCCTTCATCCTCCGCGCACAGCGCCGAAAAAGGAACCACCAATACCAAAACCAAACCGGTCATCATCGTGCGTCTCATGGGTTGTATCCTCTCGAAAAAGACCCAGATTCGGAAAACATTTCTCCAGACGACCACACGTCTGGAACACTCATCGTAATGCTTGCCCCTGTTTTGCGCTATTTCCTTAGTGTAAGGTGCCCGGACGGCGAAATCTACGTGGCTCCTGAGCCGAAGAGACCACACGATGGCTCACCAGTCAGGTCTCTGCCGGGCCGAACGCCGGGATGATGGAAAACTGGTAAGGAACGGCTCAGGAATAACTGCGGCATTTTTCGGAGGGTGGCACTGGCTGAGCGAGCGGCGAGACGCGTTCCCTCTCCAAAAAACGGGGATCGCGAGCGGAGCCAGTGTGCCGGACGATTCGGAGGCGTGTTCAATTGCGGCTCTTCCGTTTCTAGGTGCAAATGCCACGGGCTTGTCCCGTGGTCCGTTACGTTCCACGCTACCGACGGCCAGGCGTGGTGTGTCCGACCGGTTTGTAGCGGCGAGCGTGAACCACCACGGGACAAGCCCGTGGCATCCATGCGGGCTCCGTGGCATCCATGCGGGCTCCTGTG